>NZ_CP121197.1:4289521-4604442 GCF_029625215.1 Aurantibacillus circumpalustris
CCCATTGATAGATGACTGAATCAACTGCGCCAGAACCATAAAACTTGCTTCCGTCAGGAGAAAATTCACATCCGTAAGGAAAACATACTAATGGACTTGGCACCAATTTAGGGGGCGGTGGCGGAGTTTGACTACTGCTTACCGGCTGCGCAGGAAAAGTGAGTGGTATGCTTAACGATAATTGATTTGAAACAAGTCCTGTTGCATTATCAAAATCATAGATTTCAAAATTTCCAACGGGAGCGTTGCTATAATAAACACCACACGCCAATCGCTTTCCATTTTGCGATATTTTTGCGGAGCCATAAGATTGAAAACTTGTATTCCACTGAGATCCAATTGGAGAAAGAGTGGCGGAACTACTCACTCCTGTTGAAGTTACTAATACCGAGCGAAAAACACTGCTATTATAATCGTGCGTTACAACCCAAGTATCTATTCCATTACAATGCTTTGTACCTGTCAGTTTCTCGCACATGGGTGCATTTATAAGAACATTTTTTGTAGTTACTGAACCCATTCCTGCCGCAAGATTCATATCCACAGTAGAATAACAAAAACTAGACGAACTACCTGATTTACCAAGTGTAAAAACAAAATAAATATTAGCCGCACCTGGTCGTTTTACAATCAATGCAGATTGCGTGGTAAGCACATTACCAAACAAACCAGTTCCGTTAGCCATTATCTGATCCAACTTATTCCATATAGTAACACCATCGGTGTAAAATAATAAATTTCCAAAAGCGTCGGCAACACTCGCCGTTCCTTCTTTGTAACCAGACATTGAACTGGAAGTAATTTGCGTAACAGGATTATTTGTAAAATCTAGTCCAGCAGCAGATCCGAAGTACCATTTTTTATCTTGATTTTGCGAAAAAAAATTGTTTGAAACAAATAGTAAACATGCCAGACATATAAAGCCAGAGAATCTTGTCGTAATGGTATTTAAATATTTGAGCACGTAACTATATTATTCATTATAAGTTAATGTTGGAGATTTTAGTGAGCAAAGATAGGGCTAATTTGGAAGATATGAAAGGTGATTCGCTGCTATTTATTTTTCTACTTATCATAGAGATGCTTACCTACAGGTTAAAATGCTGATAAATTTCTTGGTACTTTTTTTGTTAAGAGATTCCTTTAAATCTTACTTCAAAAATAAAATAATTTGAATAGCAATGGCTGCCGCGTGGTTCAAGTTTATAATTTCATAAATTATTGATCATGAAATCAAATTTATCTCAATACTTAAATTGTTAATTTTAACTAAAGAATATTATCCTTGTTAAAACATCCTTTACTTTTGATCTCTGAAATTATTAGTCCATGTTAACAAACTTAAAAATAAATTCTGCTATCGTCATTTGCGTGGCATTTATCTTTAGAGTTTTATTTGTTAATATTGGTATTATTTCTTCCCTTAGCGCACAACAAAACAAAGGTGCAATAAAATCTCACTTCTCAAGCACAATGAAAAGAAGAAAAATTGTTGAGACTACAGCCAATCCAATAACAGCTGAAAACTCTCCAATGGAACTTTGTGAAGGAGAGTCAAATGAAGAAAATCAATTAAAGTCAACACCTCTAGTTCTCATTCAAATTCTTTACTCCTTTTTTAGTAATAACCTTAAAACGGGACTTGAAAAAACATATTCTTTTTTCGCGTATTCAACTTTTTCCTCTTCGCCTCGCTTTATTGCCTTTCAGGTATTCAGAGTCTGATTTAAATTTTCTTTTTAGTAATAGAAATGGCTGGCATTCGCCTAGCATTTTATTTACTAGTGGTTATTAGCTTTTGCTAAAACCTCGCGCTTATTTCTAAGCGGATCAATAAAATCACAATTAAAAAATCAAAAAAAACTATGAGGAAAATTCTCATTTTAGCGAGTGTATGTACATCGCTACTTTACACAAGTTGCAGTTCAAAAAAAGAAGAAAAGGAAGAAGAAACCAGATTCCTGGTAACTAGCCCCTTAAAAAAAGACACCTTAATCACTAGGAATTATGTCTGTCAAATCCACTCCATTCAGCACATTGAGATGCGCGCTTTAGAAAAAGGTTATCTGGAAAAAATATTTGTAGACGAAGGTCAAGTTGTAAAAAAAGGTCAAATGATGTTTCAAATCATGCCGATGATTTATCAGGCCGAACTACAGAAGGCGCAAGCAGAAGCGGACTTTGCTCAGATAGAATATTTAAATACAAAAAAACTCGCCGATAGCGAAGTAGTATCTCCCAATGAATTAGCATTAGCCAAAGCTAAATTAGATAGAGCAAAAGCAGAAGTATCGCTTGCACAGGTTCACTTAGGATTTACTGAGATTAGAGCGCCATTTGATGGTATCATGGATCATTTTCAAGTAAGGCTGGGAAGTCTTGTTAATGAAGGTGACTTACTTACCACACTTTCTGATAACAGTGACATGTGGGTTTATTTTAATGTTCCGGAGGCGGAGTATTTAGATTATAAAACAAATGCCAAAGAAGAAAATTTAATTAAAGTAAATCTTTTAATGGCAAACAATCAACAGTTCGACTATTCTGGTGTAGTAAAAACAATTGAAGCCGACTTCAATAATGAAACAGGCAACATCGCTTTTAGAGCAACATTTCCTAACCCTAAGGCACTTCTCAGACATGGTGAAACAGGAAATATTCAAATGACAATTCCTATTAAAAAAGCAATTCTTATTCCGCAAAAAGCTACCTACGAAATTTTAGAAAAGAGATTTGTGTATGTTGTAGATAAAGAAAATGTAGTTCACTCAAGAGAAATTACTATCGCCTCAGAAATGCCAGATCTCTACGTTGTTAAGTCTGGACTGGCCGAAAACGAAAGAATACTTCTGGAAGGAATCCGTAAAGTAAAAGACAAGGACAAGATTACTTACGAGTATGAAAATCCTCAAACAGTATTTCCAAAACTGCAAGTGTACGTTGAATAAACCAATAATTTAAAAAAAAGAAAATGTTTAATAAATTTATTCAAAGACCAGTACTCGCAATAGTAATATCACTTGTTATTTTATTTATTGGTACACTGGCAATTAAAACACTTCCTACTTCCCAATTTCCTGAAGTAGCTCCACCCATGGTAATGGTAAGCGCTTCTTACCCTGGAGCAAGTGCAAAATCTCTCGCGGAATCTGTAATCATTCCTTTAGAACAAGCTATTAATGGAGCTTGGGGAATGCGTTACATGACCTCCGATGCAACCAGTGCCGGGGAAGCAAATATTCAAGTAATATTTAACCCGGGGACCGACATTAATCAAGCATTAGTGCAAGTTTCTAATCGCGTTCAACAGGTAACAAATCGTTTACCAACTTTGGTACAAAGGGAAGGTGTGATTATTACTCCTGTTATTCCAAGTATGCTCATGTATGTAAATCTTTACAGTAAGGATAAAGATGCCAACATGAAATTCTTGTTTAACTACGCAGGTGTTAACATGGTGCCTGAACTACAACGTATCAATGGCATTGGACAAGTTAGAATTTTAGGAAGTCGCCAATACGCTATGCGTGTTTGGTTAAACCCTGATCGTATGAGGGCTTACAAGGTTTCACCAGATGAAGTAATGGAAGCACTCAGTGATCAAAGTATTATTGGTAAACCCGGACGTATTGGTAGAGGTGATAGCAAACAAGCAGAAGCGCTTGAGTATGTTTTAGCATACACCGATCGTTTTAATGATCCAACACAATATGAAAATGTAATTATCCGATCTAATCCGAACGGCGAAAACCTTCGACTCAAAGATGTAGCAACAGTTTCATTAGGTAGTGAATATTATGATATTTATTCGAGCATGAACGGACATCCATCTGCGGCAATGGTTATTAAACAAACCTATGGAAGTAATGCCAGTGAGGTGATTGAGAAAGTAAAAGAAAAATTAGATGAACTAAAAAAAACATTTCCTCCAGGAATGGATTATGAAATTAGTTACGACGTTTCTAATTTCTTAGATGCTTCTATTGAAAATGTGTTACATACATTAAGAGATGCATTTATTTTAGTTGCCTTGGTAGTATTTGTTTTCCTGGGCGATTGGCGCTCTACCCTGATTCCAACATTAGCGGTTCCAATATCCTTAGTAGGCGCCTTTTTTGTGATGCAAATTTTCGGACTCACTATCAACATGATTACTTTATTTGCTCTTGTACTTGCGATCGGAATTGTTGTCGATGATGCTATTGTCGTCGTCGAGGCTGTGCATGCGAAAATGGAAGAAGAACATCTTTCTCCTTATAATGCCGTACGAAAAGTAATTGGAGAAATTAGTGGTGCCGTAATTGCCATCACCCTACTCATGGTATCAGTATTTGTTCCTGTATCATTTATGACTGGACCTGTTGGTACATTTTATAGACAATTTTCTATCACCATGGCCGCAGCAATTGTGCTTTCAGGTGTTGTCGCGCTCACTGTAACGCCAGTGCTTTGTGCCATGATTTTAAAAAACAATCATGGTAAACCAAAAAAGAAAACCTGGATGAATCGCTTTCTCGACAGCTTCAACAGAGGCTTTGAAAAACTAACTGGAAAATATGTTTGGCTTCTACGCTTAATTGCTCATCGCAAACTAGTCACGGTAGGCTTATTCGCCATATTTTCGCTTGGAATTTTTGTTATTAGTAATAATCTTCCATCAGGATTTATTCCTAGCGAAGATCAGGGAATGCTGTATGCCATTATTCAAACTCCTCCTGGTTCAACTTTAGAAAGAACCAATGATCTTTCCAATAAATTAGTAGAGCTTATTAAAGATGTTGATGGAATAAAATCCGTGTCCTCTATTGCAGGATACGAAGTGTTAACAGAAGGAAGGGGATCTAATGCTGGAACTTGTTTAATTAATTTAAAACCTTGGTCGGAAAGAAAACACACGGTGACTGAAATCATTCTTGAGCTTGAAGAAAAAGCGAAAGAAATTCCAGGTGCAACCGTTGAGTTTTTTGATCCACCGGCTGTACCTGGCTTTGGAGCTGCTGGTGGTTTCGCCTTACAACTTTTAGATAAAACCAATGGTGGTGATTACAATTTGCTAGAAAAAGTAAAAAACGATTTTATGCACGAGTTGGGTAAGCGCAAGGAATTAACGGGCTTGTTTACTTTTTTCAGTGCGAATTATCCCCAATACGAAATTGAAATCGATAATCAAGCTGCGATGCAAAAAGGAGTGACCATTGGTAACGCCATGAATACTCTTTCCATTTTTGTTGGAAGTACCTATGAACTTGGTTTTATTAAATACCAGCGTTTCTTTAAAGTGTTTGTTCAGGCAGCCCCTGAATTCAGAAGACTTCCATCGGATGTGATGAACCTTTATGTAAAAAATGATCGCGGTGAAATGGTTCCGTTTTCTGCTTTCATGAAAATTAAAAAGAAGCAAGGTGCAAATGAAATTAACCGTTACAACATGTACAACACGGCTGCAATCAGAGGTGGGCCAGCTAAAGGATACAGTAGCGGTGAAGCAATCAAAGCTGTTCAAGAAGTAGCCGAAGCAACATTACCACATGGATTTGATATAGATTGGGCAGCTCTTTCCTATGATGAAACCAGAAGAGGAAACGAAGCTATTTATATTTTTATCATCGTTTTAGTATTTGTGTATTTTGTTTTAGCAGCACAATACGAAAGTTTTATCATTCCTTTAGCAGTCGTATTCTCCTTACCTGCGGGTATTTTTGGGTCGTTTCTCTTCATCAAAGGTTTGGGTTTAGCAAATGATATTTATGCACAAGTCGGCTTAGTGATGCTCGTCGGGTTGTTGGGTAAAAACGCAGTTTTAATTGTAGAATTTGCTGTGCAGAAACAGCGACAAGGCGCCAGCGTAATCGATGCAGCGATAGAAGGTGCAAAGGTTCGTTTCAGACCAATCTTAATGACATCTTTTGCATTTATCGCAGGACTAATACCCTTAGTTATCGCACACGGTGCCGGCGCTATTGGTAACCGAACTATTGGTTCCTCTGCACTTGGAGGTATGATTTTTGGAACGGTTTTCGGTGTCATAATTGTTCCAGGCCTCTATTATATTTTTGGTACATGGGCTAAAGGTCGCTCGCTGATTAAAAATGAAGATGATAGTTCTTTAACCGAAGATTTAGTTCATCGCATGGACGATTTTCCTCAAACAATAGATACCGATGACAATGAGTAATAAAAGAAAATTAAATATAATAGGGATAGCTCTTGCTTCCCTATTCTTTTCAGCCTGTGCTGTTCCGTATTTAGGGCGAAAAACCGAAATCAAAACGGTTCCAGAGAGTTATACTAATTCAAAGGATACACTCAATACAGCAAAAAAAACTTGGAAGGATTTTTTTAAGGATCCTAATTTAAGCGCGCTCATTGATTCTGCTTTGACAAAAAACCAGGAACTAAATATCATTTTACAAGAAGTAAATATTTCAAAAAATGAAATACGTGCCAAAAAAGGCGAGTACCTGCCATCACTAAACATTGGAGTCGGAGGGGGTATCGATAAATCGGCGCGTTACACAAGAAATGGAGCTGTAGATGCAACAACAGATATAATGCCAGGCAAAGCTTTCCCTGACCCTTTACCGGATCTTATGTTAGCAGCGCACGTTACTTGGGAAGTGGATATTTGGAAAAAATTACGGAACGCAAAAAAATCCGCAGTCTTCAGATACCTCTCTACCATTGAGGGAAAAAACTTCATGGTAACGCATTTAATTTCTGAAATAGCGAATTCGTATTATGAATTGTTGGCCTTAGATAATCAACTGAATATTCTTAGACAGAACATTCAAATACAACAAAATGCTTTAGAAATTGTGAAGCTTGAAAAAATATCCGCTAAAGTAACCGAACTAGCGGTGCGTAAATTTGAGGCAGAGGTGCTTAAGAATCAAAGTCGTCAATTTTATATCTTGCAAAAAATAACAGAGACTGAAAACAGAATTAATTTTTTGGTAGGAAGATTTCCGCAACCGGTTGCAAGAAATTCTGAAAACTTTACTAACCTAGTTCCTGATTCGATTCACACTGGTATTCCTACCCAGTTACTTGAAAATCGTCCCGATATTCGTCAGGCCGAAAAACAATTAGCTGCATCTAAAATTGATGTGAAGGTAGCGAAAGCTAATTTCTATCCTTCGTTGAATATTATTGGCGGTATAGGCGCCCAGGCTTTTAATCCACAATTTTTATTTACGTTGCCTGAATCTATGTTATTTTATTTGGCTGGAGAATTAGTTGCACCATTGGTAAACAGAAATGGTATAAAAGCAAAATACTATTCAGCCAATTCTAGACAGATACAAGCCGTTTACAATTATGAACGCACCGTTTTAAATGCGTACATCGAAGTTGCAAATCAGATTTCAAACATCAAGAATTTACAACAAAGTTTTGATTTAAAGACAAAACAGGTTGAAGCTTTAACGCAATCCATTGAAATATCAACGGGTTTATTTAAATCAGCTAGAGCGGATTATATGGAAGTACTGATGACACAGCGTGACGCACTTGATTCAAGGTTTGAATTAGTTGAAACTAAAATGCAACAAATGCATGCGATGGTGAACGTTTATGCTGCATTGGGTGGTGGTTGGAAATAAGTGTTTTTAAATTTGCTCGAATAATTTTAACTCGAAAACCTAAGTGATATAGAATAAGAAACGCAAGAGTAAAACAAAGCCATTCAGAGTGTTTTAATTAAAGGGGTTATTAAAATTTATATTTTTTAAGTAAATTTGAAATACACCAAAAAAATAGCCCTTGAAAAATTATCTGTTTCACCTTGTTTTTCTTATTCTATCAATAAATTCATTTGCACAAAACGAATTTAGCAAATGGTATTTTGGTAGGCACACTGGTTTGGATTTTATGACAAGTCCGCCTTCGGTAATAAACCATACTACACTGAATACTTTTGAAGGCAGTGCGAGTGCTGCCGATGCTGCTGGTAATCTCTTGTTTTATACAGACGGAAGTATCGTATGGAATAAACAACAATTAGTTATGGCAAATGGTACAGGACTGTTTGGTAATGGTAGTACCGTTCAGTCATCGCTCATTGTGAAACAACCTGGCAATTCAACTATTTATTATGTTTTCACATTGGCTTTCCAGGGCACTTCCGATGGACTTCGCTATTCACTTGTAGACATGAGTTTAGCCGCTGGCCTGGGTTCGGTAACCGCTAAGAATATCCCTATTTCAACTCCTTGCACCGAGCAACTCAATGGAGTGAGACATTGCAATGGTGTAGACATGTGGATTGTTACACACGAATTTAATAACAATAATTTTCGATCGTTTCTTTTAAACTCATCGGGATTAAATCTCACACCTGTGTTATCATCAATAGGGCCAGCGCCACCAACTTTTACACCTAATAACTCAGCCTACGGTCAAGGAACAATAAAACTTTCACCGAACGGTAAAAAATTAGGCTTAACCTTTTACAATGGTTCCAATAACAGCGAAGTAGCACTATTTGATTTTGATAAAAGTACCGGGATAGTGTCTAATTATTTATCTTTAATAACAAGTACCGTTAATCATTATGGATGTGAGTTTTCAGGTGATGGAACAAAATTTTATACCGGCACCTCCAATGGTACTTCATCCAGTGTCTTCCAATGGGATCTTTGCGCAAGTTCCAATACGCTCATACACGCATCTAAAACAACTGTCGCTAATCCCGCGTTTTCACACAGTCAGTTTCAACTGGCGCCAAATGGCAAAATTTACATTGTCATAACAAATTCACAAACACTCGCTGCCATTGAAAATCCCAATCTGCTCGGCATCGCCTGTAACTACACACCAATGGCTTTATCCATGTCAACAGGAAGCAATGGCGCAGGTCTTCCGAATTTTTTTGGAGGTGCTTTCAGAAGCCCTCCTCCATATACTTACACTTTCAATACGCTGAGTAGCTGCTTTACAGCTTCCTTCACTGTAGCACCAAGCCCTACCATTATTGCTGGTTGCGGTGCCGCTGACGATTTAATTCAAAGCATTTCCTGGGATTTTGGTCAACCACAAACAGGTGCGTTGAATACGTCCACACTTTCCAATCCTACTCATGATTTTGGTGGCTCCGGCTCTTATCCCGTTAAATTAATTTATCATTACCAATGCGGGGCTGACACCGTTTATAAAAATGTCATCATTACTGGTCCTTTTATTTCAGTGAACAGTAATTCCTGCACAGGATCAGCAACCCTCAATATTTCAGGCGGCTTCGGTCCTTATTCTTATACCTGGTCTCCATCCGCCCAAACTAGTTCAATAGTTTCACTTAACGCTGGAACCTACACTGTTACCGTAAATGACAATGGTCCAAACTGCAACTATTCTATTATCACACAAATAGCAGCGTACCCAAGCCCCACCCTCAACGCACAAAGTATTTCGATTTGCTTACAAACAGCTGGTGTACTAAATGTATCAGGCGCATCCAACTACACCTGGTTTCCGGGAGGTGTTAGTGGAGCTAGCTACACAGTTTCACCACCTGTATCGCAGACATACAGCGTTACTGGAACTTTCACCAATGGTTGTGCTTCTAATGCAACTGTATCAGTAACTGTTCTTAAATGCACTTCTATAAACGAAGAAAATCTAAACAATTCTCATTTAAAAATTTATCCGAATCCGTTTGAAACTGAATTTTTTATTGAAACGGAAGAGGAATTAGAAATAATAATTTTTGATCATATCGGTTGCAAAATACTAAGCCAGAAATTAAACAAAGGTAAAAATGCGATTAATGTAAGTTCACTTAACAGCGGCGTATATCTATTCCAGACATCTGGAAAAAATATCCGTCAAATCAATAAACTGATCAAACTGAATTAGTCCTACTTACTAAGAATTACCAAGGATCTTCGTTCTATCCTATTTATTAAAAAAGTATAGACAAACTCTCTTTCTTCAAACTACTATTATTTCTGCCCAAGCTTTTTTTCGTCCTCTGTCCTTGGTTTTCCGGCAGCATTGGGCTGACCTTTTCCAGTAACAATTAAATCACGCAAACTTTTAGTAATATAAGTTGTCCACGCACCTTTACAAATTTCAAAACACTCGTATTCGGGAACTAATCCAAAATGTGTAAACGAAATTTTTGTTTTATCACCTTCACTTGAAATATCAAAACAAACTTTGGTACCAATCCATTCACTTTTATCTTTGGTAAACTTAAAATAGTTTTCTTCCACTAGCCAAACTACTTTTTTATTCGTCACCAATTCTACTAATTTCATTCTGCAGCGGTGTACATCTTCAAAATGATAATCGAACACATCGTTTAATTGATTTGTTTTGCCTTCTATTTCTTCAGACCACCATCCGCTTACATTTTTAATAGCGCCAAAAGCTACTTCTGGACTCTTTTCTACCAAAATGCTTGTAGTATAATCTTGATTTTGCATGTTTTAGTGTTTTCTAAAATTTATAATTTACTATTTGAATTGTTTAAATTAATTCTTCGCTTTAATTGAAGCTAAAAGTCGTTGCTGTATATATTGATTCCACACAGCAGAACATACCTCGTAACACTCAATTTTAGGTACAAGGCCAATGTGTGTGAAACGAATTTTTGTTTTGACACCCGCCTTTGATATCTCAAAACTAATCTCCGTTCCTGTCCATTCATCTTGTTCTTTTAAAAAATTTAATTTGCTTTCTGTAACCAACCAAACCACTTTTTTATTTGGAATGAGCTCTACTAATTTTTGTTTGGAATAATGGGCCCCTTCACCCGCATGATACGTAAACTCTCCATTCAGTTCAGAAGTTTTACCCTCAATCTTTTCATTGTGTAATCCTTGCCACCATACTCGTACATTAAGAATCGCATTAAAAACTTCTTTTGGAGTTTGATCTACCAAAATGCTTGTCGTAAAATCTACTTGAGTTGTTTTCATTATTTTTTCATTCTTAGTTTTAGTATTTGTGCAGCGCGCCTGGAGCATCCAAATTAAAATGATTACCAGTAAAATAATCTTCCTCATCATAAAAATAAAATTTGGCGGAAATGACTTTATCCTTGTTACATCAAGACCAATTGTCCATTATGATATGCTAGATGACTGACTCTGGTAACTATAATATTTAATTTATTTCGATGCGGTTCTTTTATAAAATCTTCATCCGAAACAGAATTATGCTTCTTGAACCATTCTTCAGCTTTAAGACTCTTAAATAGTTTCGTCATTACCTCATTCTGCTTGCTCCACATAGTCCTCAACTCAGCTGTCGAAGGAATTTCTTTCACCGTTTTGTCCGGAGATTTGATAAAAATCTCTTTTAACTCTGGAAATAATTTTTCACCAAAATTTAAAATCGGCATCATATCATCATGCACTGCAATCAGATGGCCCAGAATATAAATCCCTCTGTTTTTACTTGTGGCAATTTCTTGTTCCAACCGTTCATCACTTAAAGATTTAAATATTTCGTCGCAGCGTTCTATAAGAGAATACCACCTGTCAAATACCATTTTTACAATAATTTGATTTGTTTCCATTTTTTTTAGTTTAGATGTTCAATACAAAGCTATGCTCTATATAACAAAATAATAAGGTGCCAAATAGACTATATAACGGGTTGATTTGGACAAACAGATTCTGTATTTTTGTCTCAAATTTATAATCGCATGAAACACTTAACCATTCTAGTTCCTGATGGAGAAAACAATCTCAGTAGTATTGTTGGCGCATATAAGATCTTTACTAGAGCGAATGAATACTGGAAGAAAACAGGAAAAAGAGAAGTGTTTTCGATTCAGTTAGCAGGTGTATCAAAAAAAATAAATTTCTATAATGGGCTTTTTAGCGTGAAACCACACACGCAGATCAGCGCTATTAAGAAAACACACCTCATCATTATCCCATCATTAAATCATAATTTTGAAAAGTCAGTAAAAGCCAATAAAATTTTAATCGACTGGATAGCAAAACAGCACAAAATTGGCGCAGAAATCGCTAGCATTTGCACTGGAGCATTTATCCTTGCTGCTTCTGGTTTGTTAGATGGTAAAAACTGCTCTACGCATTGGTCTGCTACTGAAAATTTTAAAAACAAATTTCCAAAAGTGAATTTAAAGCCAGACAAATTAATCACCGACGAAAATGGCATTTACACTAATGGTGGGGCGTATTCATTTCTTAACCTCATCATCTATTTGATTGAAAAATACTACGACAGGCAAACAGCAATATATTGCTCCAAAGTTTTTCAGATTGAAATGGATAGAAACAATCAATCAGAATTTATTATTTTCTCGGGGCAAAAATCACACGGAGATGAAATGGTTGAAAAAGCACAGACCTATATCGAAAAAAATCTGGTCGAAAAAATTTCCTTCGAAGAATTAGCTGCCAAACTTGCGACTAGTCGTCGAAACTTCGATAGACGCTTCATTAAAGCAACAGGTAACACACCTTTAGAATATATGCAACGTGCGAAGGTTGAGCTTGCAAAACGCACTTTAGAAAAAGGTCGCAAAAATGTTTCTGAGGTCATGCACGAAGTTGGCTATACAGATGATAAATCTTTTAGAGAAGTGTTTAAAAAAATTGTCGGACTATCTCCAGTAGATTACAGGGCAAGGTATAGTTCTGTTTAGCTTTTACCTCTTAAATCAATTGTTTTAAAAACACAGTGTTTAACCGCGAACAAGAACCCATTTACACCAAAAAAACCCTCATTTCTGAGGGTTTCTTAATGCTAACCAATTGGGTTTGGTAGCCCGTACGGGAATCGAACCCGTGTTTCATCCGTGAAAGGGACGTGTCCTAACCCCTAGACGAACGGGCCAAATTGCTTATGAAAAATCCATAAGTCGGATTTGGGATTGCAAAAATACATATTAATTTAAAATAAAAAAAATAATTTAGAAAATATTTTTTTGCCTCAGAAGCCCTGATAATAGAGTGTTTAATTCCGATAAAACAATATTGTGGAAAAATTAAAAGAAGGAGTACAGAATTCTTCCGGTAAGAAAATAGATACTAATTCCAATAATATCATTCAGAGTAGTAACAAAAGGCCCAGTTGCTAAAGCAGGATTAATTTTAAAGCGGTTCATTGTTAAAGGCACAAAGGTTCCTAAAAACGACGCGCATAAAATAACAGCCATTAAAGCTGTGCTTACTGTAGCTGCCAATTGCCAATCCTCAATTAAAAAGGCATAAGCCCAAATTAAACCTGAACATATAATTCCGTTAATAAGTCCTACACCAAGTTCTTTAAAGAGTTTCGGCATAATATCTACACCTAAAAGTGTATTGTTTGCTAAACCTTGAACAATGATAGAACTACTCTGAACACCCACATTTCCACCCATAGCTCCTATTAAAGGAATAAAATAGGCCATTTCAGGATGTATTTTTATTTGCTCTTCATACGTACCAATAATACGAGATCCAACAATTCCACCACACATACCTACCAGCAACCATGGAATACGCGCTCGTGATAAACGCCACAATTTATCATTACTGTCAACGTCGTCAGAGATACCACTCATTCGCTGAATGTTTTCTTCTACGTTTTCCTTGATAACATCCATCACGTCATCCACAGTGATTCGACCTACAAGTCTCCCTAATTGATCTACAACTGGTAAAACAACAAGATCATATTTTTGCATAAACTCTGCTACTTCTTCACTTGAAGTATTTGTTTTTACATATTGAATGTCTGGCTCGTAAATTTCTTCAATTCGTGCGAGAGGATGCGATATAATTAGTTTTTTCAGCGAAAGCATTCCGATCAAACGATCATTATTATCCAAAACATACACCGCATACATCACATCCACATCATCAGCCTGTTGCCTTATTTCTTCAATACATTGCGAAACAGTTTCAAAAACATACACACTCACTAATTCCTTTGCCATTAAGGATCCCGCTGTGCCATCTTCGTAATTAATAAGCTCAGCAATATCACTTGCCTGCTCAATGTCCTCTAAATGAGAAAGTACCTCTTCTTGAATATCTTCTGGTAATTCAGCTATAACGTCGGCAGCATCATCACTCTCCATGTTATCCAACTGCTCTGCTATCTCCTTACTGCTAAAAGTGCTTAAGAATTCTTCACGCCTATCATTATCTAATTCTAATAAAACCGCCGGTGCCGTTTCATCATCTAAGAGTTCGTAGATATATGCAGCGTCTTCTAAATCGAGTTGATTAAAAATAATCGCAATATCAGGTGCATAGAGTTCATGCAACATCTCCTTTAAATAAGAAGTGTCCTTTCTATCGATGGCTTCTTTTAAGCTATCAAGAATTTCTGATGTTAACTCGAACTGCATGATTTTGATCCCAATAATTACCGGGTTCGCAAAAGTAAAAAATTAAAGTGTAGTTTCTATACAGTTTTCAACTCTTTTAACGCCATTTTTATGCGTGACCTCATAGAAGGCAATTGAGGCAGTGAACCGAGCTCCTTTAAAATAATAAGAAATTCATTTTTTAGTTCTGGATACTGTTTGCTTATTTTTGCTGCAACTGTAATTGCAAAGGCACGTACGGCGGCCGGCTGCATTTCACTCATAATTATTTTAAATGCTTTGTCGATTAGGATCCCCTCATATTTTTCTGGGATTTTGATTTCCTGTAATACTCTAAAAATATTACGTGCAATGGCCGGGTGTTGCGACTCATCGTTGAGTTTTTGAAGAAAGACATCGAAATATGGTTGCAACAATTCAGGATGGTCTATAACAATATAACTGAGTGGCCAAGCAGAACGCTGCGTTAAACGATACTCGCCGTTTAAAAAAATTGTCATCAATTCTTTGAAACGTTTTTTGTCATCACCAATAAACTTAACAATTGCCAGTGTTAAAGATTTGCTATGCTCTGCTTCTAAGCGTTCACGAATGTCCATCTTTTTCTTTACCGCTTGGTTAAAATATTAATTAACACTGCCGTTGTGAATGTTGATAAAATAGCTCCCGCAGAAGTTCCACCAAAAATAGCACGACGTTTAATCGCACTCGCCTTATCTTTATATCCTTTCTGATAATCTTTATTCTGCCACAATTCTTCGCTTGGATAAGCAAGCTTTTTATCTGAAGGAAGAATATAAGCTGTAGAGAAAGCGGGTATAACAGCAATAGGTCCTAATAAAAGGCCCAAAGAAAAGAATCCTACTTTACAGCCTTTGCATTTGTAATTCACTTCGGCATGAAAAGTCCCGTTCTTATACATTTGAACAGAATTACTTTCAGCCTTACTTTGCAAAGACTCAGTTTGTTTTTGTAAATTTTTTAAACTTGTATTTCTTATTTGCAGACTGTCTATATTCTCAACGCGTCCATTTCGATATTTAACTAAATGGATTTCTGAATTACGAGCATATAAATCAGGGCCAGTTATATTTTCAATATTCTTGTACCGAATGCTATCTTCACCAACCCATAATACCAAAGAAATAAGTTTTGTTTGATTTTTAAAAATTAATGTATCTTGTGCTACGAGCTTTAAACCGGCGAAAGAGAAAACTAGTACGATTTTTTTCATATTGGGATTTTAGTTGGACAAAACTAAAACAAATTTTCTGTTTTCAAAATCAGTTATAATTTCTTTCGCCGAAAATTGTGCTCCCAATACGCACCATATTACTTCCGGCTTCAAGCGCCAATTTGTAATCGCTGCTCATACCATAACTTAGAGTGGAAAACGGAAGATGGAAAACGGAAGATGCTTCTCTAGCAAATTCCCTTACAGAAAGGAATTCGCTTTTTATTTGTTCACTGTTATCAGTATTACTGGCCATAGCCATGAAGCCCTTTATAGAAATGTTTTTTAGAGCTTTAAAGGATTCTGAATTTAAAATCGCCTCACTTTCTTCAAACAACAAACCGAATTTTGTTTCTTCTTTCGCTATATACAGTTGCAACAAACAATCGATGACGCGATTATTTTTTAAACCTTGTTTATTTATTTCTTGAAGTAATTTAAAACTATCCACGCCATGAATGAGATGCACAAATGGCGCAATGTATTTTACTTTATTGCTTTGTAAATGTCCGATAAAATGCCAACGAATATCTTTGGGTAATTGTTCATGCTTATCAACTAACTCTTGAACGTAGTTCTCTCCGAAGTCGCGTTGACCCGCGTCGTAAGCTTCAAGAACTGCCGCATTTGGTTTTGTTTTTGAAACAGCCACTAAAGTTATATCGGTGGGAATTTCACTTTTTATTCTTTGGAGATTTTCTGCAATTGAACTCATTTGCTAGAAGGATTTACGTTTCCTAAATCAATTTGTTTCCTCTTCAAAACTATAAATAACAATACCGCTTCTCATCTTTGGTTCTACCCAGGTTGATTTTGGTGGCATAATTCTTTTTGTGTCGGCAATCCATTTTAAATGTTCCATCGTTACCGGATACAATCCAAATGCAACCTCCGCTTTTCCATCATCTACGCTTTTCTTTAAGGCTTCAGCACCTTTAATTCCAGGCATAAAACCAACACGTTTATCAATTTTTAAATCATGTATTTCAAATAAAGGGGAAAGAATGTGTTCCGTTAAAATAGACGCATCTAAGCTTCCAACCGGATCTTCACTATTGTAAGTGCCTGTTTTTGCTACAAGAGAATACCATTTATTCGCCGTATACATGCTAATTTCATGTTTTTTTGTCGGCTTAAATACAGTTTCGTTGATTTCTTTTATTTCAAACTTCAATTTTAAACTCTCTAACAATTTAGTGGTGGTCAATTCGCCCATGTCTTTTATCAGACGATTGTAGTCATAGATCTGTAATTGTGTTTCCGCGAAAAAAACACCCAAATAATAATTAAATGCTTCTTTACCGGTATAATCTTTTTTTGATTTCCGAAGCACATTGCCAAGTAAGGCAGAAGATGCAGAACGGTGGTGGCCATCTGCAATATAAATAGATGGTATTCCAGCAAAACGTGCTGCAATATTCTCAACCGTTTTGGTATCGTTAACAACCCAAAGCGTATGTTGAACTTTATCAGTGGTCGAAAAATTATAATCCGGATAGCCTTCCGAAACTTCTTTAATAATTGTATCTAAAACAGAATCATTCGGATAGCAAAACAAAACCGGTTCTGCATTAAACTCACATACTTCAAGATACTCCTTGAGTTTCACTTCTCGTTGAGTAATTGTTTCTTCGTGAACTTTAATAACTCCAGATAAATAATCGTCAATGCTCGTGCAGGCAATTATACCAATGTATTCATTTTCATTTTTTATTTGCCTGTAAATATAGTAGGCCGCTTTTTCATCACGCCTCAATATTTTTTCTTTTATAAAAGATTTAAATCTTTTTTTAACCTTAGTCAAGCGTTCTTTTGAACCCGGGCGTGTGCGAATACCGTCTTCAAAATCAGGGTTGATTACATGTAAAAATGTATAAGGATTCCCAGATAGTTTTTCTTTTAACTCTGGTAAATTATACCCATCAACGCTGCGTGAAGCTACCAAATGTACTTTGTCGCTTGTTGGTCGTATTGCTTTAAAAGGGAGAACTGTTGCCATCTGGGACGGGTTAAAAGTTATTTGTTAATCGTTACTAATAGCGTTGCACCCTTCTATTTTAAGGCATCAATCAATTTTTCTGCCAGCTCAACTCCGATACGCTCTTGCGCCTCATTAGTAGCTGCACCAATATGCGGTGTCATAGAGATTTTCGGATTTTTTAAAATTGCAACAGAAGGTCTTGGTTCATTTTCAAAAACATCTAAGCCTGCGCAAGCTACCTTTCCACTGTTTAAAGCTTCTAAAAGATTATCTTCATTAATAACTCCACCACGTGCAGTATTGATAAGAATTACACCGTTTTTCATAGAAGCGATTTCATGTTTGCTTATTAATTTCCCACCTGGTACATGAAACGTAATAAAATCAGAATTTTGAAGAACCTTTTCCATTGTTACAGTTTTCATAGGAAAAGGAATAGCTTTTAAACCATCGATTTCAATTTCAAGAACAACATCGCTTACAAAAGGATCGAAGGCCAAAACTTTCATACCTAAGCCCAATGCCATTTTTGCAACGGTTTGTCCAATACGTCCGAAGCCAATAATACCGAAAGTTTTACCTTTTAATTCAACGCCTTTGGCATACTTCTTTTTTAGTTCATCAAATTTATCTTCTGCATGGGCTGGCATTTGTTTATTACTGTCATATAAAAAACGAACAGCGCTAAAAGCGTGTGCAAAAACTAACTCAGCCACAGAATTACTGGAGGCTGCTGGTGTATTAATCACGTTTATTCCTTTTTCTCTAGCATATTCCACATCAATATTATCCATGCCAACACCACCACGACCAATCACTTTCAAACCAGGACAAACATCTATAACATCCTTCCTCACTTTGGTTGCACTACGCACGGTTAATGCCACATATCCTTTGTCATTAATTTCTTTAGCTAAATTTTCTTGAGCTACTTTGTCAGTAACAACCGTATATCCCGCTTTTTCTAATAGTGATTTTCCAACAGCATCAATGCCATCGTTTGCTAAAATTTTTTTGCTCATAAATAAAGAATTTAATAAAAACCTAAAATTAGAAATTATTCGATGAATAACAGGATTTAGGACGAAAAATGTAAAAATTAGAACTTAAAACCAATCGTGGCGGCAAAACTTGTACTGCTATAATTTAGACGGGCTTGAGTATCGAGCGTGCTAAAAAGGTAGTAGTTTTCGCTACTTAGTGTGTGGTAAACGACAAGATCAAAATAAAACTTCTTTTGAGTTCTATAACCAATACCTCCACTAAAAGTATTTCTTACATAATCGCCTACAAAGGCTTTACCAAAAGGACTGCCCTGCATATTGTATCCTAACCGTAACATAACGGGATTAAGGTTTAGCTCGCCGCCTACCCTAACATTATGTCCTCCTTTGTAACTTGATTTAATAACCGAATTTGCATTTTCAAAATCGGAAATATCATCACTCACAAGTCTTGCACTTTTATAATTGACAAATTCGTAATCGACTGCAAGCACTGCTAATTTTTGTATAATAAAAGCAACGTTTGCACTTACTTTACCCGGTGTTATAATTCGATAGTTAAATATTCCGCCCAATTCAGGATCCTGCAATACTTCCGGGTTTTTTGGATTGGCATCATAAGAAACACTTAAACTATTGTAATACGTATCTTTAAAGCGGTACAAAGTGGGTGTGTGATAATACATTCCAACTCTTAGTAGATCATTTACACGTATTATTGCACCAAGTTTCAAATTAATTCCACTACCGGTAGTTTTAAAATACTCAGTGTAATCAAGACTATTAAAGCCTAATTTATCATCGTAATAACTTCGAAGAATTGGTATATCGTCCACATACGTATGACTGAAAGTAGAATCATTAATAAGTTTTATTTGCATACTATCAAGATTGTCTGCTTCAGTATGTGTTATTGTTGACTCATATTTTACTTGGGGAACGCCAAGACTTGCACCAAAATAAAATTTGTCTTTGTAGGCGTAGGCGTAAGAAAAATTCAAGTCATTTACCCTGCCCGAAGTTTTGATGTCACGTGTTTGTTTTACGGTTCTTTTCACATCGAGCATTGAAAAGAATTTACCATTTACAGTATCCAGCAGAAGTGTGTTGAATGCCAATCCTTCGTAACCATAAATTAAATTCTTTGTAATGTCAACTCCTTTAGATTTGTTTTGTTCCGCCTCGTTTAGCATATCCTTTGCTATTGAGCTAGAATTTGTATAACCCGACATTCGAGTTGAATTATTAAAATTCTGCGTTTGTGTATTTGAAAATCCAATAACATTTCTGCTATCTTGATCGCTAGCTGCATTGAAGGCCAAAGTAAAGCCAAAATTATTAAAAGTAGGATTCAGATCGAAAACCGAAGACACTGTTTTATACATTTCACCAACATTACTAGTTGCTTTAAATCCAGCCCCAAAAGAAATTTCACCCTTTCGGTAAACACCAAGCCCTGCAGGATTATATGCCCCAACTGTAACATCTGCACCTACAGCACCAAATGCACCGCCCATTGAAACAAAACGTGCGGAACCTCCAAAACCTGTATGAGAATAGCGCATCGCATCTAAATCATTTTGAGAAAAAGAGAATAAAGCAAGGCTACTTAAAATTAAAGTGAGTTTAAATCGGATCATAAGTACATTTTAAAATTACCGAGGGCGTGTGCTTCCACCGCCACCACTTCTTGGTGAGGAGCTACGTCCCCCTCCTCCATCTCCGCGTGAATTTGAATTTGACCCAGAATTAGAATTGGAGTTTGAATTGGAGTTTGAGTTTGAATTATTCCAACCAGAGTTACTATTTCGGTTTTGTGAATTGTTATTTTCATCTACCCTTTCCCTTTGTGTTGTACTAACTCTTCCAGGACTATTAGTAGTACCCGTATTTCTACCACTTTGTCTACCTGAATTTCCATTTGTTTCAGGATAATTAGAAATACCATTATTTGTATTTACTGGGGCAGAATTAGGAGTGTTTATCCCACTTCGACCCGATTCACTACTGCTGCTGCTAAATCTTGGCACATTATTTTGCTGCTCTGAAACAGATTCAAAATATTTATTCCTTCCACCTTCGTCTCTCTTAGATCCTTCTCCTCGAACATCACGATTAGATCCGCCACTGCTTTGTCTTGGTCCATTATATACCTGACCATATAAACTATTAGGATCAGAACTATTATAATATCCCCACTGGCCATTATTGTATCCATTGTAATAACCAGCATTGTAGCCATTATTAAAACCGTTAGAATATCCAAAATTATTATATCCGTATCCGCCGTAATACCCTGTATTTCCATAACCATAAGGATTATAAAAAGGGTCATTATAAAAATTATTATATCCGTAATTACTGTAGCCAAAATTGTTATAACCATAATTGTTATAACCATAATTGCCGTAACCCCAACCAGTGCTTATTCCAATACTATAGTTATTAAACTGACTAGAAGGCATGCCATAGTTGTAAGTACTATATATACTGGTTCCATAACAACTAGGATTTTGATTGTAGGTGTAAAGATTTGTGTAATAAGGGTCATAATAACTCGCACCGTAAATTGGTTTCTGAAAACGGTTCACCCGTGATGCATACTCATAGTCATAATAATCATCTTTGTTGTATTCGGGATCTTTGTAATAAGGGTTTGCATCATCTTTAGCCTTTTGAGCAGCGCGTTCCTCTTCCTCCTTCTGTAGAGCCAGAGCTTCACTTTTAGCTTTTTCTTTCGCTCGTTCTTCTGCTGCTAATTTTTCCTTCTGTTTCTCTTCCGCAGGAACAACGTATACATCATCCATGTTGTTAGTAGAAAGTTGTGAAGTTTTACAGGAACTAAGAAAGGTTGCCGCTATTGCTGTTAGGATCAGAATTTTTTTCATAGCAAATCTTTTAAAGATTAATTGAGCGGAGATTTTAAGTAAATTTACGCAATTGTACCCCCGTTTCATTGAATTTTACAAATTTTATGGTTTGTGATTTTTCTAAATCGAATCAGGTACTATTTTTCTATATTTATAGCCTATTATGAGCAAAGTTATTACAACAAAAGAACAAGATTACAGTAAATGGTACAACGATATAGTAGTGGAGGCGAATCTTGCAGATCACAGTGCTGTTAGGGGTTGTATGGTAATTAAACCACATGGCTATGCTATCTGGGAAAAAATGCAAGCTGCCCTCGATAAAATGTTTAAAGATACAGGCCACGTAAACGCATACTTTCCTTTATTTATCCCTAAAAGTTTATTCGAAGCAGAAGAAAAAAATGCTGAAGGTTTTGCAAAAGAATGCGCAGTTGTTACGCATTACCGTTTGAAAACTGACCCAAATGATAAAACAAAATTAATAGTAGATCCTGAAGCAAAATTAGAAGAAGAATTAATTGTGCGTCCTACAAGCGAAGCCATCATTTGGAGCACTTACAAAGGTTGGATTGAAAGTTATAGAGATCTTCCTTTATTAATTAATCAATGGGCCAATGTCGTGCGCTGGGAAATGCGTACGCGTTTGTTTCTTCGTACAACAGAATTTTTATGGCAAGAAGGCCATACTGCTCATGCTACAAAAGAAGAAGCTGTTGAAGAAACAAAAAAAATGTTGGAAGTCTACGCTGACTTTGTTGAAAATTGGATGGCAGTGCCAGTTGTGAAAGGTGTAAAAACAGCGAATGAACGTTTTGCCGGTGCTGAAGATACGTATTGCATTGAAGCCTTGATGCAAGATGGTAAAGCTCTGCAAGCAGGAACTTCGCATTTCTTAGGTCAAAATTTCGCAAAAGCGTTTGATGTAAAGTTTGCAACGAAAGAAGGTAAACAAGAATTTGTGTGGGCTACAAGTTGGGGAGTCAGTACGCGTTTAATGGGTGCCTTAATTATGAGTCACAGTGACAATAACGGTTTAGTTATTCCTCCTAAATTAGCGCCAACACAGGTAGTAATTGTTCCAATCTATAAAGGCGATGAAGGTTTGAAAAAAGTGAGTGAAGTTGCCAACGCCATTAAATTAAAACTTGAACAAAAAAATATTTCAGTTAAATACGACGATAGAGATTCGCAACGTCCAGGTTGGAAATTTGCTGAATACGAATTAAAAGGCATTCCGGTTCGAATTACAGTTGGAGAACGTGATATGGCAAACGGTACCATTGAAGTTGCTCGAAGAGATTTATTAAGTAAAGAGGTTATTAAAATTGAAGATGCAGATGTTTACATTTCTAAATTGTTAGACGACATGCAAACCAACTTGTTTAATAAAGCCAAAGAACGTACAGCTAACATGACACATAAAGTTGAAAGTTATGATGAATTTAAAAAAGTGTTGGATGAAAAAACAGGATTTGTTTTAGCTCATTGGGATGGAACACCTGAAACAGAAGAGAAAATAAAAGACGAAACAAAAGCAACCATTCGTTGTATTCCGTTAAACAATCCAATGGAAGATGGCAAATGCATTTACAGTGGAAAACCAAGCACGCAAAGAGTTTTATTTGCTCGCGCGTATTAAAAAAATAAAATATGAGCACACCAAGCGAAAATCAAAAAGAAACCATCATATCCTTACTCGCTACAAAGTCTGTAATGAAGCAAGATGTGTATTCAAACACAATAGCCATCTTTAATCAGCTAAAAGAAATTTTAAAAGAGAAAGCTGACTTTTTTGCTGATGAAGCTGCTAAAATTGACAGTCGCGTAAATCTCTTTTATAAAGATATTAGTTTGCAATCTATGCAACTTAAGGTAGCAGGTGATATTCTTGACTTTCAAATGCATTCGAATGTTTTTGGGTTTGATAAATCTAATGCAATGTATAAAACCGCATACGTTCGAGATAATCCTTTAAATGCTTTCTGCGGAATTATTAATGTCTACAATTTTCTGGCAGATTCTTACAAATACAATCGCTTAAATGACGTTGGAAGTCTAATTGCTCGCATCTTTATAAATCGCGAGAATCATTTCTTTGTTGAAACCAAAACACAGATAGGTTACAAATATCATAATTTTAGTATTCAACCTATTTCAAAGGAAAACCTTACAGATATAGTCATGGAACTAATTATCTATTCCATTACTTTCGACTTGTATACGCCTCCTTATGATAGCGTTGGTCAAGTTACCGTTTATGAAATGCAGGAAAAATCGAGCAGTGCTGCTTTAAGAACAGGTAAACGTTTGGGCTACGGCGGTCACCACAATGATCAAGGAAGAACATTTGATGATGAGGCTCATTTGTAATCTTCCCTAATAAAATTATAGTTTTAAGAAACAACGCTCCTTATCTAACAAGGTGTGTTCTGGCTCAACCAATAAGGATAATCGCGCATTTTGAAGTTCCTTCTTGTATGAACTTTTTAATTCCCTTCGCTTAATGGCTTCCAAAAAGCGCTTCACTTCTTCTTTGGTTTCTAATATTAAACCTGGAACGGTCGTAGGCAAACCATTCTCTCCTTTTGCAACCATTGTAAAATAAGAGGTATTTGTATGTTTAACGGTTCCTATTTTGAAATTCTCGGCAATTACCTTAATACCAACCACCATCGAAGACTTTCCAACATAATTGACCGATGCGAACATACTTACCATTTCACCCACCTCAACTGGCTCTAAAAAATCCACGTTTTCAACTGAAACAGTAACACAGTAATTTCCTGCATGCTTTGAAGCGCAGGCATAGGCTACTTTGTCCATTAACGATAGAATCATTCCTCCATGAATTTTTCCTCCAAAATTCGCATAGGCCGGAATCATTAGTTCATTTAATGTTGTTTTTGAATAAGCTACAGGTTTAAAATTATCTTCCATACGTTTAGGTTTTGATTAAATACCCTACTAAAAAGAAATTACTAATTGTATTAAAGGTATAATAAATAACCAGTAATTTTATACCCTGTGAAAAATAAACGTCTTAAATTATTTATTCTTGGTCCCGCCTACCCTCTTCGTGGTGGACCCGCGCAATTTAATGAAAACCTTTGTGCTGAATTAAATAAAGAGGGACACGATGCACAGATTATTTCTTATTCTTTGCAGTATCCTAACTTTTTATTTCCAGGCTCCAGCCAGTTTGAAACAAGCGGTTCAGCACCTACAGGAATTAAAATACATACGTTAATCAATACGGTTAATCCTTTTAACTGGATTAAAGTTGCATCCTTTATTAAAAAAGAAAAACCTGATTTTATCCTTATACGTTATTGGTTGCCGTTCTTCGGACCCAGTCTCGGCGCAATTGCACGACTGGTAAGATCAAAAACAAAAGTACTCGCGCTCACCGATAATATTATTCCTCACGAAAAAAGAATTGGTGATAAGGCATTCACCAACTATTTTGTAAACAGTTGCCATGGTTTTATTGCAATGAGTAAAACTGTTTTGAATGATATTTCTAAATTTTCAAAAACAGAAAAAAAAGCCTATTCGCCGCACCCTATGTACGAAACGTACGGACCAATTGTTAGCAAAAAAGAGGCGCGTGAAAAATTACAACTAAATCAAGACGATAAAATAATTTTATTTTTCGGGTTGATTCGTCATTATAAAGGATTGGATATTCTTATAGAAGCAATGACTGATCCCGAAATAAAAAAACTAAACATTAAGCTTTTAATTGCCGGTGAGTTTTACGAAGATAAACAACCATACCTGGATTTAATTGAAAAATTTGAATTGAAAAATCATGTTTTACTTCATGATAAGTTTATTGCTAACGAAGATGTGAGATATTATTTCTGCGCTTCTAATCTTGTTGCGCAAACTTATAGAAAAGCGACCAATAGTGGCGTAACGATGGTTGGTTATTATTATGAAAAACCAATGCTAGTCACAAATGTAGGTGGTTTGGCTGAGATTGTTCCAAACAATAGTTGTGGTTATGTAGTTGAAAATTCGGTGCCTGTTATTTCTGAAAAAATTAAAGAGTATTTTCTGAAAGAAAAAGAAAATGAGTTTACCCAAAATGTAATTCTTGAAAAGAAAAAATACGAATGGAAAGAGTTTATTCGTGTTTTGACTGGTTTGTTTGAGAGTACAAAAAAAAATATCCAATAAGCATACTGCGTTTTAACCACAGAGTATCACAGTGTTTCGCACAGAGTATCGCTGAGGATTTTGAATTTCATTTAGTGTTCTAATTACCTTAGTGGTTCTTTTTCTAATCACAGACTATCACATTGTTTTGCGCAGAGTATCATAGAGGTTTGAATTTCACTTAGTGCTTCTTAGTGTTCTCAGTGCCTTAGTGGTTCTATTTTAACCACAGACTATCACAGTGTTTTGCGCAGAGTATCATAGAGGTTCGAATTTCACTTAGTGCTTCTTAGTGTTCTCAGTGCCTTAGTGGTTCTATTTTAACCACAGACTATCACAGTGTTTTGCGCAGAGTATCATAGAGGTTTGAATTTCACTTAGTGCTTCTTAGTGTTCTCAGTGCCTTAGTGGTTCTATTTTAACCACAGACTATCACAGTGTTTTGCGCAGAGTATCATAGAGGATTTTGAATTTTCCTTAGTGTTTCTTGGTGTTCTTAGTGCCTTAGTGGTTCTATTTTAATCACAGAGTATCACAGTGCTTTGCGTAGAGTAGAAAACAGTTTTGATTTTTCTTATTGTTTCCTTTTGATTCCTGCTCTTTTTAACCACAAAGGCCACAAAGTGTTTCACAAAAGGTCACAAAGGATTTTGAATTTTCTTTGTGTCCTTCGTGTCTACTTGGTGCTCTTTGTGGTTCCTGCCTCTTTAGGCACAGATTAAGCCTCAACTTCCGTTACAATACTTGGGAAAATTCTTACGTTATTATTCTCTTCTCTTCTAAACTGATAAGTGTATTTATAATGACTTTCTAAACCAGATTTATTTGGAAGTCCATTAATCATCATAATGTTTCTGTTTTTAGCGAAACGTAATAATTCACGTAAATAATGCGCCGAAATTTGACCTACCTCATCAATAATACAATGCACTTTAAAGTCTGAACTACTTCTATGCGAAGATTCTTTAATAAATACATGTAATAAAGTAATGTAGATAATTGCTTTTACAAGAATATCTGTTCCGGTACTTCCAATGCTATCAATTTTATGCGTCCAGCCGGTTTCATTCATACCTTCTTTAATATTGAACTTCAATTCAAATAAATCTTGTAAACGAATTTCCTCTTGCTCTTGTTCTTTTATAGCATTACGTAATTGCTCAAGCAATTTCACTGCACGTCCGCTAATCTCACGTTTTTGGCCAGTTGCGAAGTCTGTATTAAATAAACCTTCGTTGTATACCAATCCATTTTCTTCACGGAACTCCTGAATACGTTTTAATAAACGGTAAACTTTGTTGTCTGATTCTTCTAAACGAATTTTAATAAACTCAATCAACTTACTTTCTTCAAACTCAGCTTTCTTAAAGTCCTCGGCAATTAAACCAATAATGTGTTGAATTTTATCTTTTTGTCCACTAAGCTCTTTTACTTTAGTTGCAATACTATCGGTCACTAAACCAATTTGTGTTGCGGTTTCGGCAATCGATAATTCAATTTTATTTTCATTAATAAACGAACGTAAATTTTGCGCAAAACGCTCATACTCTCCTTGAGTAGCATCGTTACGGATCGCAAAATTAAAGTGATTGTCTATTCTGAATTTTCCAGCAAATTCATTTACATAACGTTGAAATGCACCATACTCTTCATTGAAGTGAGAATCATTTTTTAATAACTGTGTACACAAATCCATAATGTGGTAATTGGTACGTTTCGATTCCGCCCGTTCAATAATCTCTGCATACTTCGTATAAACAGGTGTTTCACGGAAGTTATTGCTATAAAAATTAATACCGTTATTAAAATCAATCAATTCTTCATCAAAAGCACGTTTTTGTTTATTGAGCTCCATTCGTTTCATATTAAACTTACGGGTAGCATCATCCAATTGTGCTGCTAAATCATTGTTACTTTTTACGTACTCTTCTTTCTTTTGAATTAAATCTGGCAAACGATCAAAAGTCTCACGTTTATCCTTTAAATAATCACTTATTATTTGAGCGTATTGTTCTATTTCTTTCAAGGCTTCTTGCAATTCTTTCATGCGGCTTTCTACACCTTTTAATTGTTTTGCATCAACTCCTTTACTTTTAAAATTGCTATCCTTTTCTTTAGACAACTCTTCTTCTTTACTTTCGAATTCTTTAACTTGATTTTTCTTTTCAACTTCTAGTTCCGAAATTTCAACTTCCTGTCTTTGTTTTAATTCTGCGAGACGTTCTTCATTAAACGCCTTTAATTTATCGAATTGTTTAGTGAAATCTTCAACCATCAAATTTTTCTTCTTGGTTAAGATGGCTAATTCCTCTTCAATAATATTTAAACGTTGGCGGTTTCCAGTCAAAGACTCTTCAACCTCTTTGCCGGCACGACTGTTCCAGTCTTCCAACTCATGACCTAGTTTTTGTTCTCTTTTTTCAGCAAGTTCTAAAGAATAGGTAAGCACTTTAACATCTTCTTTTAATTCACCTAATTGTTTACCAAATTTATCGGCAGCTAACATTTTTTCTTCTGTGTTTGCTGTTTGAAATTGGTTTAAGGAATCTTCGAGGTCTTTAATTTGTGCTAAACGTTCATTTTTTTCAAACTGATATTCTTCAATAGATTTAGAAACCAATTCAACAGGTTCTAAATTTAAACTGATACCGTACAATGTGTTAGCAGTTTCCTCTTTCATTTCAGGAGAGATATCGGTACGGAATAACAATTTTTCGTTTACAACCTTGCCAATCGTTTGATGCCAGTTCTTTACATTTTTTTCAAGATAACCATAAAACGCATCGTGCTGTACATTTAATTTTCCTTCAATATCCTTAATCTCATTTTTAATTTTTATGATTTCATTATTGATTTGATTAACACGATTGCTTAAAGAGGTTTTTAATTTTGTCTCCAAGGCTTCCCACTCACGTTGTATGGTTAACACCATGTTTTGTTTAATAGCGCGCTCACTTTTGTTTTTATAATTTACAGCACGAAGTTCTGCTAATTCGTTTTCAAGATTTTTAATTTCTTGCTCATAAAAACGCGTGGTACGAATAACTTTTTCTTCACTTTTTAATTCGTTAAACTCAATTTGTTTTGCTGTTACTTCAGAATTAACTTCATTAAATGATTCTTCGCGTTTGTGTTTTAACTCTGCATCACGCTTATTAAATTCGTTCTTCTGTAATAATTGTAATTCGTTATAGTGATTAAATATTTCACCAGTACGCGAATTTATTTTGTTAATGTAAGCACTCTTATCATTACGTAATTGCTCTATCAGAGAAGAATACTTTAATTCAATACTCGCAACATTTGATGTTAAACTATCGTATTCTCGACGAGCAATGTTTAATTCAACTTGTAATTTTTCACGGTCTGCATTTTTTCCAACCGCCTCATCAATATTTTTTTCTTTGTACTCTTTTAATTTTTTATTGGCATCACGAATTGTACGATCGTAATAACCAATTTCTTCTCTGAAATCATTTTGTTTGCCTTCAATACCATCTTTAAGTTCTTCATGCTCTGTTGTAAGTTTTTCAAGTTCTTCTTCCTTCTTTTTTGAAGCATCACGAATAGCTTCGTTTTGAGATTCCGCAAAACGCAAACTACTTCCAAGCTTGTCTGCCATTTCCATCTGTGCGCCTTTCAACATATGAACCTGATCGTATTTTTTATCGATCATTTCAATTAACTGCTGTGATTCTTTTTTCAAATAAATTTCTATATCAGAATATTTCTCATTGAATTGGCGTAACTGGCGTTCAACCTGCTCTAACTTAATACTGCTGCTTTCTGTTGTTAATGAATTAGCAATAAAATCTTTAATAAAACGAGAGTCAACACTACTTTTAGAAGATAAAAATACGTTGGTAATAGATTTCGGAATGTTTTGATATTTTTCGTTTCCTTTTAATAAATGAAATTTTGAGAGTTGCTTATCCGTTTCAGTTCCAAAAATAATATTTCTGTAACGTTCAAACGTATCAATTTGATTAGAAATATAAACGCCTCTTTTTTCAAGATTTGCTATAATCTCTTTAATCTTCATGGCTTCATTATTAGCCGTAAAGAAAAAATCAGGATTATAAGGCGCATCAACAAAACGAAATACTAATTTATTGTGGCGGTAAACAATAACAAAAAAAGCACTGTCTTCGGTAGTAATTTCATAAACGAGGTAAGAATTTTCGTAACGGAAATAATGCTCTTCAAATGGTTTTTGTGAAGCAGAAATACCTAATCCACGACTGTTAGCACTATAAAAGAATAAAATAGCACGCTGTAACGAGGTTTTACCAAAATTATTGGTACCCACAAAACAGGTGTTTCCACTCAGTTCAATATCCGCATATTTTACATTGGAGATATTTATTTCAACAATTCTATTTAATATTCTACAGTTTTCCATTCTTAATTTTCTAATTCTTACTTATTTCTAAACTCCAAAATTTTTATTCTAATTATAAATCAATCCTTGCGCCGTATCGTTATCGCCCGTTTCGTCATATATAGCTACTGAATTAATCACATCCAATAAATAATTATAGGAGTCCATTACCTTATATGACTCCGTTTTCTCATCTTCTAATTCCAAATACGAATCACGACTCATTAAATCGCAAATCTCGCGCACCTTGTTGTGCAATGTTTCAGAACGGTATAAAGGAATTTTTTGTAATTTTTGTTTTAAACGTACATTGGCATTACACTCTTCAGCAATTTCTCCTGGTCTAAAACGGCTACCAATAGTAATTTTATTATCCATACTGGCAAACAGATCAATAATATCAATGTATCTTTCAAAACGTTCTAACTTTTTTTCTAGCTCAGAATTTGGTTCATTCAATTTTGAAAAATAAAAAAAGTTATTTCCACGCTCAATATTGTAACGTATCACATTAAAATACGCCTGAAGTCTGTCAAAATTATCTGGATTATTAATGATGTCGTATAAACGATTCATTCCGTCTCTCGTTCCATTACTGGAAATAAAATTTCCACGCGCCATTACCGAAAATATTTCGTGTGTTTGTTTTGGTAAGTTGAAGTCTTCTGCTAGCATTGTTTTATTTTAGTCGTTAGTCATTAGTTGATAGTCGTTGGTCAATAGTCGATAGTCAATTTCCCGCTTTTTTTATGTGTTCTTATATTTCTTATATGGTTCAATCTTATCTTCAATTGCCCGCTTCCCTTATGTTCCCTTATATTTCTTATGTGGTTCAATCTTATCGTCAATTGTTTTGTTCGTCTAATATGACCTTATGTTTCCTATTTGGTTTAATTTATTCCTTAACTTTCTCTTTTTTCTTTTTTTCTTTAGTCGCCAACGGTAAAATTAACGTGTAACCCAGACGTTTTCTGTTTTTCTGGCTATCATCATAATCGTAATACTGTAAACGATATTTAAAATCTAAAGAATTTTGGTATTCCATTGCAATCTCCACAAACAAAGAGAGTCTATCTTCAAATGTAACGTTGCCAATTGCTTTTGGAAATTTATAATTCATCAAATACTCAAATAAATTTTCTTTGGTTTGCACCAAAAAACGTTCTACTAATTTTTCTGTATCTAATTTTATTTGCTGTTCTAAACCTTTGTCCTTAAAATTACCTGCCATTCTATCAGCAAGGCCACGCACCATAAGACGCGTGAGTTTGTATTTTTCAGAAATACGTTTACATAAAACATGTCCATCATCTGTATACAAAAAGTCAATGGCTATTTTTGTTTTAGGACTCTTGTGCCCATTATACCTTAATGAACTTACACTGGAAACAATTTCGTTGAAATTTGTTTTGAAGTGAAGCGTGCTGTGATCTTTGATTTCCTTAAGACGCTGGGCTTTTTTGTAAACATCAATTTGAAATTGAATTTTATTGATGTAGTCTGTAATGTCTGTTTGAATTTCGATTAAGTAATCTAGATTTTCAATTAAACTTACTTTTAGCGCTTGAACAATGCCATACAATTCTGAATCGTTTGTTAAAGCAAACAAATTGCGAGTTTCCTCCACAACATCGGTCGTACGTTTAATAAATTCTATGATTGTATCACGTTTTTCTCTATAATCTTCAAGCTTTTGAAGCTTAATACGGTAATTACTTTCGTTCTTGTAAGTATCGTCAACATTCTTTTGTAGCTTGATGATTTCTCGGGTAAGCGTAGCATTAATACGTTTTAAGTATTTTTTGATACTGCGTAAAAAGCGCATTTCACGTGCCTCTTGGTAGAAACGAATGTGACGTGTAAGCTCGTTGATGTAATCGTTTATGAAACCAGGTGTTACCTCGCCTATCTCCATGAAGTCCTCAAACATCGCCACTACAGCGTCATTCAGACTTACAATGTTTTCATACTCATAAACAAGATCAAGCGATTTTAATTTTTGTAATTGTTCGTGTGAAATATCTTCACGCCCCAACAATTCATTCACAGTGATATTCTCACGGTTCGCGAATAAGAACTCAACTACGTTTCGGTGTTGATAGAGCTGTGAAAGGATATCATTTACATTTACCTGTAATGCCATATTTGTGTGCTAACCACTAAATATACTAATGCTAGTGGAGGCAATAAAACGCGATTATTAACAAAAACCTGAGTAATTAACTTTTTAAAATAAAGTGTCTGATTATAAGCCTATTCAGGATTTCAGAGCTTAACAAAAAAGTATTAACAGGTGTTATTAAGAGTTAACACCTGTTGAAAAGATTAACATAACTGAATGTTCTTTATATTAATTCTACGAATAATGCTTCAAACAAAATTCTCTGTGATACTCATATGTTTGTTTTATGTATTAAATAATTTCGCTAGCTTTATACATATTAACTCCCAGAAATAATGAAACACATCTCCTCTAAAAACATTCTTATCGCCTTTAGTTTTTTATTAATTTTTTCTTGTAAGAAAGAAGAAAAAAAAATCGATAACCCAGTTCCCGTTCCTGCTCCGACGCCAGATCCATACACCTACAATAACGAATTACAAAGTTCCAAAGACATTAGTTTTGCTACTTATGTAATTTCAGACCTTGATATGATCTGTGCCTATGCTTCGCAAGGTATTTCTGGCGACTATGAGGCAACTCCTTCTCAATCGTCTTCTACAACAACAATTGTAAGCGATACAATGGTTAAACAAATTGTCTACGCTTGTAATAATAGTCGATGTAAAGATGGTAGACTTCGCAACGGAGCTGCTTTTTTTTATTACGGCTACGATCCAACAAATAATTATTGGGCTCAACCCAATGCAAACCACTATGAGTCATATGGGTTTTCAGCAAGCGTTTATTTAGATGATTTTAGAGTAAATGACTGGAAAGTGCAAATTTTTGATCCTTCACAACCTGCGCATATAAGAAACACTTTAGCAGGTGATTTATACAATCCGGCTCTAACGAACTTAACCTGGGAAATAAGTGGCAAGTTTCAATTCATCAATAACCTAGACCCTTCGCGAAATCTTGTTTGGGAAGGAGTGATTAAAAAGACACTGAAAAACACTAGTGATACTGCTGTATTTGCAAACAAAAAAGCAAAAGTAAAATGGCATCTTGCAAAACTAGATTACATCGGAAGCTTTAGCGGAATGCGCAGCTCTTCACAAACACTGTATACTTATAAAATAGACTCAAATACGCCTTTATACCGTGACATGACTTGCTCATACGCACCACAAGGGGCTACGGATGTTACCGAATTCCACCCTTTTGTTTTTGGAAAAAGTGTATTCACAATTGGTGATTATCATCCCCGTACAATTGATTATGGTCCTACCCTTAATTGCGACAACAAAGTAAATATCAGTTTTAAAGATGAATCGCATACAGAAGAATTAGATTAAGCAATTTAAATACTTGTAAGCGTTTGTAGACGTTTGTTTACGAGACAAGCAGGTAGTTAGTGCCAATTTTAAGACGACAGAATGAAAGAAACATTTAATTATAAATATGACGACTTGTTCAATCCAACATTGACAGCATTACAAAATCTTGGTGGCTCCGGTTCAGTTCCAGAAATCGAAGAACAAGTTGCGACAATTCTCAAACTGACAGACGAACAAATAAATGAAATCCATCGTGGTAACACGAGTAAGTTTACGTATCGACTTGCATGGGCACGAAATTATTTAAAGCGTTACGGACTTTTAGAAAATTCATCACGTGGTATTTGGGCGTTGACAGAGGAAGGCATCAAATCTAAATCCGTTGACAAAGAAGTAGTAAAACGCAAAGTTGTCGCCGAGGACAAGCAAGAAAGATTAATAAAGGAAAAAACAAAGACAACTGAAATCATCGAAGAACAAGAAGATGATGAAGAAATCCAAAAATTCAGTTGGCAAGAACAAATAATTGAAGAACTACAAAGCATTTCTCCAAGCGCGTTCGAAAGACTTTGTCAAAGACTATTACGTGAGTTAGGTTTTCAAAATGTTGAAGTAACAGGACAGACAAATGACGGTGGCATTGACGGTAAAGGTATGCTTAGACTTGGCGGAGTTCTTTCATTCCACGTAATATTTCAAGCAAAACGTTACAAAGGCAGCGTTTCACCTTCTATAGTTCGCGACTTTAGAGGCGCAATGGTTGGTCGTGCAGACAAAGGACTTATAATAACAACTGGGACATTTACTCGTGAAGCCAAGCGAGAAGCATCAAGAGACGGAGCGCCACCAATCGACTTAATGGACGGCAACGACCTTGCTGAAAAATTAAAAGAATTAAAACTTGGTATCGACATAGAACTAGTTGAAAAAGTAAACATTAAACGTGACTGGTTTAAGACATTGTAACCGGACAGAAAAAACTACCGCTAACAGCCGCTAGAAAAATAACCCTAAACACTATTTTTTCCATCATGAAAAAAACAAAAAAAGCCCAACTAACACAAATTACTTTGTTCGTTTTAATCTTTCTTTTATTCGCCTGTCACAAAAAAAACGGCTCACCTCTTCGAAATAATGAACCTTGCCCTTTTAAAAGCCAGGAATGTGACAAGGCTATTTTCACATTATACAATCGCACGCAAGAAATCATTTATTTTGGTATTGGAACAAATATGTGGGAAGACTCACTACTGCCGGGTCAATACCACCGAGAGATATATGGACACGTAAAGGTTACTTATGATAAAAATTGTGAATTAGAAAAGGAAAGCTGGGCCACACATTATCTGAGTTCAAATTGGGGCGATTGGGCTTACAATATTGATCACTGCAATAAAAAATCGGCATTTGAATATGAAGACTCCAGCAAAACCCGAATCTTACTCTATGATGTAACGGAAAATTGAAATCATTACCGTTTCGATGAGTTGATAATATGCATTGTCAATAAATGGTCTCAATAATCCATGGTTATCAACACAAACAATCACTATCACTATTATGTAAAATAATAAATATTTATTGAAACAGATATACTTGCTTTCATCCCCAGCATTTTGCTTTTTTGTTTTACCATGATAAAATATTTTAACTTCACGTCGATCATAGTGTCATGGAAGAATTGGAAACTGGTAAGCGACATCTTAATAACCGTTATTAAAACATAATGAGACTCATTCTTTTTATAATAGTTATTTCTCAGTTCCTCTGCACTTCACTTTGGTTCGCTGGCAACTCTATAATTTCAGATTTAGCAAAAGATTTAAATCTTGATCAGAATTTTTTAGCACACCTAACAAGCGCCATTCAATTTGGATTTATTACAGGAACATTCGTCTTTGCCGTTTTCACTATTTCAGATCGTTTTTCACCGTCATTAGTGTTTTTCTGTAGCTCTATTCTGGCGGGCCTTTTTAATCTTGGTATTTGTATTAATGATATAGACGAAAGCGAAATTCTTTTGTTCAGATTTTTAACTGGCTTTTTTCTTGCAGGAATTTATCCTGTTGGTATGAAAATAGTTTCTGATTATTATCAAACGGGTTTAGGAAAATCACTAGGGTTTTTGGTCAGCGCTTTGGTTTTAGGAACAGCCTTCCCTCATCTTTTAAAAAATTTCACGTTGGGCTTTCCCTGGAAGTACGTTTTATATGGTACTACAGGTTTATCCGTCATTGGCGGTCTGAATGTTTTATTATTTGTACCAAACGGACCTTACCGTAAACCCGCACAGAAAATAAAGTTAACCGCATTTATAAAAGGTTTTACCAATAAAAATTTCCGCTCCATTTCGTTTGGATATTTTGGTCACATGTGGGAACTATACTCGTTTTGGACCTTTGTGCCAATCATGATTACATCCCGCAACAATTATTACACAACTACTAATCTGAATGTTTCTTTATTATCCTTTTTAATAATTGCGGCTGGTTCGGTAGCTTGCGTGTTCAGCGGAATGCTTTCACAGTACTTTGGAGCAAAAAAAATAGCTACGTTATCACTCGCGCTATCTTGTGGATGTTGTCTTGTTTCTCCATTTTTTCTATTCTCCAGATCTTCAATTCTGTTTATCCTATTTTTGTTTATTTGGGGACTTGTAGTTATTGCTGACTCTCCTCTATTTTCAACTTTGGTTGCTCAAAATGCACCAGACGAATCAAAGGGAACTTCTCTTACAATAGTTAATTGCATTGGGTTTTCAATAACGATTGTCAGTATCCAATTCATAAGTTTAGTTTCCTCTAAAATAAACCCGCAACTTATATATATGCTTTTAGCAATTGGACCCATACTTGGCTTAGTAGCATTATTGAAGAAAAAGTAAAATAACACCTTGTTTGTTAAAATAAATTGGATTTAAATTCCAAGTAACAAAGACATAAGGAAACCATTTAATGAATGTACCCCAAACTAACTCCAGCCTTAATAAGGCCAGCTAGATTGGTTACATTTAATTTTTCGAATAAGTTTTTTCGATGCGATTCCACCGTACTCACCGAAATAAAAAGTTCCGCCGCAATTTCAGAAGTTTTCTTTTCTAGTGCAATTAAAATAAGAATTTCGATTTCACGCTTACTTAATTCATTCGAATTTGTACTTGCGTTTAGTTTTTGTCGAATAAAATCATATTCGTCTGGTAAATACAAAGCTTCTTCGTAAACAGTTAAAACAGCCTTTTCCAAATCACGTAAGGTTTGATTCTTATTCACATATCCTTTAACACCAGCTTTGAAAAGAAGTTCTACAAGCATTGGGCTATTTAAAGCAGTATAGGCAATAATTTTTTGTTGAGGGAATATTTTTAGAACATCCTTAAACGAATTAACACTTAAAGTACCCGGCATCACAACATCCATAATTAAAACATCTGGTGACTGTTCAGTGAGTGTTTCAATAATTTTTTGTTTTTCTGTTACAATAAAAAGAACAATATACTTCCCGCCTTTTTTTAATTCCAAGGAAACGCCTTGCGCAACCGCTTCGTGATCATCTATAATACCTACTTTTATATTATGCATACTTCGGAAGTGTAAATATAAAAACAGTTCCAGAAGGATTATTCTTTTTAACGGAAATAGTTCCATTAAATTTGTTTATTAACTCAAAGGTAATATACAGTCCCAAACCAAATCCAGTTTCGTTATTGGTTCCTAACTTACTTTTTAAAGTGCCTGAAAATAGCTCATTTACCTTATCTTCTGTAATTCCAGTACCTGTATCACTCACAAACATTCCTCCTTCTGAATTTAATCCAATTATCACTTCGCTTTTTTCGTAACTGAATTTTATAGCGTTTGTAGTAAGATTACGAATAATAATTCTCAATATATCTGATGGAATTTGGAACACACTATTTTCTGGAAGTGTATTTCGTATACTAACTCCTTTTTTAGAAGCCATAAATTTTAATTCTTTTTCTATTTCCGTAGCAATATTCCAGGCATTGGCTGTACTATTCTTATTATGGCTTACGTTTAATTCTGTACGCGCCCAGTTTAATAAATTTTCGAGTATCTGATTCGATTGTGTTATTTGATGACGCACATCGGCAGTATAACTATTTAAATCCTCCTGACTAATATTTTCCTTATCTAATAGATCCATCAACATTTGCAAGGTAATTAAAGGGCTTTTAAAATCATGCGCGATCACCGAAAATATTTTTTGGTTCAGTATATTTAGTCGCTCTATTCTGGCTTTTTGAATTTCCACTTCACGCTTTTGACGTCTTGTTCTGATATAAATAAATGCCACAAAAAATAGACCCAACACTAAACACATGGCACCCGCAATTAAAAAGGCAATTCTTTTTTTGCTAGTTTCTTCTTTTCTCACTCCTTCTTCCATTGACAATTTTTGCAAAGCAATCGTCTTTTCCTTCTCGCTTAACATTAAACGGCGTTCAATATCATTTACATTTTTTACTTTCTTAATCGTGAATAAAGAATCAGATAACTTTTTTAATCTGCTTTGAGATAGAAATGCATTTTTATAATTATTTATCGATTCGTAGCAGCCAATAATACCTTTAAGAGCATCCGATTCCTCAATAGGCAAATTGTTTTCTTTCGCCATCTCAATAGCAGTGCAGTAATAAGAAATAGCTTCTTGCGGCTTTTGTGTAAGAGCCAATAATGATGCTTGCTCAGTTATGGCCGTTATTTGCGCATCCAACATTTTATGCCGTTTCGAAATAATTACTGAGGAATCAAACTGAATTCTTGCGAGCTTATAATTCTTCTTATGTAAATTAATCAAGCCTGCATTGAGATAATAATAAAACCACTGCATGCTATTTGGCTTTATATATTCTTTAGCTTCCGAAAGCACTTTTAACCCCTTTTCATATTCACCAATATATGAATAATCGTTTGCCAGATTGGTCAAAGATGACATTAATCCTTGGGTATCACCAATTTCACGGTATAAATCACAAGCCTTTATTAGTAAAAAAATTCCTTCACCTTCCTTATCTATTTTGCTGAAAGCGGTAGACATTAAATCGTAACATTTTGCTTCGCGAGATTTTTTATTATTCTTTTGAAATATAATAACAGCGTCTCTCAAACACTTAAGTGCGTGTTCAATGTTTCCTTTCAGTATCTCTGTTCTAGCAACAGAATACCAAGCTTCAGCCTTACACAGCTCTAAATTGTGTTTTGTAGCGTGCAATAAAACTTTATTGGTATACAAGAGGCTCAATTCTGGGTCGGTGTGGTAAACTTTATTAGCTTCTTTCAATAAACTATCACAGTAGTGTGTTTTTTGAGTAAGAGTAATACCATTTTGAGAACAAATAACTCCGGGACAGAATAAATAAACCAAAAGAATTAGGTAAGAATACTTCATTCGTTAAAACAATTTATACCTTTTGCTGCAATATAATGCACAAAGCTTAAGGTTTGAGTTCTCTGCAAATATATACATTTCACGGGGCATCTGAACCAAAAATCATGGTTTACCCTGATTGATTAAAAAAGAGTAAAATGATACGTTTGTATTAACCCTGTTATTTTTTTTGTTCCGGAAATTAAATCAAAGGATAAATAACACACCTACAAACCCTAGTACTACAAATTATGAATGAGTTAAAAACAACAGAACGCACAATAACCAGACCTGCACCTAACCTAACGGAGTTAAATGAACTAATTGCGAGATATGCACCAATCCTATATTTTGATCTTGAGGAAAAACACAAACCACTATCAGTTGAAAGTTATTTAAATAAAGTCTCTTTGGTTAACGATTCTGAAAAAATTAAAATTCAAGCCAACCAAAAAAACTTACCAGTTGGACAAAAACATAGAGGCAGATATTATTTAGAGTTTAACGGAACGTCACCAAGCTCCGAAACTACTTTACAAACAACTAAGGTTTATGTTCATGCTAAATTACATTCATCTCTTTACACTGACTTACAATTCTGGTTTTTGTTTGAAGAAGACGGCACAGTTGAAACCTCTATTAAATGGATTATAGATACAATAACAGGTCACAGCGCCGATCCTGATTTGGGTCCATTGGGTCGTCAAATGGGTTGCTGGAAAAGAATTACTATAAGAATTGATAATGAGAAACGCGAAATAAAGAAATTATTTTTCTCGCAACCAGGAAATGGTATTTGGATAGATTCAGAAAACATTGAAAAATTTAACAACAGAATTAACGTGTACCTCTCCAAAAACTCACATTTTTTTTATCCGAACGAAGGAACACACTACTCTGAAAAGTTAAGTCTACCGGTATATTCCAGCGTTCTAGAATTTTCTTTTAAAAACACAATCACAAAAGGCGATTCCTTTGATTGTTCAAGTTGTTATGAATTGATTTCTGCTGACTACCTTGGTGAAAACAAACCTTCAGAACCCTATTGGTTAAATTTTTGTTACCCTTGGGGAAAAGAAGACACTTCGTATTTTAATCATAAATCACTTAAAGAAATTATTGCCAATGCTTTCGGATCCAAACTTGAATTTTTGCTTAGTAACTCAGTTACCAATGAACTTTTGGGCTACTTGCAAACTTTTTTCACAAAACAATTACAAAATGGTTCAAACGGACCTAAAAATCATGATTGTTGGGGAGGTGACGAGCTTGACTAATTAAACCCATCATCACTCAGCTTTAAATGGCTTAGAAACTCATCCTTTTTATTTTTTGAAACTGGTATTCTCTTATTTCCTTGAAGTACCACGTAACCTACACCTTCCTTAACATAGCGCGTTACATAATTTATATTAATTACAAAGGAATTATGAATCCGAATAAAATGTAAACCCTCCTTACACAAAATTGATTCATATTCTTTAAGTGATTTAGAGACTTCTAACACCATCATATTTGTTAATTGAATTTTAGCCCCATTTGAATTGGCTTCAACGTAAATAATCATTGATGGCGTTACGTACTCAATGCTATCTTTAGAAGGCAATGGGACTCTAAGATTATTAAATCCTACAATTTCTTTGAGCGTGCTCTGAATATCTGGATACATCAATTTTTCGTCTTTTCTTTTCTGAATTCTTTGAACGGCATTTAGCAATTCTTCCGAATCGATAGGTTTTAACAGATAGTCTGTTGCCGACTTTTTTATTGCTGCCACTGCGTACTCCTGATGTGCGGTAGTAAAAATTAAATTGAAATTTTTGTGTTCTAATTTTTCAAGAACTTCAAAACCATTTAGAGAGGGCATATTGATATCCAAAAAAACAATATCAGGCCGATAGTTATTTATTAATTCAACTCCTTCCGCAGGATCTGTAGTTTGAGCAACAACTTTAATCTCTGGTACAAATTTTTTAATTAACAGTTCCAAACTACGTAAACCATTGTATTCATCATCTATTAATACTGCATGTAACATGATTAATTGAATTTTGGTATCACAATTTCTACTAAAGTGCCCTCGCTTTCTCCTGTAGAATTTTCCTTATCCGTTATTTTAAATGAGCAATTAATTCCAGTGGCTTTTTCGAGAATATCCAGACGCTGTTTAATAAATTCGATCGCCATCGATTTTTTCTTAAAAGGATCCTTTTGCTTAAAACTGTATTTTCTTCCAACTCCATTGTCATCAATCCGGCATAATAGTGTTTTTCCATCAATATCAGAAAGTGTAATTTTAAGAACGCGATTATCTTGTTTTGGAAGCAAACCATGCCAAATTGCATTTTCAACAAAAGGTTGAATTAACATAAAAGGTATTTGAACATTTTTTGGATCAGAAATAGTTGATTCAATAATTACTTCAAACGATTTATCAAAACGTAATTTTTCAAGCTCGAGATAACTATTTAAAATTTCCATTTCTTCTTTTAATGAAATGGATTCAGAGATACTACTTTCAAGCAATTTTCTTAACAACTTTGAGAATTTAACCAAATAAGAATTTGCATTTAAAGCATCCTCTTCCAATATAAAACGTTGTAAAGTATTTAATGAATTAAAAATAAAATGCGGGTTCATTTGCGTACGAATGGCTCTCGTTTCAAGCTCATTCATATGTGCATTGATTTTATTTTTTTCATTTTGCATTTCAAGATCTCTTTTAAATTTTCGGACAATAATCCAAACAATAAAAATTATTAACAATACCAAGGCTAAAATCCAGGATAACCATTTTAGATAAATCGTTAACCTATCTGGATTAGATTCATTGAACAGTTTGTCTACTTCCTGTTGAGAAATAACACGGTCATAAATATTAATATCGTCAATTGTTCCACACAAATAGCGTTCATTTTTTTTATTAGCGGTATTCCCAATAATAACTGAATCACCATTTAAAAAAACGCTTCTAAATCTTTTTTGAAGTCTTGCTTCTAATTTATTATCCAAGTAAAGAGCAAGCCAATCATCATCGTAAGTCATAACAATATGATGCCATTTTCTTAAACTTAATACACCTCTTGAATTAAGTGTAATTTGGTTATTATGGTCCTTAGAGGTGGTGACGTTAATCTTATTTGTATTAAAATTTAAGCCGATAAAATACCCCTCATAAAAATCATCACCAGCATGACTTTTTGTAATGAGTATTGGATTGTAATCCCAACCTTCAGTACCCTTTTGTACAATAAGTTCAACATTCACCCACAAAGAAATAGTTCCTTTCTTGGGTTTTAAAACACTATCTGTTCCAAGATTAATATAACTGCTATTATTTCCATGCAGATAAATTGCTGATTCCTTATTTCCAAATCTGTCTTCAACAAAAGAAATACCAAGCATCTTTGGTCGGGTTAATCTCGAGTGGGTATCGACTTTACCATTATTAAAATAATAGGAAGCCACTGGCTTGTTGCTTAATTGACTCTTTGCATAAACAGCAAGTAAAATAAAGAAAAGCAGTGTTCTATATTTGAGCATCCTTAAATGTATATATAATTCTAAACAGTACAAAAATGGTCAAGAGTGCTATTAAAACAACTGTAAAAGCTTTTTCACTCAAATTCATAAAACGGCCTCAGTATTTGAGCAATTTTATTTTATTAGTACAATTTTTGTAAGTACAGTTAGCAAGCAGAAATTTACCGCTTGTAAAAGGCAAAAGTTTTTTCGTTGATGACGGTTTTTTACTAAAGAAATTCCTAATTACCGTACATCTCTTTATCCATAATACTTAAAACATTGTTCGTTTTTAATTTCATTTTTATTAAAGCTTTCCGTTTTATAAAATTTAAGGATCATAATTCTACATTAAAATAACTACCATTTATAAAGCAGTTTTTTATTTCCATCCCACCATTCTTTTTTTCCTCCTGTGTTGGAAGTTTCTTTGAAGAAATATTAACCAACTTAAACTTTAATTATGAAAAAGAAACTATTGTTAATTGGACTGATCGCTATGACCAGTCTAATGCTCGCTCAGGTCCCAACAACGGGTCTGATAGCAAAATGGGAGTTTACCGGAAATTTAAATGATGGAGTGGGATCCAACCATGGTACGTGGTTGCCGGGTGGGGCTCCAACATACACTGTGGACAGATGCGGTACATCAGGAACAGCTCTTCATTTTGATGGAGCTACAAATTGTGTCAAAATGATAGCAGGGGGGATTTCGGGTGCCGGAGCAAGATCTTTATCCTTCTGGATGAAAACTACAAATACGGCAGCGGGAGGAGGCTTCGGATTTGTGAAAGTTATGTTTAATGATGGCATATATTCTTCAAGCTCTACAGCTACGCGCTGGGAAATTGATCATAATTATTCTTGCCAGGGGGTTGGCGTTGATATCTCACAGCAATATATTACTAAGCCCAGCCCCTGCGTGAACGATGGTGTATGGCACCATATTGTTGTTACACAAGCTGCCAGCTCTGCCTTAAACACAGCAAAAATATATCTCGATGGCGCCCAGATGGTGAGCACTAACTGCTCCCCAACCTCCAATACTGCAATCAATGCAACCTTGATTCAGTTAATTACTATTGGTGCAATATATAACGGTGCTTTACCTGGAGCTACGTTAACAAGATTTTTTTCAGGCGACCTGGATGATTTTTACTATTATTCTTCTGTATTATCGCCGAGTGAAGTATTGCAACTTTACAATGATAAATGTACGCCTGTGCCAGATCCTCTTTGTTCAGGAACCGGCACTGTAGATCCCCCAACATCGGAATGCTGTCTTGGAAATTTGTGCAGTAACACACAAAACCCTCTTGCAGGCAGTTATCAAATCCCAATGAACAACAATGATTTTTACTTCTCAGACGATGCAGACTTTACTGATAAAGTTAACGTGGGACACAATTGCAGTGTTCCAGGAATAGGAAAACTTAATTCTGAAACAAGTAGATTTACAAACCCTGGAGCCGCAGGTGGTAATGGAGATCCTGAAAGTATTTCCATTTACGGAAATAATTTATTTAGTCAACCAGGTACTGGTGTAGGAGTAATGGGGAATGCGCTCAACCGTCAAGGCGGCACTTCAATTGGGGTTTGGGGAGATGGAATAGGAACTGGTGATAATATTGGTGGAAAGTTTTTTGCTGGCAGCTTCAAACCATCAACTAATACATATAACATTGGTGTTAGTACAGTGGCCAAACCTTCTACAGGAAACACACCTCCTTATACCTACCTTTCTGTTTATCCCAATGGGGCAAATATTGGTATCTACGCAACAGGCGAACTTAACAACACAGATCCCGACCATTCTGCAGCGGGACCCGACTGGGCTGCGTGGTTTGATGGTGACGTAAATGTAGTAGGTTCCTGCTGGTTAAATAGCACTACCTGGCAGTTTTCTGACAAAAGATTGAAAAAGGATATAAAACCACTTGAGAACATCAGCGAAAAAATTAAGAAATTAAACGGTTACACTTATAGCTTCAGAACAGAAGAATTCAAACAAAGAGGATTTGACAACCAACAGCATATTGGATTTATAGCTCAGGAATTAAAAGAAGTTTTCCCAGAGCTGATCAAAGAAGATGCGAAAGGGTTTTACGCGGTGGATTATCAGGGAATGATCCCAGTTTTGTTACAGGCTGTAAAAGAACAACAAATACAAGCAGAGAAACAACAAAGGCAAATGGATGAATTAAAGGAATTATTGCAAACTCTAATTGGTAGCCCAAGCAAAAAGACCACAACTTCTTTACCTGTGAGCTTAAGCGATAAAAATGTAATAGTTCTCAATCAGAATGTTCCAAATCCTTTTGCTGAAAGCACTGTCATTACTTATAACCTGCCTGCAGATTTTACAAAAGCACAGATCATTTTTACCACTAACGACGGAATGGTGATTAAAACGATAAACATCACAGAAAAAGGTTCGGGTAGTTTAAGTGTATTTGCAAATGACTTAAGTCATGGAATGTACACATATACTCTTGTAATTGATGGTAAAACCATAGACTCTAAAAAGATGATAAAGGAATAAAGGCTTTTTTTTAATTACTTATTAAAATAAAAAGGGGTTGGCCAGTTAGGTCAACCTTTTTTTTGTGCATGGATATTCGCACTTTTTTAAATACATTTACTTTCAACAACACATTTTATATTATGAGAAGATTTCTAATAACATGTACTATTCTATTTAGTTTAAAAAGTTCATTTGCCCAAACTTTTCCTAGCAGCCAAGATGATGGCAAATATTACATTATTAATGGTTACAAATTATGGACAGTTAGTTTCGGTAAAGGCGACCCACTCTTTTTCATTGCAGGTGGCCCAGGAGGCTCACACTATGGCTTACGCAGCTTCGATTCTCTAAGTAAAACGAATACTTTGGTTTATTACGACGGACTTGGTCGTGGTAAATCAGATACGGCAAAAAATGTTTCTGAATACACTATAGCGCGCGATATCGAAGATTTAGAAGGCTTAAGAAAAGCAATGGGATTTGACAAAATAAATATTTTAGGGCATTCTTATGGCGGACTTGTTGCACAAGGATATGCTATTAAATATCCTGAACAAACAAAACACCTCATCATAGCAAACTCTTTTCATAGTTTTATTATGTGGCAAGCAAACGATGATAATTGCAACCATGAAATAAAAACAAATTATCCTGAAGTGTGGGATGCATTAATAAAAGCGAGAGAACAAGGTGCTATTTCTTCTGATCCAATTCATCAAGAAATTTATGGGAAAGTTCCTTATGGTTTTTTATATTCTTATAATCCTGACAATTTTAAAAGCCGCGGAAGAAAACCCTATCCAAACTCTTTTAACTCAAGGTTGTATTATCAAATGGTTGGTAAAGACGGTGATTTTATTGTAGGAAGCGATATCGGAAATTTTGATTTTAGGAAAGATTTAAAAAATTTAAAAATGCCAATTCTAGTTATTGGTGGTCGTTACGACCGCGTTGCCGTGCCTTCTATGATGATTAAATACAAAGAATATTGTCCACAAGCTAAATATGTTATGTTTGAAAACAGCGGACATAATCCTCAAGTAGAAGAGCCAGCTAAAGAGTTTGAACTTATTCGTGAATTTTTAAATGGAAAATAAATCTTAAGAATTACAAACCGAAAAGTTGATGCTGTAGAATATAAACTGCTGCGCCGGCAAAATAACCTATTAGCGCTAAAACACTTATTTTTTTTAAGTACCAAAAGAAGCCTATCTTTTCAATACCCATTGCAGCTACACCTGCTGCTGAACCAATAATCAACCAGCTTCCACCCGTTCCAGTAGCATAGGCTAAAAACTCCCAAAAGTAATGGTCCGTTGGATAATCGGTTAAACTATACATTCCTTGCACTGCGGCAACAAGAGGCACGTTATCCACAATCCCCGAAAGTAAGCCAAGTGAAAGAACTATAATGTCGTCATTAGCAATTGTGTTTGTCATCCAAGTAGCTAGTGAGGTTAAGATACCAGCCGATTGCAAAGCTGCAATACTCACAAGAATACCGAAAAAGAAAAGAATACTTGGTGTATCAATTTTACGTAACGCATAAACAACTGATAAAATATGCTTATCGACCTCATCTTTTTTTCCATGAATAATTTCGGTGATTATCCAAAGTACTCCTAGTCCAATTAAAATACCCATATAAGGTGGCAAATGTGTAAACGTTTTAAAAACGGGTACCAGAACTAACATCAAAACACCAGAAAAGAAAACAATCATTTGATGTTTCACTGAAAGCGCCTTGTGATTTTTCACCACATCTAAATTTGGACGCTCAACAGTTCCTTTAAGCTTAAAGGAAAGAAAAATCAATGGGGCAACCAAACAAACCAAACTTGGTGCTATTAATTTCATTACAATGTTACCTGCTGTTATTTGTCCGCTTATCCAAAGCATAGTTGTTGTAACATCACCAATTGGGGACCATACTCCTCCCGCATTTGCAGCTATAACAACAATACCACAAAAAAGTAAACGATCTTCTTCTTTCTTAATCAATTTTCTTAAGAGAGAAACAATTACAATGGTTGTGGTTAGATTATCTAATAATGCAGAAAGAAAAAAAGTAATAAGTGCTACTATCCACAAAAGTTTTACCTTATTTAATTGGGTAATTCTTGTCGTTATTAAATCAAAACCATCATGGGCGTCAATCAATTCTACAATAGCCATTGCACCAAGTAGAAAAAACAAAATGCCTGATAGTTCACCTAAATTGTGCTGCAATTGTTCGTTTACAAGGTGTTTATCGTCTGTATACAAAATATACACAGTCCAACAAAGCACTCCTGTAACAAGGGCAACAGCAGCTTTGTTCACTTTTAAGCTGTGCTCAAAAGCAATCGTTAAATAACCTATTACAAATATTGTAATTAGAAGCGCGATCATTTTTTTTAAGTGATTTTAATAAGACAGCAATTTAGCAATACTATTTATATAATTCGATTGAGATAGAACATCAAGCTTTCGTAATATTTGTTATAATCTCTTAAATAGTCTGGTGTATTGTATTCCCTAGAAGGCGTATCGCAAAGCAGCTGAAAATTTTTGGTCGCCATGTCAAGATAATCTTCTTCCATTCCTTCCAAAAAAAGCTTTTTATTGTTTTGTAACAAGTTTAATACTCTTAGAGAAGATCGGTGATTCGCCTCATTCCTTAATCCTTTAATTTCATCAATCAATTGTTCCAATCTAGCCATGAACCAAAGATACACAGCGAAATTAAATAGTAGACAATTTAATTTTCTAATAAATAAAAAGATAAATGAAATGGGCCGAAACTAAAGAATAACTACAGCCGCTTGATTACCATTCCAAACTACAGGACTAGAGGTATGCGCTATCCAAGTATATTTTATTTCGGCAGACTGAACAAACTCCTGAAATGCTTTGAATTCATAATTTTCGAAATACTGATAATTATAAATTTCATCGAATAAAATAATGGTTCCTTTTACAAGTTTACCTCCTGCATGCAAGGTTTTTAATACAAACAAAGTAGATGCGTACAAATCACAATCAATGTGCACAAAGGCACAGGGTTGGTTATTCCTTGCTAAAAAATCAGGTAACGTTTCCTGAAAATAGCCTCGCACCAACCTTACATTTTTACTCTTTAATGGGGGAATCGTGCCGCTTAAATTAGAATGCCCTTTTAAATATGTAAGGGTATCACTCATTTTCCAGTCCTCTGGAAGTCCTTCAAAACTATCAAATCCAATAACGGTTCTGCCGTCGTTGTTCTCAGAAATAAAATCAACTGTAGTTCCCTTTCCCACTCCAAACTCCAACCACATACCATTTAAAGTTACTTGCGACATACAAAAACGCAGGTAATCCCAATAAGAATGGGTAATATCCATAAGTTCTGGTTGACTAATGTGTCTATAACGAGAGACAAGACAGCGTTCGCATTTACAACCATCTAAAGAATCATTAAACCCTTCAGTAAATTTCTTACTGGATTTAATTTCTTTTAGAATTTCTAATGTATTTTGCAAAGTATCTTCCATACCAAAGGCTAAGATATTGTATATACCAACCTTTTAAGGGACTTGACTAATTTATAATTAACAAAGGGATTTTAATAAGAAGCTTTAAAGTAATTTAATCTTCTAGAATTTATAGAAAAACTAATGGGCTTAGATAAAAAGCAGTATTACAAGGCAATCGGTAGAATAAACAATATAATTCTTAGCATAAATTATTAAAATAATTATGCTTCTGCCTGATTGTCGTTTTCGAAAATTTCCTTTAATAAATCTTTATAAGCCCAATACGCGTCATGAACTTGGTATTCAAAAAACTGCATCAGCTCAGATTTTTCTGTTGAATTACTACTGAACGAAGATGGCTCGTTTTCATTTGGGGTGTTTATCGAAGCTTCCATAGTTTATCGTTTTAAAATTTAATAAATCAATTTCCGTGCCAAAAACACTTTTATAAATTTGGTCTTGGCCGCCTAATAATATTACGACAATTGCAGGACAAGAGTTGGGTAAAAAAAAGAAATTTAACACTTGTTTAACCTTAAACCGATTTAGGAAATCTTGCGTTAACAAGAAAGAAACATTTGATTAAATAAGTGTAATAAATTTAGATAGTGAAAAGCAAGCTCAGTCTTCAGAAATTCGGTTGCGAAGACTCTTAATTTCTTGCTGCATCTGCTCCATTCTTTTTAGCAAATGTTTTATGGCATCTATCCCTTCCAAATTAATATTTAACTCGTAATATAGATTCAATAAGCGTTCCATTTCAACGAGGTGATCCTTATTTATACATTCAATTTCATTCATGGTAATAATTTCTATTAAACCATATTCGTTTAATGAATGGATAAAGGAAGTTTCAATCTGATAATGGCTACACACCGTTTCCAGAGTTATGAGTTGCTCATTTTCCATTTTGTTTAATCTTTAAAAGTTCTTGAAACAGTTCTTTTTCTTTATCTGATAGATTAGTCGGGACTTGAATTTGATAGGTTATAAATAAATCACCGAAATTTCCATCATTTTTGTATACCGGAAATCCTTTACCCTTTAGTTTTACTTTAGTACCGCTCTGTGTTCCAGCAGCCACTTTCAGTTTTACTTTTCCATCGAATGTATTAACAGTTGTTTCGCCTCCTAATACAGCGGTATATAAATCTAAATCGTAAACACTAAAAAGATCGCTACCACCGCGTTTAAAAGCGGTATCGTTTTTTATTGAAAAGGTAATTAATAAATCTCCCGAAGGCCCGCCATTTGCACCCGCACCTCCATGTCCTTTAATTCGAATTGTCTGTCCGTTTTCAACTCCAGCTGGAATGGTTAAACGAATGTTCTTTCCATTAACGGTTAATGTTTGTTGATGACTTTTATAAACATCTGTGATATCTAAACTTAGTTGCGCACTAAGATCTTGTCCTTTATATTTCACATTCCTTCCACCACCATTACCTCCAAACATTGAGGAAAAAAAATCTGAAAAATCTTCTCCACCAAAATCACTAGTACTTTGATAACCGCGTTGCCCGCTACCTGAAGTTCTTTGGCCCTGTTGCTGACGTGCTTGTTCATACGCTTCACTGTGCTCCCAGTCTTTTCCATATTGATCGTACTTTTTACGTTTTTCAGGATCACTCAAAACTTCGTTTGCCTCATTAATTCTCTGAAACTTTTGTTTTGCGTTGGCGTCGTTCGGATTTAAATCAGGATGATATTTCCGCGCTAATTTGCGATAAGCCTTTTTAATTTCTGCGTCACTGGCAGTTTTATCTATTTCTAATGTTTTATAATAATCAATAAATTCCATCTGCTGATATCCTCTGGTTTTTACCTTAAAGATAAGCTAGTAATACAAAGTTGATACCTAAGAAATGTTAACTTATAAAGTGATTACAAGAAATCCCTACACTATTCTTTAAGTCCCAAAGATTTCAAGTAATCAATAACTTCTAAGCTTTTTTCGCCTCCTGCCTTCGCATGTCGCATTAAAGAAATTTTATGTGGCCCGACAGCATCCTTCATAAAAGAGAAGTTTAGAATAAAACTCTTTACTAGTTCAGTTTTTCCAAGCATAGCAGCCACACAAATAGTCATTCTTGCGCCCCTTTCCAATAAAAAATTCGCTAATTCAGGATTACCTACATGACCTGCGGCACCCAGAGCATCTTCCCAATCCCAGCCGCCTAAATTATTAACAGAATTGAGTAAATCCGGATTTACCTCCAGCATTGTTTTTACTTTGGCCATGTCCTTATGTGCCGCCCCTACAAATTCTTTTACTAATGAAATTTCTATAGGCGGACCCTTATCTTGATTTTGTTTTGAAAGAGTTTGAGAGGTTGAGATTCCAGGCAATAAAATTAACCCTGTTGCACCCAAACTTGAACGTATGATAAAGTCCCTTCGTGTTTGATTTTTCATGGTAATACTAATTTACCATATGATCAATTAATTTCACTAACCCTTATAGGGTGATTTATCAGTGAATGCCAAAGTGTTCTTTATCCAGCAAACTATTTCCCTTTATTTAAAGTCGCTAATAAATATTTACTCGTATATCCTTCTTTTGATCGCGCCAAATCTTCAGGTGTTCCTTCAAATACAACGTTCCCGCCATGTTCACCACCTTCAGGTCCCATATCAACTATCCAATCAGCGCACTTAATCACATCCATATTGTGTTCTATCACCACAATCGAATGTCCTTTCTTCAATAATGCGTCAAACGATTTTAAAAGTTTAGCTACATCATGAAAATGTAATCCCGTAGTTGGTTCATCAAATACAAAAAGTGTGGGTGACGTATTATTTATTTGAATTAAGAAACTGGCAAGCTTAATACGTTGTGCTTCACCTCCGCTCAAAGTACTGCTACTCTGTCCTAATTGCACATAACCTAAACCAACTGCCTGCAAAGCGTTGAGTTTTTCAGTAATTTTATGAGCTATACGGTTGTCTTCATCTTTACTGAAAAAAGTTATTGCATCATCTACCGTTAAATCTAATATATCCGATATCGATTTTCCTTTGTACAAAATTTCTAAAGTTTCAGATTTATAACGTTTTCCTTTGCAACCTTCGCATTGTAATTGGATATCGGCCATAAACTGCATTTCTACAGTAATTTGCCCTTCACCTTGGCAAACCTCACAGCGTCCACCTTCCACATTAAAACTAAAAAATCCCGGCTTGTAATTTCTTGTTTTTGCTAACCCTTGTTCAGCAAATAAATTCCGCACTTCATCGAATGCTTTAATATAAGTAACCGGATTACTGCGTGAAGATTTTCCAATCGGATTTTGATCTACAAACTCCAATTGTTTAATTTGTTTTAAACTGCCACCAATTAAATGATCAGAATTAACGCTTTCAAAATATCCATCGAGATAGCGCTGCATATAAGGGATTAGTCCTTTTTTTATTAATGTTGATTTCCCAGAACCACTCACTCCTGTAACACAGGTTAAAACGCCCAAAGGAAATTTCACTTTCACGTTTTTTAAATTATTATCATTTAAATTACGTACCTCTACAAACTCCTTCCACTTTCTGCGAGTGGTAGGAATTTCAATACGCATTAAATCATTTAAATACTTTGATGTGTAACCGTTTTTGTTTTTTAATAAATCCTTATGCGTTCCTTGAAAAACCAAATGTCCACCGTCAGTTCCCGCTTCCGGACCAATATCAATGAGTTCATCTGCCTGACGCATAATTTCTTCATCGTGTTCAACAATAATAACTGTATTTCCTTGTTGTTGAAGTGAACGCAAAACTTTTATTAATCGTTCTGTGTCTCTTGGATGAAGCCCAATGCTGGGTTCATCAAGAATATAAAGACTGCCAACCAAAGTACTTCCTAGTTGTGTTGCAAGATTAATACGCTGACTTTCACCACCACTTAAAGTATTCGCCACGCGATTTAACGTAAGATATCCTAAACCAACATCTAACAAATATTGCAAACGATTAGTAATCTCAGTTAGTAATCGCTTAGCAATTTTCACATCGTGCTCATTTAATTTAATTGTTTTAAAAAAATCAATAAGATTGGTAACGGGCGATAATACTAAATCATTTATACATTTTCCATCAATCTTAACATAATTAGCATCTTTTCGTAAACGTGTTCCTTCACAATCGGGACAAGCTGTCTTCCCACGGTAACGGGCCAACATAACCCTATATTGAATTTTGTAAGTTTCTTTCTCCAACATTTTAAAGAAAGCATTGAGTCCGTCAAAATGCTGATTACCTGTCCATAATAAGTCGTAATCTTTTTTAGACAGTTCTATAACAGGCTTATGAATAGGAAAATTAAACTTGTGCGCGCTTTTTATTAATTGATTTTTGTAGGCGCTCATAACCTCTCCATTCCAACAAACAATTGCATTCTCGTATACCGACAAACTTTTATTTGGGATAACCAAATCAGGATCCACACCAATAATACTTCCAAAACCTTCACACATCTTGCAGGCGCCGATTGGATTGTTGAATGTAAAAAAGTTTACGGTTGGTTCTTCAAAAGTTATACCATCTAACTCAAATAAATTGCTGAAATTATTTTTCTCATATTTACCATCCACTTTTTCAACCCACACCAAACTTTCTCCATCACCTTCTTGAAAAGCAGTTTGAACACTATCACCCGCCCTATTCACAAAATCTTCATCCTCAGGCTGCGTTACCAAACGATCAATTAACAAAAATACTTCGGCACTCTTTTTAACAGTTTTAAAATCAATTTCATTAATGCGTTGCATGGTGTCGTTGACCATTGCACGTGAAAAGCCTTGTTGTTCGAGTAATTCTAATTGTTTTTGAAACGGTCTGTCTTTTTTCTCATATACTTTCGAAAGAACTAAAACTTTAGAGCCGGGTTCTAATTCCGTAATAAAATTAACAACATCCGTAACGCTTTGTCGCTTTACTTGCTTGCCACTTACCGGGCTGTATGTTTTTCCAACTCTTGAGAAAAGTAATTTAAAGTAATCGTAAATTTCCGTGATGGTTCCAACTGTACTGCGAGGATTTCTAGAAATAACTTTCTGCTCAATAGCGATAGCGGGAGAAATCCCTTTAATGTAATCTACTTGAGGTTTTTCATGTCTTCCCAAAAACTGCCTCGCATAAGCCGAAAGACTTTCCACATAACGTCTTTGTCCTTCAGCATATAAGGTGTCAAATGCCAACGAAGATTTTCCAGAACCCGAAAGTCCGGTAATAACAATCATTTTATTGCGCGGAATAGCAACATCAATGTTTTTTAAATTATGTTGACGTGCACCTTTTATGATTATAAATTCTTTTGGACTTAATTTCGTAATATCCACTTTAGCTTCGGCTTTTTTTTCTTTCACTTTCTCCATAAACTAATTCAAACAAAATATATTTTCCATCTTACGTCTTCCCTTTTTCTCGCGATGACTATCGGGATCCCTTTTCCATTTTACCTTTTCCATTTTCCATTCCAACTACTCCATCAATTTTATCAAATGCTTCAAAGTCGAAGGATCTTCCCAATTTAAATAACCTACCGTTTCTTTCTTCACTTCGAGTTTGGTATTAATTATGTAGGAAGTGGGTATCGAATTGATCCCAATTTCACTAAATCGCTGATTCATTTTTAGAAATTTAAATGGATAAGAATGTTTCTCTTTAAATCTTATGATTTTTTCGAGAGGCTCATCACTCACAACAATTACCTCCACTCCTTCTAAATTCAGAGTTTGAATTGATTTCAAAACATTTAATTCCTCTATACAATTCCCACACCAGGAAGCTCCAAAGCATAATGCGATTTTTTGACCACGAAAAGACTCTAAATTAATCGCATCACCATTCAAATCACTCAGATTAAGCTCATTTAGATTTATTGTTGGAGCTACACGGTATTTTTTATAAATAAAAAAGGCCAAAAACACTGCAATTATAAGCCCTAAGGGGTAGATCCATTTTTTTGACATAGTAATTAAGACTCGATAGTTAATTGATTTGTAAACTTTTATGTTTAGTCATTAAAATTACAAATAGATTTGCAGCTTATACAGTGTTTATACTAAGAAAAATATTTAGAATTCTGTTAAGGATTGTTATTGCTTTCCTCATCACAACTGTAGGCTCAACACTTCTCTACAAGTGGCTTCCCGTAAAGATTACACCACTAATGCTTATTCGTTGCCTCGAGCAAAAAAAGGATGGTGAATCGATGAAACTAAAGCACGAGTGGGTTGTTCTGGATAAAATTTCTCCAAAATTGCAGTTAGCAGTTGTCTGCAGCGAAGATCAAAATTATCTTAAACATTATGGATTTGATTTCGGAGCTATAGAAAAAGCAATGAAAGCTAATGATGAAGGTAAAAATATTCGTGGTGCAAGTACAATTTCGCAACAAACAGCAAAAAACGTATTTTTGTGGCCTGGAAGAAGTTACATTCGAAAGGCATTTGAAGTATATTTCACCTTGCTAATTGAATCAATTTGGAGTAAAGAGCGGATAATGGAGGTTTATTTGAACAGTATTGAAATGGGTAAGGGCGTTTATGGTGCTGAAGCAGCTGCACAGTTTTGGTTTAAAAAAAGTGCTTCAAAACTAAATAAAGATGAGTGTGCTGCTATAGCATCTATCTTACCTAACCCACGCAAATTTGTCGCTAATCCTGCAAGTCCTTATATTGCAAAAAGAAAAGAATGGGTAAAAAAGCAAATGAGTTTTTGGGGTAATCAACTCGATTACAACAAGTACAACGATGATGATGAAAACGATAAGAACAAACCCTTAAAAAAGAAAAAAGAATGAACAAAGTTTATATTTTAGTTATCTTATTTGTAATGTTTTTAAGTTATGGGAATTCCCCTACTGATGGCGTTTCGGATAAGTTATTCTCAAATGATAATCACTCAAACATATATCTCCTAAGTCGGGCACAGAAGGTAATGGCCAATAAACTTGATTTCTGGTTCACCGACATGAACAAGAAAGGCCTTTTTAACGGAAGTGTTCTTGTATCTAGAGCCGGAAAAGTTATTTATAAAAAATCTTTCGGTATTTCTGATAAATATACCCAGCAGGCGCTTACGGACTCTTCCATGTTTCAATTAGCCTCTGTTTCAAAAGTTATTACTGCAACTGCGGTACTTATGCTTCATGAAAGAGAAATCATCGATATTAACAAACCTTTCAAATTTTATTTTCCAGATTTTCCATACGAAAATGTTAATGTAAAAGATTTATTAAATCACCGCTCAGGCTTACCAAACTACATCTATACCCTTAACAACGAAATTTGCAAACCGAATTATCAAATGGATAATTCAGATATGTATACTTGTTTTGTTTCAAAAAATTCGCGAGAGTACTTAAAGCCCAATACGCGTTTTAATTACTGCAACACTAATTACGCACTCTTAGCACTTCTTATTGAGAAAACAAGTGGCAAAACATATCCACAATTTCTAAAAGAAGAGTTGTTTACGCCTCTTGGCATGAAAAACACTGCCACCATAGTTGATATTGATCTAAATAGTGCAAAGGTTACAAAACCATATGATAACCGCTGGAGGCCTGTAGCTTTTGACGCAAGCGATTATGTATTAGGAGATAAAAGTATTTATTCAACACCTTTTGATCTTTTTCTTTTTAGCGAAGCAATGTATAACAACAGAATAATTCGCCCTGAAACACAAGAGTTAGCTTATACTGCATTTAGTAAAGAAAAAAGAGTTGATAATTACGGTTATGGCTGGAGACTTAAGGATTATAAGGATCCTGACAAAAAAGAGGTATATCATAACGGTTGGTGGCATGGTTACCGCTCTTCCTTCCACCGTCGTTTAAATGACACGTTAACTGTTGTAATTCTTAGTAACCAGTTAAACCGTTCGGCTTATCAAACGTATAAAGTATACGAAATTCTTGATAACACAAAAGGCATAGCGCAAGTGGACGAAGAAGAATAATCACTGTTTAATTTTATGTACTTTTACTCTCCATGTTAACCCTCTATTTAAAAGAAATACGAAGCTTTTTAAGCTCGCTCATCGGCTATATTGCCATCGGTGTGTTTATAACACTTATTGGTGTTTTTATGTGGGTAATTCCAACCGAAGGTGGCGGGTATAATATTTTAGATAATGGTTTTTCCAATATTGATCCCTTGTTCTTTATTGCGCCCTGGGTATATCTATTTTTAATTCCTGCTATCACCATGCGCTCCTTTTCTGAAGAAAAGAAAAATGGTACCATAGAACTTCTGCTAACACGTCCATTAACAGATTTACAAATTGTGCTTGCAAAATATTTTGCCGGATTCACACTTGTTATCGTTTCTCTCCTACCGACACTTATCTACTATTACAGCGTACATGTATTAGGTGCGCCAAAAGGAAATATTGATACGGGCGGTATGTGGGGATCTTATATTGGTTTACTTTTTCTTGGTGCCGGTTTTGTTTCTATTGGAATCTTTGCTTCTTCTATCGCAGAAAATCAAGTAATTGCTTTTATCATTGCCATGCTACTTTGTTTTTTTTGCTACATCGGTTTTGAATACATTGCGCAAAGTGGTGTGTTTGGAAAATACGATGCACTTTTCAAAAGTTTAGGAATTAATCATCATTATACCAGTATGAGTCGCGGTGTTGTTGACACCCGCGATATTATTTATTTTATAAGTGTTATCGCACTTTTTAATCTTTTTACGAAACTAGTTCTTCAAAGCAGAAAATGGTAACAAAAAAAATAACCACTTCTAATAAACGTAAGGATGTTACTTCTCTAGCAGCTGTCATCGTAATTATTCTGCTGTTTAACTTTGTGGGTTCCTTTTACTTTGAGCGGTTTGACCTAACAACCGAAAAAAGATATACACTTGCTGAATCAACAAAAAATCTATTGAAGAATTTGGATGATGAAGTATATTTAAAAGTATATCTCAATGGTGATTTTGATCCTAGTTTTACTCGCTTAAAAAACGAAGCGAGAGAAATTTTAGATGAATTTAGAGCTTACTCGAAAAACCAAATCCAATACGAGTTTATTACTCCTGGAGAAGGTGTAACACCAGAAGAAAAAAATAATCTCGAAAAACAATTGTACGAAAAAGGTTTGATGCCGGAAGAAATTACGATGCGTAGTAGTGACAAAACTACTCAAAACAGAATCTGGCCCGGCGCAATCATAAGTCATAAAGGGAAAGAAACCGTTTGGCAAATATTCAATCGTCAGTCAACGGGAGTTGAAATGGAAACCTCCATTAATAATAGTGTCGAAGAATTAGAATATAGCCTCACCAACTCCATACGAAAACTTCAACGTACCAAAAGACCAGAAGTTACTTTTATTCAGGGACATCATGAATTGGATACTATACAACAATATAGTTTTATGAAGGCCCTGTCTGAGTACTACGATGTTAATCAAACTACCATTACTCCAGGTAGAGAGCTGAGATCTCTTAAGGGGAGTGATGCCATTATAATTTCTAAACCTGATAGTGCATTCACCGATAAAGAAATTTATACAATCGATCAATACATCATGAATGGCGGGAAAGTTTTATGGTTAATCGATCCGGTTTATACTAACCTCGATTCGCTTCGTACTGGATTTACGCTTGGTTTAAACAGGCCTCTTAATATCGAAGAAATGTTGTTTAAATATGGGGTACGTTTAAACCCGATACTAATTCAAGATATTCAGTGCAGCTATTTGAAGATAAATACTGGTTTCCAAAAAGGCCAACCAAAATTTGAATTACTTCCTTGGGTTTATTCTCCGCTAGTATTGCCTGATATCAATCACCCCATCGTAAAAAACCTTGATCTTATTAAGTTCGATTTCTTGAGTACAATTGATACTATTACTTCTGCAAGAAATATTAAAAAAACCATTCTTCTTAAAACATCTAAATACACCAAAACACAGCCAACTCCCGCGCGCATATCTTTAGCTATGACAAAAATGAAACTGAAAGAATCACAGTTCATTAATTCCTACCAACCTGTTGCCTGTCTGTTAGAAGGGGAGTTCACTAGTTTCGTGGAAAACCGTCTTCCATCTGTACTTTTAAACGACACCAACTTTAAACACATCGACCATGGAAAAAACACAAAAATGATTGTGGTTGCCGATGGCGATGTGGCAAAAAACGAATATGCGAGAAATACCGGACAAGTTTATCCCTTGGGTTATGATAGAAATACGCAGCAAACCTTTGCCAACAAAACATTTTTAGTAAACTGTGTTAATTATTTACTTGATGACGAAGGCATGCTTCAATTGCGTTCGCGAGAAGTAAAACTAAGATTGTTAGACAAAAAGAAAATAAAACAACAACATAGTAAATGGCAATTTATTAATGTTGCAATGCCTCTGCTGATTGTAATAGCTTTTGCCTCTATTCAATTTTACATACGTAAACGCAAATACGCCGCAGCGAAATAAAAATAATCCCCGAAAATTTATTGATTCTGTTACTGGTACAAACTGAAATTAGTTTCCAGTAGTTGATTTTTTACGGCAAACATTACAACGCCAGCTGTATTATTAACGCCCAACTTATTCATAATGTTCTTACGGTGAGTATTTACTGTGTGGGTACTTAATTTTAATTTATCAGCAATAAGTTTATTTGATAAACCTTCCGCGATACCCCGAATAATATCAATTTCACGGTCAGTTACTGGTATACCATCACAACCCAGTGATTTAATAAAAGAATTATTGGTGACAATTTCAGGGCTAGCAGATAAAAATGATACTATCTTACCGCATATAAATTTCTCCCCCTTAATGGTCGAATTTATTGCTTCTAGAATTTCAATTTTATCGCAATCTTTTAATAAAAAGCTGGTAATTCCGCTATCCAATACTGTATTTAATTCTTTTTTTGAAAGGAGTTCTGTAATAACTAAAAACTTTGTGCGTGTATATTTTTTTGTAAGGCCTTTTAATTCGTTTTCTGTAATTCCCAAAGAAATAAAGTCAGCAATTAAAAGATTGGGCTTTGATAATTGCAATTGGCTAATAAGGTCGTCCTTATCACCACAAACAGAAGGAACAAGCTCGAAGCCTTTTAGCTCTCCCACCAAAAGTTCGAGACCAACTCTTGATAAAAAATTCTTATCCGCTATAAGTACCTTAATCATCATACAAAGATACAATAACAATGTTATTGAGGTGTTAAATTTTTATTTTTTTACCATCCGTTGCCAACACACAATTTTCAAATTCTGGTTTAGCCTCCTTCAAAAAGCCACTCAAATCTCTGTATCTAGCAGAAAAATGTCCTAGTAACAACTGTTTAACATCAGCCATTTTTGCAATTGTTGCAGCTTGACTCGCTGTGGTGTGATATGTTTTTTTTGCACGCTCAAGATTATCGTCAAGAAAAGTGCTCTCGTGATAAAGTACATCAACACCTCGAATATGTTTAACTAACTCTTTATCAAAAATAGTATCGCTGCAATATGCATAAGCTCTTGATTCAGGAGGATCAAGTGTAGCATCAGAATTTTTAACAAGCTCTCCGTCTAAATTAACAACGTCCATTCCTATCTTTAATGCATGAATATCTGCTAACGAAATATTTAGTTTTTCTAATCTGTATTTATCTATTTTTCTTGCTAGTGGTTTTTCTTTAAACAAAAAGCCAGTACAATAGATGCGGTGTTTTAAAGGGAAAGAATATACTTCCACTTTTGCATCTTCATAAATTAAATTTTTTCCGTCATTGTTCGTAAACATCCATTTAATTTCATAGCTTAAGTGAGTTTGTGCAGCTAAATTAATTGTGTCTATAATTGTTTTTAGTTCTTTTGGACAGTATATCGTGAGTTCTTGCTTCCTACCTAAAAGATGCATGCTGCTTAAAAGTCCTGGTAATCCAAAAAAGTGATCTCCGTGTAAATGCGAAATAAAAATATGATCTATCGCCTGCATTTTTGCTTTGTATCGCCTTAGTTGTATTTGAGTAGCTTCTCCACAATCTATTAAAAAATAACGCTCAGATATATTTAGCAATTGGGCACTTGGATTTCTATCTGAAGTTGGACTCGCTGAAGAGGAACCTAATATTAGAAGTTCAAAAGTTTGACGGGTCATCTTAGCAAAATTCTATAATCATTGGTATTCAATGTGTCTAAAGGTACTTATCTTCACTTCCATATCAAAAAACGACTCTGAATAATTCGTTTTAATATTTGCTTTAAGTATGCTTTTTGAGTATTTTTGCACCCTTAATAATAAAAAATGACAGGAAATATTACATTTACAATGATTAAACCTGATGCTGTTGAAGCCAACAACATTGGTCCTATTTTAGCTATGATAAACAAAGCCGGATTTAATATTTTGGCAATGAAATACATGCGTTTAACAAAAGAGCAAGCTGGTCAGTTTTATGCTGTTCACAAAGAACGCCCTTTCTATGGTGAGCTTACAGAATATATGAGTAGTGGGCCTATTGTTGCAGCTATATTAACTAAACCAAATGCAGTTGCTGATTACCGCCAATTAATTGGAGCTACTGATCCAACCAAAGCAGACGAAGGAACAATTCGTAAAGTTTTTGCAAAATCAATTGCTGCTAACGCTGTACACGGTAGTGATAGCAATGAAAACGCTCAAATAGAATCCAATTTTTTCTTTTCTGAACTCGAAAGATTCTAATTGTTAAAACTTATAAGTATTGAATCCTCTTGTTATTCTAAAAAACAAGAGGATTTTTTATTTTACCAAAGATGTTCAGAAAACAACCAGTTTTAAAGAAAAGCTGCTTTTTTATAAAAAAGTGCCCAAAAGCATTTTGTTTTATGAATAAAATTGAACAAATTTGTTAAAATTTACAAATCTTTAAATCAACATCATTTTGATATGATAAATTATATGTCACAAAGAATTACTAAAGTTTTAGCCCTTATTGCTTTAAGCGGATTAACTGGCCTTTTGAATGCACAAACAATGAAATGGAAACCTGCTGGACCCATATACAATGCCGGTAGAGCCCGAAACATTATTGTTGATCAAAGCGACTCTAAAGTGCTCTATGTTGGAAGCGCATCCAGTGGTATCTTCAAATCAAAAAATGGAGGGATAAAATGGTACCCCCTTAACGATCAGGCTGTGGTAAGAAACATAAGTTACTTAGCCCAAGGGTCTGATGGTACAATTTATGTTGGAACTGGTGAAGGTTTTTTAAGGCCTGGGCAAAAGGCCAAGGCTCAAGTTGGTACAGGTTTATACAAATTAAACCAAGCTGATTCTTCTTTAACTTTGCTAGTATCAAGTAGCGTTGTAGGAACTGAGATAAATCGTGTTGCCTGTAGTCCTTCTAATGCAAATTATGTTGCTTTGGCCACCAACCTTGGTATTTTTGTGTCGAGCAATGGTGGAGGTGCTTTTACACAGGTTAGTTTGCCACAAGCACCTTCTGGTTCAGGAGTTTCAGGACAAGACGTTAAATTTAACTCAAATGGAATACTCTACTGCTCTATTGGTTCTTATGCTGGAACGACTTCATCTTTATCAATTAGTAAAGTTTATAAGTCAACAGATGCAACAGCTTCTACTTTTACAAATATAACACCTACATCAAGTTTAATTGATGCGAATTATGGCCGTATTGAATTAGCTATAGCGCCTTCTAATCAAGATGTTATTTATGCCTCTTGCGCAAATAACTATGTTGTCCCTAGCTCTGCGACACTGAAAGGTTTATTTGTTTCTTATGATGCGGGTTCTACTTGGGGGTTAATTCTGCAAGGATCTTCCCAGTTAGATCCCCTCTCAAACGGAGGTACTATAGCTTCAGGTGATTACGCACATGTTATAATGGTTGATCCAAATAACAAAGATATTTTATTCTTTGGCGGTTATTCCTTTTATGTGTTTTTTAAAACAGGTGGTACAAACCTGAGCCCAGTGGGTAATTGGGTAAACGCTTCTCAAAGTTTTTTCGCAAATAATCAGTCTTATTTGCATGAAAATATTCACGATATTAAAGTGATACCTGGCGCGCCAAACTCTAAGTATTATTTTGTTACAGACGCAGGAGTATACAGGTCAATCGATCTAAGTTTTGCTAATCAGAATTCATTTCCATCCTACCAGCCTTTTTACAAAGGAATGGTTACTGGACAGTTTAACTCGGTGAGTATCGAAAGGTTTCCAATTGGAAAAAATGTTGGCAATGATACCGCTGGTGTAAAAGTTACCCCGTATTCTGGATTTATTGGCGGGACCGGTGGTAATGGACTTAATTATTATAGTGGTTTAGACACTATTGTTAGTAAAGAATTAAGCTATTTAGACGCGGATGTATATAACTCTGAGTACTCTAAGATTCTCCCAAATGCTGCCTTTGCAAGTAGAGGAGATGGAAGAGTATACAGATCGACCAATATTAAGACATCTCCACCTACAGCTTTAAACTCAAATAAATATACAGGTGTGCTTTCTAAAATATCTCCGACCTCAGAAACTTTTACTAATTATATTGGGTCTACAAGTGGTACAGCATTTAGACTGTGGGAGTATTATGGTCAAACAATCTCCCCTTCTTCAAGCGTTGCTTTAGTTGCACCGGATTCAGTAGTATTCTACAACGATACAATAAGATACCAGGCTTCAATGTCAGGAGTTACAACAGGTCTTGCTGAACTAACTACAAAAACAACTTTTACATTTTCAACCTCAAGGCCAAATCAATATGCCTTGATTGATAGCATTGTTGTAAGAACAGGAACTGTTCAGTTACCAATTACTGGTACATACGCAAATCTTCAAACCCCGTTCCTAGAATCTGATAGTCGAACAATTTACGCGAGAGCAATTGACAAGTCATTTTCATCTATTACCACCACCACCGTGATGCCGTGCATAACGGTTGGAGCATCAACTGTGCCGGTTAATTTCACACTCAACCCCTCAACACTGATAGATAATATTTCTGTCACATTTACCGCGCCTCCTTTTGCAACAAAAACAATCACACAGTACCCTGCAACAGCTACGGGAACGTCTATTGTTGTGCCTGATGCGGCTACTTATTATAGGGTTTTCGCTACCATATTTTACAAATACCAACTTAATGACGTGGTCTCGGTAGTTGATGATAATATTTCAACAAAAACCACTACATATAAATTACCTTTAACTAAAACGACTAATTGGCGCTATGGTTCTTTCCCTGCTCGTACCATAGCTTCTACTTCCGCTTTGTCGGTTACCAGTCCCACTTATGTTTTAATGAACAACTCCAAACTTTTGAGTGGTGATACCGTAAAACAATCCTCTCCGACTTTCACTGTGAAACCATACTCAACCACATCATATACTATTCATGCTTTGGGTGATTATACTTTGAAAGCTATACCGATTGTGTATAAACTAAGTACCGATCCTTTAACCTATACTTTAACTGCACCTATTAATACAAATGTCACATCGCCTGATTATACTCTAAACCCAGGTGCAATTACTCAATCCGCGAATCCTGAATTTACGGTGATGCCTCTGAGCCCATCGCAAACCACTTATACAATTTTATCAGGAACCGGTTCAAATTCCATGTCAACGACATTTACTATTGGCGCACCAATCCTTAGCATTAACCCGTCTGCTAATACGCAATCACTTAGCAGTTCTAACTCTTTTAGTCTCACTGTTAACCCGACGGTAACTACCACTTACACATTATCGCACGCAAGTGGAACAGTAAGTTCATTGGTAACCACAAGTAGTTTACAAACATCCACCATTTCTATCGGTAGTTCTACCTATATAGTTAACCCGACAAATGACATAGGAATAGATGTAACCGATATTAAAGTGAATGTAAAAGGACTTTATACATATACTGTACTAAGTTTAAGTTCAAATACTCTAGCTGGAAGAGATACAAGTAAAGTCTATAAAACCACTGGAGTAAACCCTAATCTTTCCATCGTTACAACAACCGTTGTCACTTTTGGTGACGTTCCATTAAATCCAAATAACCCAACAAAGAAAGCACCAATGATTGCCTCAGCAAGATTGGCAATGATTTTAAGGCATCCTGGTGTCACTGGTGGTGCAGATGCTATTGTTGTCTCTAAAAATCCGTTAGCTTTAAACGACCCTCTTTCTTTTGTTAGAGTGAGTCAAAGTGGTGCTTATTCGGATGATGCTTCTGGTAATCCAACAACAAATGTGGTAAGTTATTCAGATAAACCTACTACTTTGGAATGGAGCAAAAGCGGTACGGAAATATACTTTGCTACCGTTCCTAGTACAACCGCAGCGCCTCAGATTTACAAGTTATATCGTGTTTCACATATAACAACAATCATGGATTTAACGCCTTCATCGTATTCCGGTAAATTTTACACAGATATTTTCACATACACTAATAGCGCTGTTGGTTATTCAACCAATCCAAACCCAGTTTCTCCCTACCGTACAACTTTGATTGGAAGCTTTGATAAACCAATCACCAGTATTAGTGTTAGTAACGATGGGAAAAATTTAGCAGTAACCTTTAATGGCGCATCAACTGGAACAACAGGAACTGTAATGTATAATAAAAACGATGCTTCAAAATCGAACCAAACAAATATTGTTTGGGAAGACAAACAAGGTTCGCTTGCAAATGCAGTTACTTATTGTTCCATGATGGAAAAAGGAAATGACAAAATAGTATTTGTTGGAACAGACAACGGAATGTTTTATACTTCAGATATTACCTCTGGTTCGTGGAGTTCTGTAAATAGTTCATCGACCGATCAATTACCAAAAGTTCAGATCTTTGACATCAAACAACAAATACTTAATCCAGGTGACTGTTATAATTCAGGTCAAATCTATGTTGCAACAAACGGACGTGGAGTTTGGACTACAGGAACTTATTTTACAGCTTATGCTGTAGGTGTTGAAGAAAAACAAAAACCAATTGCGGGTAAAAATCTAAGCCTATACCCAAATCCAACAAATGGTAATGTAAATATTGCTTTTTCAGGTGTTGAAGGGGAAACAGCTATTCTACAAGTTATGGATATCAGCGGTCGCGTAGTGATATCAGAAGATCTTGGGAAGATGACTGGTGGTGATTTTAACCATCAATTTGAAACAAATACACTTAATGCTGGAGTTTATATTGTTAATATTCAAAGTAACGCTAAGGTTAAACGTGTTACTAAACTAATTGTAACGAAATAACAGCTAAATCTTAATAACAAAAAGCTGCTCCTGTTGAGCAGCTTTTTTTTTGACTTAATTTTAAATTATGAAAACCACTGAGGCAGATTCCTTTTACGATAATCTTGAAAAAATGAGCGTTTCAGAATTGCTCATTAACATGAATAAGGAGGATAAAACGGTTCCCAACGCGATTGAAAAAGTTATCCCTCAAATTGAATTGCTTGTAAATCAAATTGTCATAAAGTTAAATAGCGGCGGTAGATTATTCTACATGGGCGCCGGAACAAGTGGAAGACTAGGTATTGTAGACGCTAGTGAATGTCCGCCCACCTATGGAATTGATCACGGGATCGTTATAGGAATTATTGCCGGTGGTGATGAAGCTATTAGAAAAGCTGTAGAATTTGCAGAAGACGATGTCCATCAAGGTTGGCTCGATCTTAAAAAGAACAAGATAAATTCAAAAGATGTTGTGATAGGAATAGCTGCATCAGGCTCAACTCCATATGTTATAGGTGCCTTGCAAGCCTGTAACGAAAATAATATTGTAACCGCATGCATAACTTGCAACCCGAAAAGTGAATTAGCCAAAGTTTCTAAGTTTCCAATTGAAGTTATTGTTGGTCCCGAATTCGTCACAGGCTCCACACGTATGAAAAGTGGCACCGCTCAAAAACTTGTTTTAAATATGATCTCAACTTCTGTAATGATAAAGTTGGGACGAGTTAAAGGAAATAAAATGGTTGACATGCAACTGAGCAACGACAAGCTTGTTGATCGCGGAACGCAAATGCTAATGAAAAATGCTGGCATTAACGATTACGAGGAGGCTAAAAATCTGTTATTAAAACACGGCAGTGTACGAAAGGCAACAGAAGCTTATAAAAAATAAGCCCACTAAAGTAATTTCATTCGCAATCGAAGTTTAGTAATTACCTTTTTTGTGTAGAGTGGAAAGTCTCCATTCATCATCCAACTGTAGTATGAAGGCTCTTTTGCAAACACCTCGACAACTGGTTTATCTTTATGTTTTCCAAAACTAAAAACTTCCTGCCCTTTTTCATTAAATACAATTCTGCCTGCAAGATCAACGTTTTTAGCTCTTGCACTAAAATCACTCAACTTAGAAATATCATTTACAACAGGTTGGTAGGTTTTTCCTTTATCATCCGTCATTTCAAGTCCTTCGTATTTCTCTAATTGCGCTTTAAAAACTTCAAAGGTGGCAACTACATCTGCTTCAGCACTGTGCGCATTCTCCAAAGGTTTATCGCAATAAAATTTGTAAGCCGCCTTTAAATTTCTTGGCTCCATAAAATGGAAAATATTCTGAACGTCTACCAACTTTCTTCCTTCTAAATCAAAATCTACCTCAGCTCTTAAAAACTCTTCTGCTAATAAAGGTATATCATATTTATTTGAATTGTATCCTGCAAAATCAGAATTACCAATAAATCTCAATAATTCAGGCGCCGCTTGCTTAAACGTTATAGCATCTGAAATATCTTTATCATAAATTCCGTGAATCTTTGAAACCACATCTGGTATTGGTATTTCGGGGTTTATTCTTAAAATTTTGGTTTCTGTGGTATTATCTACATTCAGTTTAAGAAGACAAATTTCAACTATCCTATCTGAACCAATGCTAAGACCAGTGGCTTCAATGTCTAAAAAAATAAGTGGTTTATGGAGTTTAATTTTCATGAATTCAATTTAATAAAAATATTTTTATGCAGGCTCTAAATGTTTTAAAACCTCTTCAAGTGGTTTTACTTCCTCAAAAAAAGTATTCAACTTATGAATTATGCCCTCGAGCAAGGAATCTGGGCAAGAGGCGCCACTTGTAATAATAATTTTTATATTTTTTTTATTCGGTAAAAAGTTTTTAGTTGTTAGGATGCTTTTTTTCGAATAATCATAATGCTTAATTGTTTCCTTATCTACTATTTCAGCGGATGATGAAATAAAATAACTCGGAAATTTACGTTCACATAATTCCACCAAATGAGAAGTATTGCTGCTATTATATCCTCCAACAATGATTGCAAGATCGGCATCTGTTTCAAGTAAACCATATGTCGCATCTTGATTTTCGTTGGTAGCGTAACACAGAGTATCCCGTGTATCTGCGTAATGATCGCTTATCGTTTCACTGCCAAACTTCTGCACCATTACCTCTTTAAAAAAATCAGAAATACCCTGCGTTTCTGTCGCAAGCATGGTTGTTTGATTTATCACTCCTAGTTTTTCAAAATGTTTATTTATGTCGAAACCTTTGGTAAATTTTCCTTCAAATTCTTTTTCAAACTCTTTCTGACTTTTTTTTCCTAAAACGTATGGCTTTAATTTCTCAGCATCTCTCATGTCTCGCACAATAACCACTGCTTCACTATCAATCGCACTTCTAGAAAACGTTGAGCGGGTCTCTTCATGTGTATTTTTACCATGAATAATAATAGTGTGTTTTGATTTTCCTATTTGTTCTGATTTTTTCCAGACTCTTTCTACAAACGGACAAGTTGTATTATACGATTCTGTTTTAATTCCCTTTTCACTAAGTAAACTTAATAAAGGCAATGGTGCGCCAAAAGCGGGAATCATCACAATATCATCATTTGTTAAAACATCAAAGGATATTAATTGTTTACCATGAGTGTCTTGTAAAAACCGAACCCCTCTTTCGGTTAAATCCTTATTCACCTCAGGATTATGAATCATTTCACTTAGCAAAAAAATACGTTTACCCGGATTTTCTTCCAGGGCTCTAAATGCAATTTCAATGGCGTTTTCTACCCCATAACAAAATCCAAAATGCCGTGCAACATAATATTTTACCGATCCAAAATCAAGAATAGTAGGACTATTATCACGTTTACGAGGATCTTGTATTTTTCGAAATTGTTTTATTTTCGAAATAATAGGACTTCTATAAAACTCAGGTACTTTAAACGTTTTCATGTATTAAACAAAGTTACTATTTTTTATTGCGTGGATGATAACTCAAGATATTGTCGCGAAGAAATTGTTTATCAAGATGTGTGTATATTTCTGTTGTAGTAATACTTTCATGTCCGAGCATCTCTTGAACAGCCCTGAGATCAGCTCCTCCCTCAACTAAATGTGTTGCAAATGAATGACGAAAAGTATGAGGGCTCAATGCTTTTTTTATCCCCGCTTTATCCGCCAAATCTTTAATGATATAAAATACCATTACACGCGATAACTTCCCCCCTCTTCTATTTAAGTATAAAATATCTTCCGATTCCTTTTTAATAGACAAGTGAACCCTAACATTATTTAAATAATTCAACACAAGTTTTTTTGCAACATTACCGATAGGCACCAAACGTTCTTTGTTTCCTTTTCCCACAATTTTAATATACCCATTGTCTAAATGAAGATCTGTAATTTTTAAACCAACAAGTTCGCTCACACGTAAACCACAACTATAAAGTGTTTCAAGAATGCTTGCATTTCGGTCTCCCTCTGCGCTACTTCTGTCAATGCAAGCGATCATACTATCAATCTCTTCCACACTTAAAAACGAAGGGAGCTTTCTTGTAAGTTTAGGCGTTTCTAATAGTTCGGCAGGACTTTGTTTTAAATCGTTTTCAAGCAATAAAAATTTATAAAATGTTTTTAATCCTGAAACTACTCGCGCTTGAGTAGCGGCCGAAAAACCAAGGCTGGCAATCCACTCAACAAAATCCTGTAATTGGCGGTAGTTGAATTTGTCAGGCGTTTGATGATTTAAAAATCCTTCGGAATAATTTTCTAATTTTTCTAAGTCATCAGCATAGGCTTCAATTGAGTTTTTCGACAAAGACCTTTCCAGCTGAAGAAATTGCTTAAATCTTATATAATAGGAGTTCCAGGAGCTCATTTAAATAAAAAGAAACAGTTTTTCGATTAAAAAATTAGTCTTAATTTCATCGAATGAAGATAATGATAATAAACGGGCCTAACTTAAATCTTTTGGGGAAACGAGAACCGGAAATATACGGCGCGACTGATTTTGAGACTTATCTTAAAACACTAAAAGAAAAATTCAAAGATAGCGAGATTCATTATTTTCAAAGTAATGTTGAGGGCGAACTCATTAACAAACTGCATGAAGTTGGTTTTTCTTTTGATGGTATCATTATTAACGCGGGAGGCTACACGCATACCTCTGTTGCACTAGCAGATGCTATCTCTTCCATTAAAACACCAGTTATTGAAGTTCATATTAGCAATGTTTTTGCCCGAGAAGATTTTAGACATGTTTCTTATCTTGGTGCAAATTGCAAAGGAAGTATCAGTGGCTTTGGATTAAAAAGTTATGAACTCGCTTTGCTTAGTCTTCTGTAATACCTTAATATTTGAGTGGCTTTAACAATGAGGTATAGGGCTCAGAGTGACCGAGTCGGAACAATTAATTGAGCAACTATACGTATTATTTCTGTAGCAAATTCACTCAGTGCCTCTGTCTCTCCGTGTTGAAAAAGCTTTAAGACAAAACCTCCAAACTCCCCAAGCCCTCTCTTATTACTTCTATCTCATTACCGCTGCAATCAATAATTGTTGAAGGATAAAGGTTTCCAAATCCGCCATCAATTACAATATCTGCAATTTCACCAAACTGCTGCAAAATTATTTCCGGGTCTGCAAAATATTCTACAATGTCATCGTTTGTGTCAACCAAACTTGAAGAAATAAGAGGGTTTCCAAGCCTTTCAACAATTTCTTTACAGATGGCATTATTCGGAACACGAATACCCACCGTTTTTTTATTCTGCTTTAATAATTTTGGAACGTTATTGTTTGCTTCTAAAATAAAAGTGTAAGGCCCAGGCAAAGCCTTCTTCATAATTCTAAAAATATGATTTGGAATAGCTTTTGCATATTCAGAAAGATGACTCAGGTCTGAACAAACAAATGAAAAATTAGATTTCTCAGGCTTTATATTTTTTATTTTACAAATACGTTCGATTGCCCTTGTATGTGTAATATCACAACCTAAAGCATAAACGGTGTCTGTTGGATAGATAATTATTCCTCCATCTTTTAAGCATGCAACAATTTGAGAAATTGATTCGTAAGCAATATTATTTTCGTTAATTCTCAATAACATAGTGTGAAGTTACAAAAAAAGAGATAGGCTACTTGAATACAATTCCTTTTGTTATTTTTACCAAAACTCAAACCTTATCAATGACCATTCATAATAAGACTCACATTTCACGCGAGAATAAATTAATGATTGGCTCTTTTATTATTTCTCTACTCGTATTGTTTTATAAACGTCCTGATTCTTTTTACCATTCGCAGTTTTGGGCTGAAGAAGGCGTTGTTTTTTTTGCTGAAGCCTACCATGAAGGATTTAGTAGTCTTTATAATACCTGCGCCGGCTACTTTCACCTCTATCCAAGGCTAATTGCTTGCTTTTCTGTTGCAGTGGGCTTACCCTTACATATTGCTCCATTTGTTTTTTGTTATTCATGGTTACTGGTATTTTTTATACTGCTATACTATATTTGGAAAAGGCTTCCTTATTCAGATATTCAACGTTTTTTTATTGCCATTTGCGTTTCGCTCATCCCAACCCAATCTGAAATAATAATGAACCTTACCAATTTGCAGTGGACAATGGTTTTGTTTCCGATTATTATTTTCTCATCAACAAATTTTGACAAAAACAAAAAATGGTTTTATGCCGATCTTCTGTTTCTCTTTCTCTCTGGCTTTACCGGCCCAAATTATACAGTACTTTTACCGCTATTCCTCTTTTCAGTTTTTATACAACGTCATCAATTTAAAAATGACAAAAGAAAAACAATTTCTTATTTACTGGTTATCTCCATTGGGATTATTGGAGCGATAGCCTTATCCGGTAACGGCAACATTAATCGAACAGAAGGAGAATTTACACTTTTCAATGAAGGCTTTATTCATTATTTATTTGTTCAGTATTGGTTTCTGCTTTTAGGAAAGTTTGCTTTAAACCTGCCTTTTGTAATTATGACAATTGGAGTAGTAGCAGTTTTTATTTATATGCTGGTGCTTGTACTTAAAATTCACAAGTCAAACACAAATCTTTTCCCTATTCTTTCCTTCTATTGCGGGACACTATTTCTCATCACCACGCTCATTGCATATCGCAATGAACCTTCACTTCTCGACCCCTACTATCGTGGAGTGCGTAATTTTTACATTCCCGCTCTCATGTTTATGTGGGTTTTTATTTCCGTTTTATATGAAAACAAATCCACACATACAGGTTTATCTCTAATCTTTATAGGATTTCTCATTCAAACAATTCTATTCGTAAAACCTTTTAGTTTTGAAGATAATCAATTAAGAACGTATTCAGGGAAAATTCACACTCAGGATACGCTAAGTATTCCCGTAAATCCATCTGGTTGGTATATTCGAATTGACAATAGAAACGTCAAGTAAACAAGGCTTCATTACTTTTATTTTAAAAGCTTTGAATTCCCAAAAAAAGCCAAAAAATAAAATCACCCCCCTCGTTAACAAGTCGTTAACTTGTTCTGTATCCTTTTTTAAATACTTTCGTTACAGATTTAATTCAAAGTCAAAACCCTAAGAATGAGCAAAAAAATACTAATTCTTTTATTCTTTTTGTTCACAGTTTTCTTAAAAGGGCAAACCCTTAAATTTACCGGTAATATTAACGATACAAGTGCCAACAATGGCCTTCCAAACGTTCTAATGATGGTGCTTAAGTTTAGTGATTCTACGCTTATTAAACACACGCGAACTAATAACACAGGTTTCTTTAAACCTATTCAGGTTCCACTTGATACTTATCTTGTAATTTTATCACATCCAAGCCATAGCGATAAAACCTTTTTATTAGTGCCTTCTTCCAAAGATTCTGTTTACAATTTTAAAAATGTTGTACTACCGCCAAAATCGTTTGTATTAAATGAAATTGAAATTGTTGCCCCAAAAGAAAAAAGTTACTATAAAGGCGATACTCTTATTTTTACTGCCGACTCTTTTAAAACAGGAGCAAATGCCACAGTGGAAGACCTTCTCAAAAGATTGCCTGGCATGCAGGTAGATGCAAATGGGAAAATTACTGTACAAGGTAAAGAAGTTGATCAGGTTTTAGTGGATGGCGACGAATTTTTCGGAACGGATCCAACCATTGCCACGCGTAACCTCAACGCATCTTCAATAGATAACGTACAGGTTTTTGATAAAAAAAATGAAAGTACTGAAGAAGGCGCTAATGAAACATTAAAGGTTATAAATCTAAAATTGAAGGACGATGCCAAGAAAGGTTATTTTGGAAAAGTATCAGGCGCCAGTGATTTTCAAAAATTTTATGAAGGAGAATTTTTAGCAAATCATTTTAAAGGGAGCCGCAAGGTAAGTTTATTTGGATTGGTAGCAAATACACCAAAACAGGCTTTTGGTGGTGGAGATGCTTATAAATATGGCTTGAGTGGTGAACAGAACTGGATTTACGATGATGAAACTGGTAATTGGATAAATAACAATGAACGAGGAACAGGCGTACCTCTTACAATTAAATCTGGTTTTTATTTTAATGATAAGATTGGGGAAAACACAAAAATAAATGCCGATTATACGTTTAATCAAAATCAGTTATTCTCCGGTTCAGAAACAAACACCCAATTTTTTCTTGCAGACACAAGTTACTCCAACCTGAAAATAAAAACCAGTGAATCAAAAAATCAAAACCATTCTTTTAATTTTCGTGTCATCCAAAAATTAGATTCACTCACAGAACTTACATTAGCTCCAAAAATTAAATATACTACATCAGATAATTCCACTATACAAACGGATGATTTTATTTCTGGAGAAATTGCTACAACTCGTCGAACAGTCATAAAAAACACAAACTCAAATCAAACAAGCGACGCTAATATTTATTTGAAACTGAGTCGCAACTTTATGAAGAAAGATCGCAACATAAGTATCTCTTATCAACCCATCTTTAATTCAAGTAACAATGACACAAAATTAAATACAGATTTTATTTATTATGAAGGTCAGGCCAACGACAGCAGTTTGGTTCAGAAAAGAACGCAGAAAAATTCTAAAATAGAACACAATGCCTCTTTGATTTATACAGAACCTTTCACAAAAAAAATTAAAGGTGAGTTTAGTTACAACTTTACAAATAATCAAAATTCTAATAACAGAGAAACATTTAACTATAGGGCAACTGGTTATGATTTATTAGATTCAAACCTCTCTAATAATTTTGAAAACAAACGTGTCATTCACAGAGCAGGTACCAAACTCACGTACGAAGTAAAAAAATACAGAATAACGGTAGGTAGTTATTTTAGAAATATTGAGCAGCAGAATGTGAATATAACAACCGGGAATAAACTACAATTAAAGGTAAACAATATTCTTCCGCTTGCCTCATTTAATTACAGAATAAATCAAGGGTCAAATTTATCTTTTCGGTATAACTCTTCTTCTCAACAACCCGATTTACAGCAAATGCAGCCTGTGCGCGATAACACAGATCCAAATCGTATTTCGATTGGTAACCCAGATCTTAAACCTACTTTCAGTAATAATTTATCTCTCAACTATTATTTTTATAAAGGTATTAAAGATGTAAATTTTTGGGTTGGTGGAAATTATGGTAATACTAATAACCAAATTTCTTATGCGACCACCTATGATTCGGAAGGTAGGGCCATAACTCAACCGGTTAACGTGAATGGAAACTATAATGGAAACGTTTGGCTTGGAGGAGGTTTCCCTCTCTTTAAAAAATTCATAAAAACCTATTACAATTTTAATGGGAGTTTCTCAAACAATGTTTCTTTGGTTAACAGCACGAAAAACATTTCTCAAAACACAAGTCTAGGGCCAAGCATGAGTGTGGAAAAAAATGCCGAAAAATTTAACATTCGTATCGGCGGCGATTACAGCTATAACATCCCAAAATCTACCATCAGTATACAATCTAACCAACCTTATTATAGTTACGGATTAGAAGGAAGTGTTGTACTCAAGATTCGGAAAAAGTTTATTATTTCAACCGATGGCCGCTACAATGATAATGGTAATCGTACGCCTGGATACAATATCCATTATTTTATTTGGAACGCTTCCATTGCTCGTCTGTTTCTTAAAACAGGAAACTTAGCTCTGTCTCTCAACGCAAACGACATTCTAAATCAAAACATAAGCAACCAAAGATATATTAGCAGCAATCAAATCGTAGATACTAAAACGCAAATAATAAAACGCTATTTTCTTTTGAAACTGCTTTACAAATTCAACAACCAAAAAACTAAAGTAGAAGGCGATGATGACTTTTAAAAAACTCTTTTTTGTTTTATTTCTTTTTAGTTTCATTGTGAAATTTGAAGCGCAAATAACTTCCGCTAAGATTACCTACGAGCGTAAAACAAATCTTTATAAAAAATTTAAAAGCAAAGACTATGTGTTGCGTTGGATTAAGGAAGAAGATAAAATTAAGATTGATTATTTTGAATTATTTATTACTGACAGTTGCTCAGTTTTCAGACCTCAGGAAAATGAGCTGAAAGAAAATTACAGCTGGACAACAAGTAAGAATACAGTTTATCAATACCCCGATCAAAACAAACGCTATTTAATAAAAACTATGTGGGGAGAGGAATTACATTTGACCGATACGCTTAGAAAACGAGAATGGCATGTAACCGAAAGCACACGAAAAATAGCTGGATATGTTTGTAGAAAAGCTATCTGGCACGTCAACGATAGTACGCGAATTCATGCCTGGTTCAGCTACGACATCACTCCGTCTGCAGGTCCCGAAAGTTTTAATGGCCTTCCAGGAACAATTCTTGGCATTGCAAACGAAGATGGTGGTATTGTGTATTTCGCTAAAAAAATAGAAATCTTAAAACCCGAAGCAAAGCTATTTGTCCCGCCTAAAAAGAAAAAAATATATACCGTTACTGAATTAATAGCAGAACTTACCAAGCAATATGGCTACGAAGAATGGTTTAAAGACAACCTTGAAATGAACTTTGGTATTTGGTAATTCCAAACTAACTTTTAATTCACATTATGTATACACGCTCCGATGTTTCTAGTTTCTGATCTAGCTATGAGTGATTTTTTTGATTTTTTTACTCAATTCTATTTGGAATAATCGTTCCGAATACTTAATTTTGTTTTACAAAAATCACACATATGCCAAAAGTAAAACAATTCAACAAGGAAAAAGTTTTAGAGGTAGCCTCAACTATTTTCCACCAAAAAGGATATAATGGCACCTCCATTGATGAAATTCTAAAGGCCACTGGTCTTAGTCGGAGCAGTTTGTATGATTCCTTTAAGGATAAACACAATTTATATTTACAATCCCTTGAGTTTTATAAAAATGCTGAGAAAGACGGTTACGAAACTGTTAATCAAAAAAAACTTAACGGTATGCAAAAAATAGAATTTCTATTTAAGGAAGTCGTAAATCATTTAGTTGCACATCCTAATGACAATGGTTGTTTAATGGTGAATGCAGCAGCTGAAATGAGCAAACACTGCGAAAAAACCGCTAAACTGATTTGTAATAACAAAGAAGACATGCATGAGCTTTTTACAACTTGGTTAAACGAAGCACAGACAAGTAAGGTAATAAACCTTTCAAATGCACCTAAATCATACGCGCCATTTCTATTTAACTCCCTTTGTGGACTAAAAGTGCTTAGTCAAAGCGGTGCCACCAAAACCGAATTAAATAATGTAGTGAAAGTTACTTTAGATGCAATTGTTTAAAAATGTTGATTGACACACACACACATCTTTACGCTGAAGAATTTAATTCAGACCGAAAAAATCTAATTAACAACGCTATCTCAAATGGCGTTAAAGAATTTTACCTGCCAAATATTGACTCTACTTCTCTAGCTAGTATGCTTGAGGTTGAAGAACAAATGCCTGAGTGCTGTTTTGCAATGATGGGGTTACACCCCTGTTCAGTCAATGCAAACTATCAAACTGAGCTTTCATTAGTAAAAGAATGGCTTGCTAAAAGAAAATTTATTGCTGTAGGAGAAATTGGGATTGATTTATATTGGGACAAAACCTTCTTTGAGGAGCAAAAAACGGCGTTTAGAAAGCAAATTGAATGGGCTTTAGAATATAATTACCCAATTTCGATACATTGCAGGGAAGCATTTGACCCGATCTACGATATATTAATCTCTTATAAAACACGTCCAAAAGCCGTTTTTCATTGTTTTTCGGGTAATTTAGAGCAGGCTAACAAAATAATAGCCCTTGGAGGCTTCAAATTAGGAATTGGAGGCGTTATAACCTTTAAAAACTCAGGATTAGATAAGGTTATAGAGCAAATTTCGCTGGAGCACTTAGTTTTGGAAACTGATGCGCCTTATTTGGCTCCTATACCTTTTCGAGGAAAAAGAAATGAACCAGGTTATATTCTTGAAGTAGCCAAAAAAATAGCGGCCATTAAGGATGTTTCTATGACCGAAGTTGCAAAAATTACAAGTGAAAACGCTAAATATATCTTTCGTAATGGATAAATTGTTGAAAAACTACAGTTATTTTTCAAAAAAGTTTTGTTCACTAAAAAAAACTTCATACATTTGCACCCCCTAATTCGGGGAAAAGACTAAAATTTTTACAAAGTGGACGCATTAAGTTATAAAACAAAATTTGCCAACAAGGCTACAGCCAACAAAGAATGGTTGCTTGTTGACGCTGAAAATGAAGTAGTTGGACGTTTAGCAACCAAAGTTGCCATGTTGCTTCGTGGAAAACACAAACCAAGCTACACACCGCATGCAGATGCTGGTAGCAATGTAATTATCATTAATGCTGAGAAAGTACGCTTTACCGGTAAGAAATTTACTGATAAAGAATACATTCGTTATACAGGATATCAAGGTGGTCAGCGTTTTGCTACCCCAAAAGAAGTAATGGCTAAAAAACCTCAAGACATTTTATCACATGCTATTCATGGTATGTTACCAAAAGGTCGCTTAGGTAGAACCTTAAATACAAACATTCGTATTTTCGTTGGTACAGAGCATGGTCATGAGGCACAACAGCCTAAAAAAGTAGATTTAAGTAAAATAAAGTAATTATAAATTAAATGGAAGTAATTAACACATCTGGTCGCAGAAAAACTTCAGTTGCTCGTGCTTATGTAACAGCAGGTACGGGAAACATTGAGGTAAACGGAAGAGATTTCAAAGAATATTTCAAAACACCAACCCTACACTATTATGTAACACAATCTTTAATGGTTTCAAACCTTCGCGAGGCTTATGATGTTAAAGTTAATGTTGCCGGTGGTGGTATTACAGGTCAGGCACAAGCTATTCGTTTAGCAATTGCTAAAGCATTGGTTGAAATGAATGCAGATCTTAAAAAAGATCTTCGTGCAGCAGGTTTAATTACACGTGACCCGCGTATGGTTGAACGTAAAAAATTCGGTCAGAAAAAAGCTCGTGCTCGCTTCCAATTCAGCAAACGTTAATATTTTATTTAAAGAAAGAGAACATAAAAAATGTCAGCAAGAACATCATTTAACGAATTACTTGAATCAGGTGCACACTTTGGTCACCTTAAAAGCAAATGGAATCCAGCAATGGCTCCTTATATTTATGCCGAAAAAAACGGTATCCATATTATTGACTTAAACAAAACGGTTGCTAAGATTGACGAAGCAGCAGACGCCTTAAAACAAATCGCACGTTCTGGACGTAAAGTTTTATTTGTAGCTACTAAAAAACAAGCAAAAGATATAGTTGCCGAAAAAGTGAAATCAGTTAACATGCCTTATGTTACTGAGCGCTGGCCAGGTGGAATGTTGACTAACTTTGCTACAATCCGTAAATCGGTTCGTCGTATGAGTCAAATCGACAAAATGTTTGCTGATGGAACTTTCGCTAACGTTTCGAAACGTGAGCGTTTACAGTTTTCTCGTGAGCGTGCTAAATTAGAAACTCAATTTGGTTCAGTAGCAGATTTAACTCGTTTACCAGCTGCTTTATTTATTGTCGATATTACAAAAGAACACATCGCAGTTGCAGAAGCAAAACGTTTAAACATTCCAACATTTGCAATCGTTGATACTAACTCAAATCCAAATTTAGTTGACTTTGCAGTTCCTGCTAATGATGACGCTTCAACTTCTATCGCTTACATCATTGATTTAATGGTAAATGCAGTAAAAGAAGGTTTGTCTGATCGCAAGATGGATAAAGAAGCTAATGCTGAAGAAAACGACACTAAAGAATTAAGTGCTACTGAAGCTGAAGAATTAGCTGATGGCGCAATCATTAAAGGTGCAAAAGTTGAAGAAGAAGAAGGTGGGGCTAAAAAACCTCGTCGTAGAGTGGCAGCAAAAAAATAATTTTAATATAAATTTTTAAAAGCGGTCACTCTGGCAACAGGCTGACCGTTTTTTTTAGCCATGAAGCAGATCGAAGATCATTTCATGCAAAACAACAAGAAACAATAAACTAGAAATAATAAATAAAAATGGCAATTACAGCAGCAGAAGTAAACAAATTACGCCAGCAAACAGGTGCAGGCATGATGGATTGTAAAAAAGCATTAGAAGAAAGCAACGGCGATTTTGAAGCCGCTGTAGATTTTCTTCGTAAAAAAGGTGCAAAGGTAGCAGCTAACCGTGCAGACCGTGACGCAAAAGAAGGTGTAGTTTTAGCTAAAACCTCATCAGATAATAAAACAGGTGTTGTTATTAGCATTAACTGCGAAACAGATTTCGTAGCGCAAAATGCAGATTTTATTCAGTTCGCTGAAACAGTTGCTAATGTTGCTTTAACAAAACAACCAGCAACAGTTGAAGAACTTAAATCTTTGCCATACAACGATCAAATTACCATTGCTGAGAAGTTTTTGGAGCAAATTGGTAAGATCGGTGAGAAAATTGATATAGGATACTACAGTGTGGTTTCTGCTCCTCAAGTTGTAGGCTATATTCACCCAGGAAATCGTTTAGCGGTTGCTGTTGGTTTTAACAAAACTGTTACTCCGGAAATTGCTAAAAATATAGCTATGCAGGCAGCCGCAATGGCTCCAGTAGCTATTGATAAAGACGATGTAGATAAAACTACTATCGATCGTGAATTAGACATTGCTCGTGAGACTACTCGTGCAGAGGGTAAACCAGAAGATATGGTTGAAAAAATTGCTCAAGGTAAATTAAATAAATTCTATAAAGATTCTACATTATTAAATCAAGAATTCTTTATCGATAACAAAATGACTGTACGCCAGTTTTTACAAGGTGTTGAAAAAGACCTAACGGTTTCTGCCTTAAAGCGTTATTCATTATCGTAAATTATTAATCCCGACTTTTTAGTCGGGATTTTTTTTGATATTTTTTTATTTAAACTTCCCTTGTTCTTAATTGCAGCTTGAACAAGATAAAAAACGAACTATGAAATACAAACGCATACTTTTAAAACTAAGCGGAGAAGCCTTAATGGGAAATAAAGGTTTTGGAATCGATCAAGAACGCTTAATGGAATATGCTCAAGAAATTAAAACGGTTTATAACGCAGGTTGTCAGGTAGCCATTGTAATTGGTGGTGGAAACATCTTCCGCGGAATCCAAGCCGAAAAAGGCGGCATGGATCGTGTACATGGCGATTATATGGGAATGCTAGCTACTGTCATTAATAGTATGGCTATTCAAAGCGCTTTAGAAGGATTAGGAGTGCATACACGTTTACAAAGTGCTATTAAAATGGAACAAATTTGTGAGCCGTACATTCGACGCAAAGCAGTGCGACATTTAGAAAAAGGCCGTGTCGTCATTTTTGGCGCAGGAACAGGAAATCCTTATTTTACAACGGATACAGCTGCCACTTTAAGAGCCATAGAAATTGAAGCCAATGTAATTTTAAAAGGAACGCGTGTTGACGGGATCTACACAGCAGACCCTGAAAAAGATAAAACAGCAACTAAATACGAAACCATTTCTTTTGATGAAGTATACAGTAAAGGTCTTGAAGTTATGGATATGACCGCCTTTACCTTATGTAAAGAAAATAATCTTCCTATTATTGTTTTTGACATGAACAAAAAAGGAAATCTTAAAAATTTAGTTGAAGGAGAAAAAATTGGGACTTTAGTTGAAATGTAGTGTAGTTCCGTAATAACTTTTCCAAAGTTATTCAAAAAAAGCAATTAAACTTTGGAAAAGATCAATGCCGCAGGAGCCCCTGCGGCTTTTTTATTTTATCACCTCTCTCCCCAAAAGTTTGTTCACCCTGCCTTTCAGAGAATCTAAATGTTTTAATTCTTCTAATACCTTTAACGAATCTTCGTATGAAATTGTTTTTAATTCCATTTGTTTCTCATGAATAAAATGGCTCAACTTTCTACTCTTAAAACTAAATAAAGACCGTTGCGCGTCGCGTTTTGCATTATCAATTTCTTTAGGAACTAAAACGCCAAAGTTTTTCCATTTAGGACTGATTTCATATTTATCAATCACATGATTGATAATAAAACTACTAACAATTGGATTCGGCGACCGTAAAAAATGCTCTATGTTTGGTAAATTTTGCTGTTTTAATTGCTCTATGTATTCATCCAAAACCATTTTATATAATGGATTTTCATAAACAATTTCGTCGCGCCACAATTCAAAAATAATAAACTCACCAAGTGTTATTTCTAACTCATGCTCCATGTTTACTTCGTCTTCTGCCTGTGTAGTAATAAGCATATTTCCATACTTAATCAACAAACACAAAAGCTTTTCTTCCTCCGCATCAAAACCATACAACTCCGATTCAGGAGCAGCTTCCATAAAACTTGTATCGTCCAGACTTGCTGGATCAAAAGCTCCTTCTTCACTTGTAGATTGATTTTGTGTGCCAGTTTGTTGCCCTGATGGTCGTTGACTTTGCGACGACGATGATTTACTTCCCTTGCGTCGTATTTTATTTACTTCTAACTGAAGAATAGATTCCTCTATCTCCATGATGTTAGCGCACTCTTTAATGTAAATGCTGCGAATAATATTATCGGGAATAACTGCAATATTTTCCACGATATCTTTTATTACTCCCGCCCTTTTTATGGGGTCGTTCGCAGTTTCTGTTTTTAATTTCTTGGCTTTGAAATATAAAAAATCGTCTGTGCTATTTTTGATGTAATCTTGAAACTCTTGTATAGTTACTTTTCTACTGTAAGAATCCGGATCGTCATTATTTGGAAACTGGAGTAACCTAACATTCATCCCTTCCTCCAATAGTAGCGGAATTGCACGATTACTTGCCTTTTGCCCAGCTTCATCACCATCGTACAAAACAATAATGTTTCGTGTAAAACGATGAATAGATTTAATTTGATCGACCGTTAAAGATGTTCCACTAGATGCTACAACATTTTCTATACCCGCTTGATGCATCGCAATAACATCCATGTAGCCTTCTACCAAATAACAAGCATCGTTATTTTGAATAGCTTTTTTTCCTAACCACAACCCGTACAAAATTTTACTCTTGTTGTAAATTTCTGTCTCGGGACTATTAATGTATTTGGCGGTTTTTTTATCAGTACTTAAAGTCCTTCCTCCAAAAGCAACCACACGCCCGCCGTCATCCTGAATTGGAAACATCACGCGTCCTGCGTAGCGGTCAAAAAGATCAGCCTCAGCAAGTTCTTTCCCTTCAACGTAACGATTGCTCACAATGCTCATGCCCGTTTTAGCAAGATACTTGGGAGCATAACTACTTTTAACAGCTGCTTTCGTAAAAGCGTTGCGCTCTTCTAAACTATATCCTAATTGAAATTTAGCAATGATATCATCTCTTAATTCACGTTCTTTAAAATAACCTAGACCAATTGATTTTCCCTCATCGGTATTCATCATGGTTTCGGTAAAGTAACGTTGCGCATATTGCATCACAATCAACATGCTCTCACGCTCTGTTTGTTGCTCGCGTTCTTCAGGAGTTATCTCCTTTTCAATAACTTCAATATTATATTTCCTAGCTAGCCATTTAAGAGCCTCCGGATAACTTAACTGCAAGTGATCCATGATAAAATTCACAGAATTTCCAGCCTTCCCACAACCAAAACATTTATAAATACCTTTTACTGCAGATACCGTAAAAGAAGGAGTTTTTTCTCCGTGAAAAGGACAAAGTCCTAAAAGATTGGTACCCCGTTTTTTTAAGGTGATAAATTCTCCAACAACCTCCTCAACAAGGGCGGCATCTAATATTTTATCAACGGTAACTCTAGGGATCACTTTATTAAAATAAGGACATTAAAGATACTAAATTCTAAGAATTTTAACAAACGTACTTGAGAACCTGAATGGTCCTAGCAAGCATGTCATCCGTGTAATCCAGGTGCGTAACGAAACGAATAGTCTGTTTTCCAAAAGAAGAAATCTTAATTCCATTGTCGCGCAATTTTTTTTCAAACGCTTCACCACTTATTATTTCCTTCTTCAAATTAAAAATAAGAATGTTTGTATAAACCGGAAGAATAGATTCTACAAAAGGTAATTCACGCAAGACTTGTTCTAACTTTTTTGCTCTTAAATGATCTTCTTTTAAACGTGTGATGTTATTTTTTAAAGCGTACAAACCGGCCGCTGCTAAAAAACCAGCCTGACGCATGCCGCCTCCAAAAACTTTTCTATAACGACGGGCTTTCTTAATAAAATCTTTATCTCCTAAAAGTAATGAGCCAACCGGTGCTCCCAAGCCTTTTGATAAACAAATTGAAATCGAATGAAAATAATTTCCAATTTCTTTTGGAGTATCTCCAGTTTCAACTAAGGCATTAAAAATACGCGCTCCATCTAAATGCAATTTTAAATTTTTGTCACGACACAATTCGTACACTGGTTTTATTTGTTCTTTTGTATAGAAGCTTCCTCCTGCTCTATTCACAGTGTTTTCAAGGGAAACTAAACTTGTTTTTGTTAACCAATCAAAATCGCCATTGATACAAGGCTCTATCATCTCTGCAGAAATTCTTCCTTCGTTTCCTTGAATTAATCTTGCCTGAACGCCTGAATTAAAGGAAATTCCACCACCTTCATAATTAAAAATATGAGAATTCACGTCGCAAATTACCTCGTCTCCTGGTTGTGTATGCACTTTAATGGCAATTTGATTTGTCATAGTACCACTAGGGCAATACAAGGCTGCTTCTTTACCGAATAAATTAGCAGCATAATTTTCAAGTTCAATTACAGTAGGGTCTTCATTAAACACATCATCGCCAACCTTCGCCGTCATCATTGCCTCTAACATAAGCGCTGAAGGTTTTGTAACGGTATCGCTTCTTAAATCAATGAACTCCATAATTTAATATTTCCAAAGTTTTAATAATTTTTCTTTAAATCGTTCTTTGGGTAAGAAATTATGTTCAAGATCAACATTCATCGGAACCGGCGTATCCAAACTTCCTTCACGCATAACAGGAGCGTCTAAATAATCAAAACAGTTTTCCGAAATCAAGGAAGCAATTTCGCCTGCAATTCCACCTGTTAAAGTATCTTCATGCATCACAATCACTTTACCTGTTTTTTTAACAGAAGCATAAACTGCTTCAATATCAAGCGGAGCAAGGGTTCTAAGATCCAATAAATCGGCACTCATATCGTTATTTTCAGTTAATGCTTCTAATGCCCAATGCACTCCTAAACCGTAAGTAACAATTGTAAGATCATTTCCTTCTTTTAATAATTTTGCTTTACCAAAAGGTATAGTATAATATCCGTCAGGAACATCTTCTGCAATACTTCTATACAAAGCTTTGTGTTCAAAATACATCACAGGATTTGGATCATCAAACGCTGTTAGCAGCAAGCCTTTTGCATCGCTTGGAAATGCGGGGTAAGCAATTTTTAAACCCGGCGTTTTAAAAAACCAAGCTTCGTTACTTTGACTGTGAAATGGTCCTGCCGCAACGGCTGCTCCTGTTGGCATGCGGACAACCACATCAGCATTTTGTCCCCATCTATAATAACTCTTTGCTAAATTATTTACAATCTGCGTCATGCCTTCGCTAACAAAATCTGCAAATTGCATTTCTACCATAGCCTTGTGTCCGTTAATAGACAAGCCAAAGCCAGCTCCTAAAATTGCACTTTCACATAAAGGCGTATTTCTTACACGTTCTTTTCCAAAAGCTTCTACAAATCCTTCTGTAATTTTAAACACACCACCATAGTCTGCAATATCCTGTCCCATTAAAACAAGATTTTTATGTTTTTGCATTGCCAGTTTCATACCATTACTAATAGCATCAATCAAGCGCATGTTTGTTTTACTTTCAGAAACACTGCTAGTATCTTCAACAGAAAAATCTTTGAATAATTCTTTTAATTCCTTTGCAGTATCTGGCGTTGGATTTTTTTCAGCAAACGCGATTTCTAAACCTTCATCAATTTCTTTTTTTATTTCGGTGCGTGTATTTGCTATCAGTTCTTCAGTGAGAACACCTTCATCAAGCAAGAATTTTTCGAATGTAGCTACAGGATCTTTTCTTCCCCAAACATCGAACAATTCTTTTGGCACATACTTGGTACCGCTCGCCTCTTCGTGACCGCGCATACGAAAAGTAACACATTCTAAAATAACAGGACGTGGATCATTACGAATACTCTCGCTCAAAGTTTTTATAGTTTCATACACTTTCAGTACGTTGTTACCGTCTATCGAAACTCCTTCAATACCATAACCAATAGCTTTGTCAGCAAAAGAACTACAGCGGAATTGTTCATTGCTTGGTGTACTTAAACCGTAGCCATTATTTTCAATTACAAAAATTACCGGTAAATTCCACACTGCCGCAGTGTTTATACTTTCGTGAAAATCACCTTCACTTGCTCCACCGTCACCACTAAAAACAACTGTTACCTTTTTTTCTCTTCTTATTTTGTTAGCCAAAGCAATACCATCTGCTACGCCTAATTGTGGGCCAAGATGAGAGATCATACCAACAATGTGATATTCATTGGTTCCAAAATGAAAAGAACGATCACGTCCTTGTGTAAATCCACCAGGTTTTCCCTGAAATTGAGAAAATAAACGATTTAATGGGATTTTACGAGTAGTAAAAACACCAAGATTTCTATGCATTGGTAAAATATATTCATCCGAATTGAGTGCAGTTGCAACACCTACTGATATTGCTTCCTGACCGATACCACTAAACCATTTTGCGATTTTTCCCTGACGAAGAAGTAATAACATCTTTTCTTCAATCATTCTAGGTTTTAAAATGTTTGTGTAAAGTTCCAACAAAGTGGAATCCTTATGCTTTTTTTTCTCAAACTTAACAGGCGTTTCAGCTGTAATCATTCTTATTAAATATTAAATTTATTAATTGAGATTTATCTTTTTCCAAGTAGCAAAGTAACTCCGAAGCCAATGTTTATCCAACTCATAAAATAGTTATTGGATTTGTCCCGAAGCTCATCAATTGCATTAAATCTTGGTTCCTTGGGATCGAACTTATAAAATGCCGTTGTATAGGCTACCATTATTGAAAAAGTAAGCGATCTATCTGTGATAAAACTCACGGATATTTCAGGCTGTAAAAGTCCGGCATTAAATTTTGAAGCCGGAAATGGAAGATTGGCGTCTGCACTATCATTTACGACATTATTGTAATGCATTAATGAGTAGCCAGCATTTAGGCCAAACGTTGCAAAACCTTTTTCGAAAAAATGATCGTAGCCGATTTTAATAAAAGGTGTATTACCAATTAATCGCGTATTATAAGACAAAGTTGCTCCGGTTGCATTTCCCTTTGGATCTTTGGCTTGATAAAAAGCAAATACAGCTTTGTTATTTTGAAAGTGGCTATATTGATAACCAACTCCGATGAAAAATGTACTAAACACGCGAGCATTTAAACTCAGATTGGTTTCAAAAATACCATTGAATGCAGTCCTGAATTTTTGGCTGCTTAAAGATTTTTGTATACCAATATTGTACCTTACTGTGTAGGGTGCGCTCCTTTTATCTCTAGTTTGAGAGAATGTAATTAAAGGGCTAATAAAAATTAAGACTAGAAGTATTTGACGCATTTCCTGTTAAAGATAAAGCTAATTGCTTGAATAAAAAAAGTCGCCACTTTAATTCGTAGCGACTTCTCAATTGGCTCTTTTTAGAACTACTGATGATGCTCTATTAATTTATCTTTATGTTTCTTTATTTGCGTTTTAAGCGCTTCACAAACCAAGTCAGTGGCTTCCTCAAAACTTACACATTGTTTCTTAGCAAAAAACTCTTGTCCTTTTCCGAGTATTTTTACTTCAGAAATTTTATTATCACTCGTACTACTTTTATCGAGTCGCAACGTTACTTCACCGCTGATTATTCCATCATAAAATGTATTTAGTTTTTCAACTTTTTCATTGATAAAGTCGAGTAACTTTCTGTCTGCAGTAAAATGCACTGATTGAATGTTGATTGTCATAGCTTTTCCTCCTTTTAATTTATGTTACTAATTGCCCGATCGTGGATGGGCTTGATTATACGATTTTTTTAATTTATCTATTGAATTGTGTGTGTATATCTGAGTCGCCGATAAATTGGCGTGCCCTAATAATTCTTTTACAGCATTAATATCTGCACCATTATTTAATAAATGAGTCGCAAAGGTGTGTCGCAAAACATGTGGACTTTTTTTCTTATTTGTAGTTACACTGCTTAAAATTCCTTTTACAATCTTTGTAATTTTCCCAGCGCTTAATGCTTTATTACTGAGCGTAACAAATAGGTGCGGATTATCAAGGTTATTTTCTTTCTTTTCTTTTAGATAAGAAACAATACTTCTTTTTAATTCAACGTCAAATGGAATGATTCTCTCTTTACTTCTCTTACCTAATACCTTTAGTTGAGTATTGAACAAATCAACATCACTTTCTTTTAAACTTAATATTTCCGCCCGCCTCAAACCTGTTTGATACAATACGTCAATAATTAATTTATCGCGCATTCCTTCAAAACCTTTAGCAAAGTGCTTGGTTTTAAAAATTTCAGCAAGATGATTTTCATCTATAAAAACAGGTAATCGTTTCGGTGTTTTTGGTCCCTGAATTTTTTGAGTTGGATTTACATCCACCAATCCATTTTTAAGTAAATATTTGAAAAAAGATTTTAAAGTGCTGATCTTCCTATTAACACTTCTAGCAGAAATACCATTATCCATTAAGGATGCAATGAAAGATCTAACGTATTGGAAAGAAATTGTGGAAAGCGAATAGGACATTATTTCCTTATCTAAAAAGGAGAAAAACTGTTTAAGATCTGCTTCGTAATTTTTCGATGTAAGAGGGCTAAATCTTTTTTGTAGATTTAAGTAGGATAAAAAACCGTTTACTGCGCCCTCAACCATATAAAATAAAAAATCCTAATCGAAATTATACATTTCAAATTAGGATTGCAATTAAAATATCTAAAAAAATAGAAAAAGGGCTATTTTTCGATAGCGCCGATTTGTAATTTTTGCTTGTAAGAAGCTTTAATGATTTCTTCGCGACGACGAACTGAAGGTTTTGTGAATTTTGAACGATCACGTAGTTGCTTTACAACACCAGTTTTTTCAAACTTCTTCTTGTACTTTTTTAAAGCTTTTTCAATATTATCGCCTTCTTTAATCTGAACTATTAACATTTTTACTTGTTTATTTAAATTTAGAGGGGCAAATATATGGTTTTTATTGTACTTAAAGAAAATATTTTAAAGATTTTTAGTGATTAATTCGTGCCTAAAAGTCTAAATTTACGGCTTATACCGATTTATGCAGAAAGACAGCTTCCAAAAGTTCAAAAAACTCCTTAAAAACAGCCAAAATATAGCTATTGTGACCCATTGGAGTCCAGATGGTGATGCAATGGGGAGTAGTTTGGCCTTATACCTATTCTTGTTTAAATTGAATAAGAAAGTAAGTGTTATTGTTCCAAATGCCTACCCTGATTTCCTTCACTGGCTGCCTGGAAATAAACAAGTAATTAACTTTCAAGCAAATGAAAAAAAGGCCGAAAAGATCCTAATGTCAGCGGACGCTATTTTCACTTTAGACTTTAATTCCTATAAACGCTTAGAAAAACTTGGAAATATTCTTGAGAAAACAGAAGCTCCTAAGGTTTTAATTGATCACCACCAACAACCAGATGACTACCCTACTTTGTATTTTCATGACGTAGACGCTTGCAGCACTTGCGAACTTATTTTTGATTTTATTGTTGGACTTGGAGAAAAAAAACTCATTGACAAGAAAATCGCAGCCTGCCTTTACACCGGTTTAATGACAGATACTGGATCGTTCAGGTATCCAAGTGTAACCCATAAAACTCACCTTATTCTTTCAGAACTTTTAAAAACTGGCATTGTTCCGAGCGATATACACAGCGCTGTTTACGATAACTATAGTCTCGACCGTCTAAAATTATTAGGTTTTGCGCTAAACGAGAAACTAAAAATGGTACCGGGTTGTCCAGTAGCCTATTTCACTTTAACCGAAAAAGAACTTAGCACGTTTAATTATCAAAAAGGAGATATAGAAGGACTCGTCAACTACCCTTTTTCAATTAAAGGGATTAAAGTTTGCGCGCTATTTAATGAGTCTGAAGGATATGTAAAAATTTCGTTTAGAAGCAAAGGAAAAATTGATATGAACCTTTTTGCGCGTAAATATTTTAGTGGTGGTGGTCATATTAATGCCGCTGGTGGTAAAAGCACACTGAGCCTAAAAGACACTGAAAGTAAATTTGTTGAATTAGTTAAAGAATTGTTTTAATGGCTTTTAAAGTAATAACAAGGTTTATTCTTAAATTTAAAATAAGACGGGATAATCTAACTCGTAAAAGAAAATTCATTTCCTGGGATAAAGTTGAAAAGATTGCACTGATTATAGAAAAGCATAATTCGTTGAATAAAAGCGCTATTGACAAACTTCTTGAAGAATCAAAAAAATATATTGAAGTTTTTTATATTGAAACAGATTCAAAAGAGCATACTTTTGGGGACTGGAATTGTTTTTCAAAAAAGGATAAATCCCTTTTGAATCTCCCAAAAAAATTCAATCTAAACGAGCTAACATTGAAAAATTTTGATATTGTCATTAACACTTGTGATGAAAATAATTTATTTGCTACAGCCCTTGCGTTATCAATACAAGCCCAGTTAAAATGTGGGGAAAATAAAAGTTTTGACTTAGCAGATCTAATTATAACAAAGAAACAAGCTGATAATTTGAAAAATTACTTAGATGATACATTTAAATATCTAAGAATGATAAAAGCTTAATCTGTTTTTTCACATGAAATATTTACATAAATTTATTGAATAGTTTAACCGTTGATAATAGGGTATGGATATAGAATTTAATAAGAACGAAGACACAATGCGCTTACTCATTAGCCAAATGGAACAGCGTTTACAAAAAATACATTTGGGTGGAGGTAAAGCCAGAATTGAAAAATTAAAAGACCAAGGTAAAATGACAGCGCGCGAGCGTATCGATTTTTTACTTGATAAAGATACCTCTCGTTTTGAAATGGGAGCTTTTGCAGGTTATGAAATGTATGCTGAACACGGCGGTTGTCCTGGAGGTGGTGTAGTTATTGTGATTGGTTACGTGAGTGGTAAACAGTGTATTGTTGTTGCAAATGACGCTACTGTTAAGGCCGGCGCTTGGTTTCCGATTACAGGTAAGAAAAATTTACGTGCCCAAGAAATAGCAATGGAGAACCGTTTACCGATTATTTATTTAGTAGACAGTGCCGGTGTTTATCTTCCATTACAGGATGAGATTTTCCCAGACAAAGAACATTTTGGAAGAATTTTTAGAAATAATGCTGTTATGAGTAGTATGGGAATACTTCAAGTAGCAGCAGTAATGGGTAGTTGTGTTGCAGGTGGAGCTTATTTACCTATCATGAGCGATGAGGCCATGATTGTTGACAAAACCGGTTCCATTTTTTTAGCGGGAAGTTATCTTGTGAAGGCTGCTATTGGTGAACATATTGACAATGAGACCCTCGGAGGCGCTACAACACATTGCGAAATTAGCGGGGTAACAGACTATAAATGCAAAGATGATCAGGATTGTTTAACCCGAATCCGTAACATCATGTCAAAGGTTGGGGACTACGAAAAGGCTGGTTTTAATAGAATTGAAGCTGCTCTTCCTAAAAAAGATCCAAAAGAAATTTATGGTATTTTACCTGACTCACGCGATAAACAATATGACATGCGTGACATTATTGAAAGATTTGTTGATAACGGGGTGCACGAAGAGTACAAAGAATTATATGGGCAAAGTATTATTTGCACTTATGCCAGAGTTGATGGCTGGGCTGTAGGAATCGTTGCTAACCAACGCAAAATAGTTAAAGGTAAAAAGCCAGGCGGAAGCAATGAAATGCAGTTTGGAGGGGTTATCTATAGCGATAGCGCAGATAAAGCAGCACGATTTATTATGAATTGTAACCAAAAGAAAATACCATTAATCTTTTTGCAGGACGCAACCGGTTTTATGGTAGGTTCTAGAAGCGAACAAGGCGGTATAATTAAAGATGGCGCAAAAATGGTAAACGCGATGGCTAATAGTGTTGTACCTAAATTTACAATCGTAATAGGAAACAGTTATGGAGCTGCAAATTATGCTATGTGTGGTAAAGCGTATGACCCAAGATTAATTGTTGGCTGGCCAACTGCAAAAATAGCGGTAATGGGTGGTTCGCAAGCGGCTCGTGTTTTAGTGCAAATTGAGGTCGCCAGCTTAAAAGCCAATGGCGAAGAAATTACTGAAGAATACGAAACAGAACTATTTAATAAAACAAAAGACCGTTACGATAAACAGACAACTCCTTATTACGCGGCTTCACGTCTTTGGATAGATGCCATAATTGATCCACTTGAAACTAGAAAAGTGATCAGCATGGGTATTGAAATGGCTAACCATGCTCCACTTACAAAACAGTACAATGTCGGTATGCTACAAACATAATTTGGTAACATTAAAAAGTTGATCAGGTGATTGTTTTTATTTGAGCCTACTTAAATAAATTTATTATTCGTAGCCTAAATATTATGGGTATCACTATGGTTTTACACTTTGATACTTTCCTATTTTGGGCTACAAATCATCCAAAATCTTAAACTTTTCGTATATAAAGAAAAGCTTAATAAGTCTAACCTAAATCTCGCAAACATGTATCTTTCAACCTTCAACGCTTAGTTATAAGAATGGCAGAAACAAGTATATCAGAAAGTATCATAAAACACGAATTCAATAAATCCATTGAAAAGTTTCATGTTATAGCTTGTTGGGTAGGTCTAATTTTAAATATTGTTTGGTTTATCAGTGATTACTTTGTTATAAAAGAATACCTGATTCCCTTTTTAATTTTCAGGCTTGCTGTTTCCTTATCAGCAGCGGTACTCATTTTCTTTAGAAATAGTCTTGGCTTAAACATTTTTACCTGTATGTTTATTTTAATTCTAGGCATTTCTATTCAAAACGCCTACATGTGGAGTGTTATGGATATTGCACACTTCCAAAAACATGCCTATGCCTATATGGTTCTATTTATAGGTGTTGCAATGCTTGCACTTTGGGAGCTGAAATTTTCCTTTATTCTTGCAGCAATAACAGTGATTGCAAATATTATTTTTTATAAATTGAATAGTATTTTATCCGTAGAAGATTTTCTAATTAATGGCGGTTTAATAACTCTTTCAGTTATTATATTCTGCATATTCACAATCCGAACACGTTATAGGCTGACTTATAATGAAATAAAATTTCGTTTGGAATTAGAACATTCAAAAAAATTAATAGAACAAAAACACGAGGAATTACTTCTTCAAAAAATAGAAATTCAAAGTCAAAAAGATTCGCTTGAAGAAAAAAATCGTGAAATAACAGATAGTATTAATTATGCCAAAAACATTCAAAATGCTTTCATACCCTCTGAACAGAAATTTAACTCTCACTTTAATGATAGTTTTGTTTTATTTAAACCAAAAGATATTGTAAGTGGTGATTTTTATTGGATACACGAAAAAAATGGCACTACGTTTTACGTAACGGCAGATTGCACCGGGCACGGCGTCCCTGGTGGATTTATGACTATGCTGGGTCTTTCTTTTTTAGATGAGATTATTGTTGGGCAGGAAGTTCAAGATCCAGCCAAAGTACTAAACTTAATGCGGGATAAAATTATAAGTACATTAAATCAATCTGGAAACGTTGGTCAAAATAAAGATGGAATGGATATAACGGTTTGCAGAATAAATAAAAATGAAAAAAAACTTACCTTTTCATCCGCCAACAACGATATTTATTTAATACGAAACAATTCCAAATTTGAAAACGGAAAAGAATTTATTGAATATAAAGCTAATCGTCAATCTTGCGGCTATAGCGATTTGAATAAACTTTTTACTTCGGAAAGCATTTCTTTAAACGAAGGAGACTGTATTTATACCTTTACAGATGGTTTTGCAGATCAGTTTGGCGGACCAAAAGGTAAAAAATTTCGATATAAGCAGTTTGAGGAAATACTCATTAATAATTCACACCTTAGATTTTCAGCACAAAAAAACTTACTAAATAACATGAATAACGCCTGGCGCGGAGATCATGAACAGGTTGATGATATACTTGTGATTGGTATAAAAATTTAATTTATAGTAAATTTTTTATCTGCTTTAGCCTTTTCTAGAAGATTCTTTTTGTACTCCATCACCAAGGCTGTTTTCCGGATATTAATAATATATTTTTTAATATTATTTGCTTCAAAATTTATTGGGGATAGTCCGTTCTTAACTTTTACATCCTTCACTTTTAAATAATAATAAAACTCGTCATCAGCAAACTCAACAACCCTACCAGGGCTTAAATTAAAGTCAGGCTGCTCTCTTAAAGCGGGAATTTCTTTTTTAATATCCTCCAAGAAAAGCCATGTACTGTCATTCATAAAAAAATTCTCAGCATTCTGAACACAAAGGTCATTCAGTAATTCCTTGTCTTTTGGGTTAAATGAATTTAATAATTTTTTGATCTTTGGAAGCGCAGGAGTTCTGACAGGTATTTTAAAATAATTTACTTTAATAATGTTTTCATTTAATATAAAATTGTCACGGTGTTCTTCGTAGTAAGATTCAATTTCAGACCTATTTATTACAGTATCCAAATTAGCTTCTATTAACTTGGTTTGATAAATGTAATTTATTAATGAACGTCTATAGGATTCTACTTGCTTTTCAATATCAATTTCATCCTCACTCAATTTATCAATGGCTTCCTGATAAAACAAAGCATCAGTAGCCCAATTTTCTATTGATTTTTTCGCGTTGTAAATACTATCCTTAATTATACCTGTGCTAATAAACTCGGTATTGTATTCACTTATATCCAAGCTTTCGTTTCCCGCTGTGGCTATGATTCTTAGATCCTTATTCTCTTTTGTATCAACAGCATTTTTACATGTAAAAAAGGTAGTTAAAAATAATATATAGGCAATTTGCTTCACGCTCACAATTTGGGTTAAAGTTAAATTAAACTTCTTTAGATCAAAATAATATAATAAAAAAAACCGGCTGTTTTATCTAAACAGCCGGCTAGTTAAATTTTTACTAAACCTATTTAACGGTATCTAAAGCTTCTTGATTTAATTTCACTATGTATTTACTCTTTAAATAAGACAGCCATTCTTTGTCCAAGTAATTCTGATAATCAGCAGTAACACTTCCACGACATTCTCCTAAAGTTTTAGGCGTTTTTGGTGACAGTTTATTTACTACTATAACATTAATGTTATTTTCTTCCTTAATATCATTTTCAAGAACACCGCTCTTCCAATTAGCGTCTACATTTTTATTTTCACCTTTCAAATACGTAATGTTTTCTACAGAAACGTTTAACTGAGAAGATTTATTTAGAGCATCTGTTATTTGTTTCTCTGACTTACCAGCTTTTAAAGATTTACGAACATCTTTTGCTACTTTCTCATTCAAACATTTGTAGGTAGTAACATCAGCACGCTCATCCCAAAGATAATTATTCTTATTCCCCTCATAGAACGCTCTTAAACCAGCAGTGTCCTTCACTGCCCTACTCCACACCTTTTGATCCGTAAGGTCAAACAACAAAATCCCATCTCTGTACTCACGGTACAAATTTGCAAACTCAACATACTTTTTTTCCAAGTGAGAATCTTCATAAGCAACCATAGATTCTTCTACCCATGTTTTGTATGTGCTCCTTACTAATTCATTTAGATCAGCGTTTGTTTTATATGTCATTTGCGTCTCCATGAATTTCGCAAAGTCATTTTGTGTATATGACTTTCCAGCAAGGTTAAATATCTCCTTATTACCAAGCTTTGAAGCTCTCTCTGCTTTCCAAGTTGCTTTTAAATAAGTTGAATCTATAATCTTTACAAAGTCAGCCAAATTTTTCGCATTCTCTTTGAACCCATTTTCTTTCTTAATTTTTTCAATTAGAGCGACACGTCCCATTTGAGATCTGCTGTCTCGCGCTACACGTGCCTTCAATTCATTCTTGATTTCATCAAAAGTAGGGAGTACTTTTAAATCCATCCGTTTAATTATATGCCATCCAAATGGGGTAAGCACCGGAGTACTGATATCATTATTATTTCTCAAACCAAAAGCTGCATCTTCAAATGATTTTGGTAAACGTCCTCCCTTAAAAGGTTGAAGTTGACCACCCCTGTCGCTACTTTGCTTGTCATCACTGAACTGGCGCGCAAGCTCTTCGAAATTTTGACCAGCTTTTAATTTCGTGTAAATTTCATCAATTTTTACCTTGGCGTTTTTCTTGTCCTGTTCACTTGCCTCTTTAGGGAATTTTGACATGATATGAGCTACAGTTAATTCACCACGACTAACTCTCTTGTCATAAACCTTTAAAATATGATATCCAAATCTTGTACGTACAATCGGACTAATCTCACCAACAGCCGTATTATATGCAGCAGACTCAAATGGATACACCATATCGAGTGCCGAAAAGTAGTTTAAATCTCCTTTGTTTTCAGACGCAGAAGGGTCGTCGCTACAAATGCTTGCAAAAGCAATAAACTTATCCGCTTCGTTTCGTGAATTGGCTGCTAGGCTCTTAATAAGCTTTGTCCTAGCAAATAACAGTGTACTATCTTGATTCTTTAAACGCTTTGATACTTCTGTAGTGTTTCGTAATAGCTTTTCGTAATTAGCTATATCAGCTTGGGTTGGAAGTTTTCCCAAAACTGCATTTCTTATAATATTAATTCTTGTCCAAGCCTCAAGAGTATCTTTAGGCAAAGCAGATTCATCCAATTTAATGAGAATGTGACTAGCACGAACCTCAGACTTCATTCGCTCGTAAGCTTCAGTTAATAAACTTTCATTCGTATTTTTATCTGTAAGATAAGGCGCTGCCAACTGTCTTCTATAGCCAGCCAACTCAGATTTGAAAGATTCCAATGTATCCAAACCAAGACTTTCCGCCTCAAAAACTTTGCTCTTATACAGGGAAAATAAATCTACATATTCTTTTATAGATTTAGAACTAGCAGATGTTTCTTTACCATTGTTTTTATGATAAACAGCTTCGAATTCAGATTTTTTAATGGGTTTCTCGTTAATTGTCATTACAACAGGATCTTGAGCTTTAATACTATTTACAAATGTAGTAACGGTTAAAGCAACAACAATTAGGCTTTTATTCTTCATACTTTAAAAAATTTTGTGCAAATTTAGTTCTTCTGATGGATTATTTGATGATTTCGGCGAGTTTTTCGTCAAGCGCAGTACCACGAAGGTCTTTAGCTATTATTTTACCATCCTTGTCTATTAAATAGTTCTGTGGGATTCCTGTTACACCATACATTTTACCAACTTCATTTCCCCATCCCTTTAAATCACTGATGTGAGTCCATGTTAAATTATCCTGCTGAATTGCATTCACCCAAGGATCTTTATTGGAATCCATTGAAACTCCTAAAACTGTAAAGCCTTTATCTTTATAACGCGCATAAGCAGCAACAACATTAGGGTTTTCCATTCTGCACGGCCTGCACCAACTTGCCCAAAAATCAATTAAAACATACTTCCCTCTGAAATCAGAAAGACTTACTTTTTTTCCTTCAGGTGTATTTTGAGAAAAATCAGTTGCTTTGTAACCAACCATGGTTCCCTTTGCAGCTTCCACTCTTTTGTTAGCCGATTTAATATTTGAATTTCCATCTAAACTCTTATCAATGTATGATAAAGCTTCTATTACCTCCGAGAGTGGAATGGCGGCATTGTTAAGATCATTGCCAATTATATATGCGCTTACAGGGGACTTAGGGTGCGTTTTAAGGTAGTTTTTCAAACCCGCCATGTATTGCGTGTTTAAATTCTGATATTCTACTTTAATAGCATTTTGCGCATTCAAATCATTGTTCTGCATCGCTGTATTAAAATCCGTCTGCAGCTTTTGCTGAACAGCGATCAAATTGTTTATAAAGTTTCGATATTCAAAATATTCATTCTGTAACGAACCAGCTTCAACAACCGAGTACATCATTGAGTCTGCGATTAATTTAACTTTTGCGTTTGTTTCATCTGCAAATAAAAAAACCAATGTTGGGTCTGTTTTAATACTAAACCAATAGAGAGTCGGCTCGGTATTCTTTAGGTTAAACGAAAATTTTTCCCCAGAAATTCTTGCGGAGTCTTTAATTTCAGTTTCCCCTGATTTATGAGATACATAGACAACTTTTCCGGAGTAATTCCTTATCGATCCATCTACTTTAAACGAGAATTTTTTTTCTGGAGCCTGTTTTTGAGAAAAAGATGAGCTAAAAACAAACAATAAAACAATAAATACAATTCCTTTTTTCATAGTTACTAAGCGTATCAACAAATATACCAAGATTTGAAATTACTTGGTGAAATTTAGAATTTTTAACAGACAAACCAAAGTGCAAGATTTTCATCTCTAAATACTTATAATTCACCTAAATTCTGACACCAATTATTAGCACATCATCTACTTGCTCAGCAGTTGATTTCCATTGATTAAACTTGCTTTTCAATTCTTTCTTTATGTCTTTTAAACTTAGTTGATTGATATTAATCAATAGTTCCTTCAGCGGTTTATACATGAATTTTTTGCCATACGGTCCACCAAATTGGTCGGCAAACCCATCTGTAAAAGCAATAATAAGATCGCCCTTCTCAAGTTGAATTTCTTGTAATGTAAACGGTTTTATTTCTCCCATTGGTTTACCCACAGGCATTTTATCGGCTTTGTAATCCACTAGTTCATTGTTACGAATTAGCCATAATGAATTATTGGCTGCTGCAAACTGAAGTTTGTTATTTTTAAAATCGAAATTACAGATTAATGCGTCCATCCCATCTTTTCCACCATCAATACTACCGTCATTAGCCATGTGCTCCATTATTCGCTTTCTAGTATAATCTAGAATTTCATTTGGAAGAATTAATTTTTCCGCATTAACAGCTTCACTTAAACAGGAGATATTTAAGATACTCATAATCGCTCCTGGCACCCCATGCCCTGTGCTATCAGCAGTTACTAAAGAAAAATTATTCTCGTTTAGTTTTGCGCCCCAATAAAAATCACCGCTAACAATATCTTTAGGTTGAAATAAAACAAAGTGTTCTGGTAGATTTTCCTTGAGAAGCGCATCGCTTGCTAACAATGCATTCTGAATTCGTTTCGCGTAATTAACACTATCCAAAATCTCCTGATGTTTATGTTCAATCTCTATCTTTAATTCATTAATTCTTTCCTTTTCCTTATGTATGGCAGTACTTGTACTCCATAATTTTTTTACTTTCTCGTCTAGTTTTTTCTTCTCACCTTCCAGCTTCTCCTTTTCTAATGTAAGACGTTCATTATCCTCATCTACCTTTCTTCTCTCCTTATGAACTGTTTCACTCATTTGCCAAAGCTTACGGTTCTTTTCCGCCATCTTCTTCTTTTCAAGCTCAGCTTGTTCTTTTTCAAATTGATGAGAAGGAGTGTTTGCTTTTAATTCATTGAAGGATTTTTCTAATGCCTCCTTTTCGGATACTAAACTTTCTATTACAGCCAGTTGTTTTCTTCTTTTTCGTGAAATAAAAACAAAACAAAGTGTAACAAGAAATATCAATAAGAATAATACGACTATTGTGAAATTCATGTTATTTTATGGATCAAATTTTTAATTAATTCTTCTAAAAAAGAACAAGGGGTAAAATTCTTGTTACACAAACCTAAGTAACCTCGTACAATGACGACAATATTTCTTATAGCAACAATATCAATAAAGGCATACTCGAATTAATTTTCAGAAATAACAAAGATATGGTTCTGAAAGGGAAAATATATTGTTTTTAAAATCAAAAACAGTTAATCACACTTCAGCTCATAATTTAGAATTTTATATAAACTAAATATCAACAACTTATATTACGATCAAGTGTAAATATAACCTCTTTAAGAACCATACATAAAAAATACAACTAAATCTATGTGCGATATTAGCTTTAGCGTAAGTGCAAAAAAAAACTTTCCGAATTGGAAAGTTTTTTAATTTTAAATTCTTTTTTAGAAATGCCACAAATCGTGTTCAAATTTAAAGATATCTCCCTTAATTTTATCCGACTCCAAAAGAGCGTCTAACCCTTTAGCATATTGTTCAATTTTTCTATCGTAAACATTCGATTCCTTTTTTATCGAACTTGCAAATTGCCTTTTCCAAAAAACATCCTCAAACGTCCTACGTTCGCTATCATTTCTTACATTAAAAACTTCGTGTTTTGCGAAAAAAGGACGACAGGCTGGAAAGTATACGTAAAATTGATTTACACATCCTAAGTCCTCTTTACCTTTAATGGCGGCTCCAAAACCTAATCCTATTATTCTCACTTCCAGAGTAGACTTTTGTTTATCAAAAAACCAATCCTCCTTCAATTCTATCTCACAGAAATTGTTGTATAACCAAGTAGAATCAATTGCACCAGCAACACGAATAAACACTGAGTTACCTTGATCATCAAATTGCTCAGAGTCAGTCGAATCACTCTTAATAACCATTTTTTCGCGTATTTCCGCTTTTTCATAAGGAGAAAGAAATTCTTCATCATGAAAAGCAATAATTTGACCTGACAAAATATATTTTGTCATCAATTGCATAATTGAAATTCTACTTACGTTTGGATCTACAGGAAAATATAATGGTTGATTTACCTTCTCTCGAATATCAATTACTCTCCAAATACGTTTTTCCCAAATCACATCTCCCTCTCGTAAGTGAGTATAAGGGATAAAACGTCTATTTACTGCATTTTCCTTATCATAAATCCCGTCCTTGTAATCACCTGGCTGAAAAATACTTTGCTGCGCATTAATAGAATTTACTAAAAATACAAAAAGTGCAATCAATTTAATATGTACGAAAAATCTCATAGTTACTTAATTTATCTGTTAATTTTGATTCCGCATGTTGAGCTATAAGGAAGCCCATCAGGACCTTTAACTTTAATATCTATATAAATTTTCGATCCAACATCTACCCCGCGAAAAATAGCCAATGCATCCGCAGAAAGATTAGAACCATTACCACTAGCAACCTTAACACTTCCTTTAATTTTACCAATAATTTCATAACTCTGAACGATATAATTTGCTTGAAAATCAAACCCACTAGCACCAGCACCAATAGCGGCCACGGTACTTAATTCGCCTTTTTTCATTTCATCCGGGGCAAACTTACCGCCAATTTTAGCATCTGGTTTTGGTAAAGGTTTTACTCTAAACTTTTGAGGAGGTCCAACTGGTTTTACCCCATCTGGTCCTTTTTTAGAAACAGTTATCGAGCATTCTCCTGTTCCACTAAATGTAAAATCATATTTACCAGCCTCAGCCTTTGGAACAAACTTTACACCAGCACCAACTGCATTAATAACAATATCACTTGGAGAAACGCCTGCTGCACCAGCAGAAACTGGGTTTACAACACCCCGATAAAATACATTCATTTGATCAGCAGAAACAGCCACGGCAGATTTAGCTACTTTATACTCACCCTTAAATGGATAGTATTCAAAAGAACCATCGGGCTTTTTATATTTAATAACCCCAGAATATTTTTGATCACCAGGCGCACCTGTACCTACAGAGTATTTGCCCATTCCAAATTCAATAGGAACTGAGGAACCTTTACCACCTTTTGCAGCTGAGGCTGAGTCTACACCTACCATAACTTCCATATCGCCTGCTCCAAGTTTTGAATTCGTTGCGGCTAAAAATATTTCAGCTTTATAAGGTTCACCCGCAGAAATATATGATGATGGTGCAATTACTTTCGCATAAATATTGTCAAATTTAATAGCCAATTTACCACTTGCTCCACTAAAAACTTGTAAAATTTCCGCTTCCACATTTTTTAGATCGGCCTGCATTTTATTCAAGTTCACAAGAACAGCCGCCATTGGCAAGTGATAGACGTTATCCTCTTCCCAAGTAAATTCATGCTTATCTTCAATAAACCCCATTGGTGTTGGTTTAATGAATCCAATCTTCTTTTTTAAATTACTATAATCTTCATCTAATAAATGTAATCCATCGGTTTTTTGCATTTTGTCAAGCTGAGCAATTAACTTGTCATGTAATTGAGTTAATTTTCTTCCCAACTCAACCGCTGTCAAAGGACCGTCACTTGGATGATCACCCGTACCGAGCATCACAGTCATTGGTTTATCATAGTTACCAATTTGACCATTATAAGGATCTTTTCTAAGCTTAATACTATCAACTGTTTCAGGTATTTTCATGTCTCCACCGAGTACATACCTTACCATGTTAACCTTAACACTATCAATATACCTAAAAACACCAAATATGTCTTTCTGAGAACGTTGAGCCTCTTGGAAATAAGGGGCTGCTGCTGCATTACCATTAATGGAAGACTTGAACGCATCAGTTATTCGTTGGTTATTTTCCGCAATATTTTTTTTGGATTTTTCCAAACTCTCATTCACTGAAATGTACCCGTTTAAGATTGATTTAGACACGTTAAGGGCTAACATGGCAGTTAGTACTAAGTACATTAAGCCAATCATCTTCTGTCTAGGGGTTTCTTTTCCGCCTGCCATTTTTTAAATTTGTTTTATAGTAAAGTGATACACTAATTATTAATAAGTCTGAAATACCTTTTAAGATACAAGTCTAAGAAGGTTTAACGTTCATAGCACTTAACATGTTTCCGTAAACGGTATTTAACGAAGTTAAATTACTAGATAAAGTAGCCATTTCTTGACGGTATTTTTTAGTGTCATCAACAGAATCGTGTAAATTTTTCATTAATTCAGATAAACCATCATAGAATTTACTTGTTGCCTCCAGATGAGACTGACTACCTTGTAATTGCAATTCATAAGTAGCGTTTAAAGCAGACAAATTTTTTGAAACTTTAGTTAAGGAATCACCGATAGAACTACCCGCATCATTAGAATCTGCCAAATTAGCCATCGCATCAGCAGCGCGGCTATAAGTGTCAGATAACTGAGACACATTTTTAGAAGCATTTCTAACATTATCAACATATTCATTTGTAGCTACTGTAGCGTTGCTGATATCAGAAATTTTTCCAGTAGTATCAGTCAAAGCTCTAATACCAGAACCAAGACTTTCTATTAATTCTGGTCCAATTTTAGCATCAGCCAATAAATTATCTAATTGAGCAGTTATAGGTAAATTAGATTCATCTTCTTCATTTTGAGGGGTTTCATCGTGACCCATACCTGCTAACTCAGGGTAAGCAAGTGTCCAGTCAACCTCTTCGTGCGGAACATCAAGACCAAAAGCTATAAATAACATAGTCTCAACAATTAACCCAACAGGAAGCATGATCTCTGCTCCAGGATAATGTTGAATTTTAAATAAGGCTCCTAGAATAACGATAGCTGCACCGAAACAAGAACCAAGGTGCATGACTTTTTTCATGCCTTTTACTTTAGGTAATCTACTCATAGCTGATTTTATTAATTAATTGTGTTATTATTATTTGTTAGTTGTGTTTCTTAAATTTTAAAAGTTATCATATTTAGATCTTCCTAGGAAAGTCATAACATTCCGAAAACCTAAATAACATTTTGCTGTATCTTGATATTCATAAGTACGGGCACTCGTTTGCAAGTAATAACCTACATCCTTCCAACTTCCACCACGTATAACTTTTCTTTTTAAAACATTAGCATCTTTATCCTGAGCTTCATAAACGTAATCAGGATTTAAATCGTGTTGAAAATCGTAAGCAGATTCATCAAATGCGTTGCTTGTCCACTCAGATGCATTACCTGCCATGCAATACAATCCGTAATCATTTGGATTATACTGATAGATATAAAGAGTATGAAAACCACCGTCGTCTATATAAGAACCTCTGAGCGGTTTAAAATTCCCTAAAAAACATCCTTTTGAATTTCTTATGTATGGCCCACCCCATGGATAAGGTGACTTTTCAAGACCACCACGAGCTGCATATTCCCACTCACTTTCCGTAGGTAAACGGAAATCATTAATAATTGATTGTCCAGTACCGATTAGGAAGTTATTCAATAAATTTGATCTCCAAATACTGAACGCTCGGGCTTGCTTCCAAGTAACACCAACAACAGGATAGTCATCGTAAGATGGATGCCAAAAATACATGTTAGTTAGAGGTTCGTTGAAAGAGTATGTGAAATCATGCACCCAAGCAAGAGTATCAGGATAAACATTTATGATGTCCTTAATAATAAATACGGATCTGTCCACACCCTTACGTTCCCTAGGAATATAATTCCCTTGTCCAACTGAAACTTGATCTTTTACATTGTAAGTACCAAGTGTTTTGTTGTCTTTTGCAGGATCTGCAACTGCAGTTGCAGGCGTACCAGCTGCTCCATTTTGACCGTCGTTTAGAGTTACACCATTAATATAATCAGCTTTTTTATACTCATGCGCTGCATCTTGAACATCAGGAGACTTATTTGGAATAAATCGGTTTGTTTTAGAAGCAGCTAAACGGATATCAACTCTGTAATACTCATAATTAAGCTTTCTAGTATCGATTTCCTTTCTATTGTAGAAACGTTCCCCTTCAGGTAAATACATTGGCTGCAAAATTCCACGGATTTCTTCATCGCCTGAATCCCATTCAATGTCATTTGTCCAATTCACATAAGGTTCCTGCAAATTATTATCTGTTGTATAAACTGGCCAAGCAGCAAGGAAATCTTCTTGTGAAATTCCAAAAGCCTCTTCTTGTCCACCTGCAATTAATAATCTACGTGCTATTGAATCTCTTACCCAATAAACAAACTGACGATACTCATTATTGGAAATTTCAGAATCATCAATATAGAATGCTTGAACGGAAACTACTTTAGATTTCGTTGTGTGGGCCATTGGTGCCTCCTCATCATCGGGACCCATATGGTAACTTCCCATTGGAATAAACAACGTGCCAAAAGGGTCAGGTTGATACCATTTTTCACGGCCGATAACACCAATTAATTCGCCAGAACGTTTATTGCAACCTGCAACAACCGCGACGAATAAAGCCAATATCAAGAGTTTTTTCATATTACTTATTTTTGTTTATAACCACAACTTTAACTAAGGTTACTAAGATACTTTTTTGTAAAGTTATTAACATTAAATGTTAGTTGTAAAAGGTTTAAACGAATTTTTCACTTAAAGGTTACACATTATTTTATTCCAAAAAGCGATCGCTACGGTAAGTTGTTGTTTTTTTAACCGGAGGAGAATAGCAAACACCTAAGATAAATTCAACAGAACCTTTTGCATAGGTTTTAAGTTTTGGTGTAGTGAAATCATATGAAACGCCTACTTTGTAACTTAAAGAATTCCCTCGAAGTGCTTGACTTTGAAATCCAGCCAGAATTGAGGCTGCATCATTCACACGGTAAGTTCCTCCGAGCCATATCATATCGCTCCAAAGGAAAGTTAAATTTGCATCCAAAGAAGAAGAAGCAAGGTCATTTTTGTACATCACATTAGGTGTGATTTTGCTCCATTTTGTTGGTTGGAATGTATAGCCAGCCATTAAATAATAATGAGCCTTTACTTTGAACCCTAAGTCTCCTTCTTTAATTTGTTGAGAAGGAAGATGGGTTGAAGATATCCCTACATAAGCTTTTCCAGGGATGTTATAGAATATCCCTAAACCCAAATCATATGTTAATTTATTTAAGTCACCATTTGAGAATGTTGCTACACCACTAGGCCCGATACCGCCTGATCCAGGAATACTTGGGTCATTTTTTAAAGGCTCAGGAACAATCCATTGGTCATTTATTGTTTTTTGAAGAATTCCAACATCTAATCCAAGTCCTAAAGTACCCGAACCTATTTTTGTGATATTGTAAGAACCTGCAATACGGGCATAATTTGTTTTCATTGCTCCAATTTTATCACTCATAAACGTGATACCCACTCCAAGAGGCAAAGCTTTCAAACGCATGTCAGCGGAAAGTGCAAATGTTGTAGGAGAACCATCAAAACTGATCCATTGCTTTCTGTACTGAAGAACACCACAAACTGCACCTGTAGTACCAGCGTAACCGGGATTATAGATCAGTTTGTTATACATAAATTGAGTAAATTGCGGGTCCTGTTGAGCTACTGCAACCCCAGTAAAACCAGCCATTGCAAAGGCAATTTTAACGAAAAGTTTTTTCATACTTTGTTTTTAAGAATTACGACGCACATTGTAATAGAATGTACTTAGGCTGCTAAATTAGTTAAAGAATTTTAAAAAACAAATATTCTCGGTTACTTTTATTGGTTTACACTCAAAACAATCTGATAATAAACAAGTTAAGTTGAATTATCCCAAACAACAAGATGTTAATATCTTGTTGTTTTAACACTTTAAAAGGTGTGTTTTTGGCCCTGTTAAGTTATTTGGCTGCAATTGTTAAATTATTTGGGTTTTCGAACTTATTACGTTGATTTCAGTTTATCGTTTATAACTATAATTTTGTAGATTAGAATTTAAGCTGTATATTTGCAGCCCGAAATAATAAAACAAAATTACAATGAAAAAAGAAATTCATCCTGAAAATTATAGATTGTGTGTATTTAAAGATATGAGTAACGGTTACTCCTTTTTAACTCGTTCATGTGCTGACACGAAAGAAACACTGCAATGGGAAGATGGTAACGAGTATCCATTAGTTAAATTAGATATATCAATGACTTCTCACCCTTTTTATACAGGTAAACAAGTATTGGTTGATACAGCCGGTCGCGTTGATAAGTTCCGTACTCGTTACGCTAAGAAGAAATAATGTTTTTTTAAATTTGAAAAACTAAACCGATTTGTAGTTACAGATCGGTTTTTTTATTGTAAAGCAAGTATACTATTACTTTCCGATGCAAAACTTAGTGAATATATTTTCAAGGAGATCCTCATTTGTGACTTCACCAGTAATAGCGCCTAGCTCATCAAGAGCGTAACGAATGTCGAGAGCCAATAAATCACTTGGGATATTTTCATTTAATCCATTTATCACTTTGTTTAAAGCTTCACTTGCGTTTTTAAGAGAGTTTGCGTGTCGTGCGTTTGTAACAATTGTATCTGTAGTATCCACAGTTCTAGTATCAAAAAGATTTACAAGTTTTTGTTTAAGTAAATTCACATTCTTGTTTCCTTTGGCTGATATGTAGATAATTTCGGGGAAATCAGAAAACTCGTCTTTCAAATCTAGTTGATTTTCTGTGTCGATTTTATTCGCAACAATCACTAACTGTGAAGATCCAATGTAATCACTTAATAAATCGATTTCTCTTTTTAAATCTCCACTACTTAATGTGTGGGCATCAAATAGATAAATAATAATTGCTGATTTTCTTATTACTTCAAGGGCCCGATTAACGCCAATTTGTTCTACTATATCTGATGTTATTCTAAGGCCAGCGGTATCAATAAACCTAAACAAAACACCTTCAATAATTATTTCATCTTCAATAGTATCTCGTGTTGTGCCAGGAATTTCACTTACAATAGCTCGATCATCTTCAAGTAATACATTTAGCAAAGTGGATTTTCCTGCATTTGGTTTGCCAACTATGGCTACAGGAATACCATTCTTAATCACATTCCCAATTTCGAAACTGTCTCCTAATTTCCGGATAACGGAATTGATGGTTGTGACTAGATTTTTAAGATCGGTTCTGTCAGCAAACTCAACATCTTCCTCACTAAAATCTAATTCTAATTCAATTAGCGAAGCAAAGTTTACAAGATTATTTCTTAATAATTTAATTTTATCACTGAATCCACCACGCATTTGTTGCATGGCAACTTGATGAGAAATCGAGGAATTGCTTGCAATAAGATCAGCCACTGCCTCTGCTTGACTGAGGTCTAGTTTTTGATTTAAAAAAGCCCTCATAGTAAATTCACCAGGTTGCGCCATTCTAGCACCAGTATTTAAAAAAAGTTTTAAAAGTTGTTGTTGAATAAAAGGTGAACCGTGGCAGGATACTTCAACACTATTTTGGCCTGTATATGATTTTAATCCTATAAATAAAGTTACAATTACTTCATCAATAATGACATCTTCATGAAGCAAAATTCCAAAATTTGCTGTATGAGAGGGTTGTTTAATTAAGGATTTTTTTTTGAGGTCTTTAGTGTAAAAAAACTGATCGACAATCTGAATAGCTTGAGGTCCACTTAACCTTATAACTGCAATAGCGGCGCTTCCATGAGCAGTTGCTAAAGCTACAATTGTATCTTCGGTGTTAATTTTCATAAAGTACTAAAGTATCTAAAATTATTGGTTAAAGACGCCTAAAATAGCTAGGCAAATATTTATAACACAAAAATTATTTTCTTGTTGATTTTGTGCTCTAGTTGGAACTTTTTGCCAATTAGCCTTTGAAATGTGATGAATAATTTTCATAAAGAACCATAGACATTATAGATTTGGGAAATTTGAAGAAATAGTAAAATAACATCCGTGATTTTATAAATCAGGAAATAAGAATTCTTAAAACTTTGGAGAAATAATTTTTATTGTGTAATCTAATTACGTGTATATTACTTATAAAACACAAGAAAACCATTGTTTAGAAAAGGGACATTTTTTTTGTCAATATCATTAATTTTTGTTTACTTGCAGTAAAATTTAATCTACCTTTAAACCATCATTATACCGATGAATATTTTTAAATATATGTTTAATAAACAATTCTTGGTGTTTACCATAACTGTTTTCTCTTTCGCTTCCTGCGGTGGCGGTAAGAATGAGGAAGAAAAGGATGATTTAATAGAGACCCCAGATACAGTTAAAGCAGCGGTCTTAAATGTTGGCGGTGAGTTATTTAGTGTTCCTTCACCTATTCAGACAGCAATGTTGATACAAAAGAGCGGTGTTACCTACGATAAATCAATTCTAAGCTCTTCCAATAAAGTAAACACTTATTCCACGGATTTTTCTCGTGCGCTCAACTTAGGAATATACGGTGCTGATTTAGGTTATGTTTCACTGAACAACCAAACTCAAGATGCTTTAGGATATCTTGCTTCCATAAAACAACTTACTGATAAACTGGGCATTTCGGCAGCATTCGATGGTCCTACAATGGATCGTATAAAAAATAACATAACCAACAAAGACAGTATGATGGTTCTTGTAGGTATTGCATACAGGGGTAGCGATGCTTATTTAAAGGAAAATCAAAGAACCGATATTAGCAGTTTGATTTTGACTGGCGGTTGGATAGAAAGTATGCATTTTTCTTTAACTGCATATAAGGTTAAATCTACTGATGCGATTAGGTTTAGAATAGCTGAGCAAAAACAGGCAATTAACAGTATTATCAAAATCCTTAAAAATTATAATAATCCAGAAGTTATTGAACTAAACATTGCGCTTACAGCTCTAGCAGAAGTTTATGAGGGTATTCAATTTAAATACAATTTTGTAGAGCCAATTACTGATACCGCAAAAAAAGTTACATACATTAATAGTACTACTGAGGTTATTATTTCTGATGAGCAACTAAGTCAGATTACTCAAAAACTTAATCAAATAAGAGGTAAAATAGTTAATACAACAAAATCATAATAAATCGGATGAAGAAATTTATTTTAGTATTATCTTTAATAATAGGGGTTAGTTGTATTAATAAATCGGCAGCTCAATGCGATTCGATAGCTAATATGTGTGCGAAACATATTATTTCAACTTTTATATCAGACGGACAACAATACAGATCTTTACTTCTTAATTCAGAAGAATACGCCGAGTTTCATACCACATTTTTTGGGGAAACAACTTATCGTATTGCTGCCTGTAGTGGAAGGTCGGACGGCAACCTTATTTTTAATATTTATGATCAAGATCGTCATTTATTGTTTAGCAATCATTCTCAAAGAAATGCACCGTATTGGGACTTTAAAGTAAAATCAACAGTTGAAACTATTATTGAAGCTCAACTTGATGTGAATAAAAATCCCGGATCTGGTTGTGCTGTAATTCTTATCGGATTCAAGCAAAAATAATTTTATAAAAAGAGATTTTTATTTTAAGGATAAAACACATTTTTATCCTTTTTTTGTATCTTGGAGTTTCTTAAATTATACTATTTAATATTTAATGATGCTTAGATTTATCACTTTTTGTTTCCTTACAATTACATCAATTGCTTATGGACAGATAAACTGTGAAACAGCCTTTGTAACAGATACCATGTCTGTACCGGAAACGGAAAAGATTCTTCAAGGTCAATACCTTGAAATACAATTAAAAGATTTTTCGATGGTACGAATATTTCGAACTAACGATGATAAGTACTTTCTTAGATTTATTGTAAAGCAAAATTTTTACTTTGATAAGGTCGATGTTCTCGAGATACGATCAGGGAGCAAAAGTTATTACGTCAAAAACACAAAACAGTTTAAAATTGATAAAACAAGTGGATTATTTGTAGTTGAAGTTTTTAAAAATTATATTTCAACTTTGAAAGAGGCGGGTATTACTTCTCTTTATTTTGCGAAATCTGTGACAGATTTTACGAGGCAAGATGCTAGTCGAGTAAAACAAATTTCTAAATGTTTATATGATTTCATCACAGAAAAAAATAAAAATTAAATAAAATGAGTGAACGAATATTAAGGGCGTTGATGCAAATGTTTGCCATTATTGCGAAAGTAGATGGTATAAACAATACTGGACGACAGATTGTACAATCTTTTTTAAAGCAACAACTGAATCTTGAACAAGTTGAAATTTACCTTAAAATATTCGACGAATATCTTGAATCACATCAGAACGCCAGTAAACGTAAAGAAGGCGCACAAAAAAGAACTTCTTTAAATTCGGTAAAAGTTTTAAAGATTTGTACGCAAATTAATCAGGAGCTTGAACAACCTCAAAAAGTAATTGTACTTATTCGTTTACTTGAATTTATTTATTCAAGTAATGAGATTTCAGAGCAAGAGTATGAGTTTGTTTTAACAGTGGCTGATACTTTCAATATTCCGACAAATGAATTTCAGTTGTTAAAAGCGTTTATACAAGATAGTTCGGAAAAAGTTCCAAATAATCCGAACATACTTGTTATTAACGATAAGCCAAGCGGTTACATGAATCAAAGCAAACACGTGTATTGCGAACCAGTGCATGAAGATGTTCGCATTATTCAAATTGAAAGTGTGGCGATGTACGCCTTAAGGATTTACGGAAAAATAGAACTACAATTGAATGGTCAAGGAATTTCGAGTGATCGCGTTCATATTTTCACTCCTGGATCTTCTATTCGTTCGAGTAAAATAAAACCAATTTATTATAGTGATATTATTGGTCGTTTTTTAAATGATGAGTCCCGACCAAGAATTACCTTTGAAGTAACTAACCTAGAATACAAATTTAAGGGCGGAAAATTAGGCTTACGTGATATCAATATTAGTGAAGAAAGTGGGAAGTTGATTGGAATTATGGGTGGTTCTGGAGCTGGTAAATCTACTTTATTAAATGTATTAAACAGTATGGAAACACCAAGTGGTGGATCTGTAAAAATTAATGGTAAAAATATTCACACAGAGCAAGAAGAAATTAAAGGCGTAATCGGGCATGTTAGTCAAGACGATTTACTTATAGAAGAACTGACTGTATACGAGAACTTGTTTTACAATGCTAAACTTTGTTTTGGAAATCTGCCTGATGAAGAGATTTCTAAGAACTGTAATGAATTGTTGGCAAATATTGGATTAAGCGAGACCCGTCATTTAAAAGTGGGATCTCCTTTGGAAAAAACAATATCAGGAGGTCAGCGTAAACGTTTAAATATATCTCTTGAATTAATACGAGAACCAAGTGTGTTGTTTGTGGATGAGCCTACCTCTGGTTTATCGTCGCGTGATTCGGAAAATATTATGGATCTTCTAAAGGAACTTGCTTTAAAAGGGAAACTAATTTTTGTAGTTATTCACCAACCATCGTCAGACATATATAAAATGTTTGACAAGTTAATGATATTAGATGTTGGTGGTTATCCAATATATTATGGTAATCCTGTTGATGCAGTAAGTTATTTTAAGCGTTTAGTTAATCATGTAAATGCTGAAGAATCGGAGTGTGGAAATTGTGGAAATGTGAATCCAGAGCAAATTTTTAATATAATAGAAAGTAAGGTATTAGATGAATACGGGAATTTAACTTATAGTAGAAAGGTTAGTCCTGTTACCTGGAATACTCACTACAAAGAATTAATTGAAACTGAGATACATTCAGAGAAAAAACATACCGAAATCCCTGAGAGTATTTTTAAAATTCCGAATATTTTAAAGCAGTTTAAAGTGTTTTTAACGCGTGATGTCAAAAGCAAATTGACAAATACTCAGTACTTACTTATTAACTTTATTGAAGCTCCCTTACTTGCCTTAATACTGGCATACTTGGTAAGATATTTTAATGTTGATGAAGAAAATATTAAAGGCTACATCTATAAGGATAATGATAATATTCCTGCCTATATGTTTATGTCGGTTGTAGTTGCTTTATTTATTGGGCTTACAGTTAGTGCTGAGGAAATTATTCGCGATAGAAAAATCAGAAAACGAGAGTCATTTTTAAACTTAAGTAAAGGGAGCTATTTGTGGAGTAAGATCATTATTATGTTTATTCTTTCTGCAGTTCAAACTTTCACTTTTGTTCTCGTAGGAAATTCAATACTTGGCATCGAAGGAATGTACAGCGATTATTGGTTTGTTTTATTTACAACCTCTTGCTTTGCGAATATATTAGGATTAAATATTTCGTCAGCCTTTAATAGCGCAGTTACGATTTATATATTAATTCCATTTCTTATTATTCCACAATTACTGCTTGCAGGTGTTGTTGTTAAATTTGATAAATTAAACCCAACACTTGCTGCTCAAGGAAGCGTGCCTGTGGTTGGGGAAATGATGGCTAGCCGTTGGGCTTTTGAAGCATTAGCTGTTAATCAATTTAAAGAAAACGCCTATGAAAAGCATGTATATAAACTTGACAAACGAATAAGTACTGCCTCGTACAAAAAAGACTACTGGATGCAAAGACTTAATAACAAAGTTGTAAAGATTGGAAATGAAATTAAGGCTGGGAAAAAAGCATCGGAGTTAAAATATGATATTGATCTTTTGTACAGTGAATTAAAAAAAGAAGAACAATTTACCAAAAAGAAATTTCCGGGACTTGATAAGATTACGCCAGAAAAATATAACGAAAATTCGGCTGCAGAAATAAAAGACTATCTAGACAATACTTTGAAGAATTATTACATTAACATGGAAAATTCGGCTCGTAAAAAGCAAGATGCTCTTATTTCGGAATTGATTAAGAAACTTGGTAATCCAGGTCTTGTTGATTTACAGGATAGGTCAGAAAACCGTAATTTGATCCAATTGGTGAAAAATGAAAATGATTTTGGTGAAAAATGCCTAGAAAAAGACGGGCGTTTTATACAAAGGACTGACCCAGTCTTTCAAGATCCAACCGAGTCCAAAATTGGTAGAGCTCACTTTTTCGCTCCAACTAAAAACTTATTTGGAAGATACTATTCTACATTTGGGTTTAATATGTGTATAATATGGTTAATGAGTTTGATACTTATTGTAACACTTTATTTCGATGTGTTTAAAAAAATATTGGATGGAATTGAACGTTTGTTTTCGATTTTTAAGAAGAAAAAACAATACTAAGCTTTTATTAATTTGCGTTGAACACCGGGAAGAAATTTTCGGTGTTTTTTTATTGAACCACATAATAAACATAAGGGCATATAAGTTGGCAGCATTCAGTAATCAGTTGGCAGTATTGGGTGTCGACTTAAAAAAGATTGAACCACATAAGAAACATAAGGGCATATAAGGGTGCCAAATGAATTTCAAATGTTCTTAAAACTGAAAATAAATGAAAGGTTGCATCTCACCACTCATAAGCTGATACATTAGAAATATGGCAATACACGCAAGAAGTCCCATTACGACAAACGAACGTGAAGCAAACCAATTGCGGTAAGCTGACTTCATTTTTTCAGGGATCCAGTGTATCAGGTAACCAATTACTATAAGAGCAAATACAAATTTGTATCCTTTAATAATTTCTAGAAAAAGCTCAAAACTTAAATGATTGCCTATTCGATCAAAGATGGCATTTACCGTTTCGAGATTTGTACTTCTAAAAAATATTCGCGTGAAGCTAATAAAACTAAGGGTTACGAGCATTAGTATAATTTTAACACCTAAATTATTAGTGTTCTTAAAGGGAGAAATTTTCTTCCAAAATTTATGGACAATTAATCCAATGCCGTTTAATCCACCCCAAATTATAAAAAGCCAACTACTGCCATGCCAGAGACCTCCAAGCAACATCGTAACCATTAAATTAATATTTGTATTAATACTTCTTCTAATCGAATTTGAAAAATAAGATAAGAGCAACAAGAAAACAGTAGCAAATAAAAACACCAAAATAAGCCATAGTTTACCGCTCAGAAAAACTAAAAATAGTGCGATGATAGTGATAGCGAAGTATGAACCCAGGGTTCCATGTCTATTACCTCCTAATGGGATGTACAAATACTCTTGCAACCAAGTTGAAAGCGAAATATGCCAACGTTTCCAAAACTCGCTGGTGCTCGTGGCTTTGTAAGGTGAATTAAAATTTATTTTAAGTCTGAAACCTAAAATCAATGCTAATCCGATGGCCATATCGGTATACCCACTGAAATCCATATAGATTTGGAGTGAATAGCCAAAAATTCCAATTATTGATTCAATACCTGTATAAAAATGTGGGTTGTCAAAAATGCGATCTACGTAATTTACTGCAATATAGTCAGCAACAATTTTTTTACAAAAACCATTTATGATCCAGAAGAAAGCGAGACCAAATTCCTTTTTTTCTAATTTATATGGTTGGTAGATTTGATAAATAAAATCGTGGGCTTTCACAATTGGCCCGGCAACCAAATGCGGAAAAAAACAAACAAAAAAACCGTAATCAAAAATTGTTTTTACAGGCTCGACTTTACCGCGATAAAGATCAATTGTATACGAAAGAGATTGAAATGTAAAAAAGGATACACCCACAGGTAATAAGAGTTTATCTACGCTAAAATGAGTTGAGAAAAATGAATTTGAAAATTGCGCGAAATGATTGAAGAAAGGTACACGATTGCCAGTTATGTCGTTAAAACTTTCGGTAAAAAAATAGGCGTACTTAAAATAGCTGAGCAAACTAAGATTAAGTATAACACTCACAGTTAAAAATATTTTTTTATTTAGAACAGTGTTAGATTTGTGAATTCTCTTACCCCAGAAATAATCGCTACATATTGTAAATATTAGCAGAATTACAAATACACCGCTTGTTTTAAAATAAAAAAATAAACTTACTGCTAATAAATAAATGGTTCTTAATTTATTGACTTTATAAACAAAAGAATAAAAAAAGAGTACAATTAAGAAAAATGTCCAGAAGAACAATTGTGTAAATAACAAAGGTTTATCTTGAGAGTAATTAATTATGTAGTTTATTATTTCGATTCCTTGTTTTTCTTTTGGTTATTAATATAGGACTTGTTTACAGCTTCATACATTAAGCCTCCTACTATTGTGTATCCTTTGTTTGAGAAATGCACTTTATCCTTTGATGCTAAGCCGACCCTTTGCCATTTAAGCATTGAGCGGTATCCACCCATAATAGAAAACAGATCCCAAACAGCAACATTGTGTCTATTCATTAGCTCGAAGGCTGCATCCTTTGCAGTAATGGTTCTTTTGTTTGATGTTTTATATCTTATAAAATTATCTGTAGTAGTTGTGAGAATTATTGCAGTATTTGGATTAGTTTTTTTAATGACGTTAATCAAGGTGTCGTAATTTTCAATAAAATCTTCTTTTAAAAACCCTTTCGATTGGGTATCATTTACACCAAGAGATAAAATAAACAAATCTCCATTTAATGATTCCATTTGAGGAATTAAGTCTGAACATCGCAAGAAAGAGGTGGTTGAAGCGCCATTAGCGCCTAAGCCAGCAAGGTAAAAGCCTGGCTCTAAATCACTTTCCAAACTAAAGCCATAAAGTAAAAAATCTTTAACCAAGGTGTCTTTTCTGATTAACTCAAACATAACTGAATCGAGTGGAATTGGAAATTTAAAAAGTGTATACCCACTTTTTCTAAAATCCTTTCTTTCGACTTTAAGACTATCCTGATTGCATGCGTTAAATTCGAAACTTGTGTTAAAATTATGAAAGACCTTAACAACATTTACTTTCTTGCATGCTGCTTTTGTCGTAAAGGAAATGCCGAAAAAATTCGTGCTGTCGTTTGTGGAAATATTCATTGCATTCATTCCTAAAGGTTGGCAGTACTCTCTGCCAACTGATCGACACCGTTCCCAATTTCCATTCGAAAAAGATGTAGCATAAGGTTGGCTATTTGTTTTAGCTATTTTAAAAGGGAATGAAAAGTAACCACCCCCTGTAGTTTTATACTCATCTTGAAAAGCCGCAAGAAAAACATTACTCCAGATGCCAGCCTGAACATGAGAACCGCCAATATGAACAATATTAACTCTTGTTTTTTTTCCCATACTTAAACTGTCTATCTTTTTAAAAAAATTTAAAAACGATAAGCTATCACTCGAAAAATAAAGATGATTATATTCTTGTGCAATGAATGGATATTTACTTACACTGTCTTGCGCCACAATCTTATTTGTCAATAAAGCAATACTAACAAATGCAAAAAATATTTTACAGTTTATCTTCAATTTCTTGTTTTTAAATAAGCATTATATTCTTTAATTAATTCAGAATAAAATAATGTCGCTATTTTTCTTGCGCCTTGTGGACTAAAGTGGGTATAGTCTGTCGCTGCTAATTTTTTTTCAACCCACTCGGGCATGCTATTTTTTCCACCCATACAATCGTACATATCAAAAAACGCACAATCACTTTCGAGAACAACTTTTCTTAAAGCATCTCTCATTGTTTCAAGATAAGGATAGGTAATGTATTCTGTACCGTTTTTAATACTCATATCAGAAGGTCCAATAAAAATAATGCTTGCTTCTGGAGCCATTTTTTTTATTAAAGAAATTTGGTACTTAATATAGTTTGAATAATTAACAGCCATATCATCATTTTCAATTGCAGGCAGGGAGTTTCCGCCAAATTGCAAAATAATTAGTTTCACATTCAGATACTCGTAGAATTGTTTAAGCTGCGAATTATTTGTTAGATGAAAAAAAGTTCCACTACTTCCCCGTAAGGCGATATTATCAACCATAACACCATTGTCACTTTCCAAAGAAAGCGCGTAAAAATCAGGACTAGTTTTACCTCTGAATTTTAGGGTATGCGTGAAAGAACCATTTCCTACTTTATACTCTTTAACTCGCATCAAACCACCAGTATCGAGACTATCTGCGGCCATTAGCGCTGGGCCATCGTAAAATTCACACCAGGTTCTTTTTTTTGCAGCCCCATAGAATAATTTCAACTTTTTGTAAGTCATTGCATTTTCTCCTCCCAGTTTCGTAGTTGTAATACTAACGCTTGAACTAAGAACTGAATTTGTATCGCCAGTTCTTTTATACCCAATGAATCTTGTAAAGCCGGCGAGAATCCCATAATTACCATGTGGCACTCGTTTATCCTTACCCGTAAATACATTATACCTATCCCAGCCATCAGAAGTAGTCACTCGATTAATTAAACTATTTGAGATCGGCATTAATGATATAAGTCCTGGACCATTTCCACCAAATTGTCCCTGTAATTTTAATCGCAAATAATCCGTTATTCGATCACCTTCTATTTGGCTATCGCCATAGTGTAAAATCCTTATTGATTTAGGATTATTTTTGAGTTCGTGAAGCGCTGTAAAAAATTTCTTGAGAACATTTTTATTTCGAGCCTGGATGTTCGTGATTAAAGTAATATCAGTATCTGTATTTTTAATTTGCGATACTGGTACTTTAGTTATAGAATTTGAATCATTTATAACATCTTCCATTTCAATTTTTTCTATTGTATCATTTGATTTTTTCTCCTCCTCAATTATTGTAAACGAAGTATCTATAGCGTCGACCGCTTGCAGTATTTTTTCAATATCTTTTTTTTCAGAATTTATCCCAAGTAATGAGCTCAGTTTTGGAAAACTAAATTTAAGGTCCTTATTAATTTCGAATCCGTTTTTTGGAAACGTAAAACCGATCACGCTCAGTAATAAGAAAATAACAATTCCAAAGACCAGACTATGCCAGGGTTTGTGCATCGTATAAAAATAATAAAGAAGCGCTTTTAAAAGAAAGTTATGAAAAAGAGTTGTTCACAAAGAAATTTGAATAATTATGCGTTCTTAATTTGATAGATTTTAACTTTACAGGCATTAATTCTCGAAACAAATATCTTGTTGTAATTGCGGGCCCCACTGCTGTGGGTAAAACAAATTTAGCAATCGATCTTGCCAAGCATTACGCTTCAGTAGTTCTTTCGGCAGATTCAAGGCAATTTTACAAAGAGTTAAACATAGGTACCGCTAAACCAACCACAGAACAATTAGAAACTGTTTCGCATTATTTCGTGAACACAAAAAACATTGAGGAATTATACGGTGCTGGTCATTTTGAAAAAGATGCTCTCAAAACATTAGAAGAATTATTTACAGAACATCAAATTGTTTTTATGGTGGGCGGCTCAGGTTTGTATATCGATGCTGTTTTAAATGGTGTGGATGATTTTGCGGAGATTCCCGAAGAAATTCGTGAATCATTAAATACGAAATTTAAAGAACAAGGAATAGAATGGTTGCAAAAAGAACTTAAAATTAAAGACGAAAGTTATTTCAATTCCGTCGATATTAATAATCCTCAGAGATTAATTCGTGCGCTTGAAATAATTGATCACACAGGGCTTCCCTACTCTAGCTTCCTTAAGAAAAAACAAACTTTGCGTTCTTTTACTGCTGTTAAACTTTTAATTAATTTAGAAAGAGCTGAACTGTATTCCAGAATAAACAAGCGAGTTGACCTTATGATGCAAGAAGGTTTACTGGAAGAGGTGAAGCAATTAGTTTCGAAAAAAGATTTGAACGCATTAAAAACAGTGGGTTACAAAGAACTATTCGATTACCTTGACGGAGGTTTGTCATTAGAGACTGCCGTAGAAAAAATAAAACAACATACTCGCAATTATGCAAAACGGCAAATTACCTGGTTTAAAAATAAATACGAATTTGAGGAGTTTAGTCCGAATGATTTTTCAAAAATAACGGGGTATATTGACATTATTATGAGTCATGGCTAAAGTATTTTCATTCATAAAAGAATATCAAACTTTGGAGTTGCCGGTTAAAAACGCAATTGCCTCGGAGTTTTTTATTCAGGCTGTAAATGCCACTTTTATGAACATCCTTCCCCTTTATATGACGCGACAAGGGTTTGACGACAGTGAAATTGCTTTATTTATTACATTTCGTTTTATAGGCGTATTTATTTTAGCTCTGCCACTCGGCAAATACATTAAAGGTAAAAAGGTAATGCCTTTGTTTTATTTATCAAATACCTGCGTTCCTCTTTTTGGAATCGCCATTGTACTGTCGATCGCTTTTCAAATAAAGTGGCTAACGCTTATAACCCTTATTTTATGGGGGGGCTCATTTACGTTCATGCAAATACCCATTTTTCCTTTCATTCTTCGCAACACAAAAAAAGTAAATCAAACAGCCGCGATTTCATTAAGTTATAGCACCTGGAGCTTTGGTGGTATACTAAGTGGTATTGTTATAGCCGTTCTTGATTTTATAAATCCTACTTTTTTTGATGAGAAATTTATTTTAATACTGTTTTCACTGATTGGTTTTGGTGGCATATTTTTTCTGAAAAGAATTAAAAATTTTGATGAAGTTTCAATTGAAATAGAACCAGAAAACGGAAATCAGAAAAAAATGTCTGGTAAAACGGAATGGAATGTTGTTTTAAAAGCCTTACTGCCAACGCTTATCATTGCTACAGGTGCAGGACTGACCATCCCTTTTATTAGTTTGTTTTTTGACAAAGTGCATCATGTTGGCAAAGGTGGGTTTTCAAGTCTCAGTTTTATTGCTTCAATTCTTGTAGCCTATTTTGCAATGCTAGTTCCAAAAATTAAGGAAAAAATTGGTTATAAAATCGCTATTCCTACAACACAATCTTTAGCTGTTATTGCGTTGGTTGCATTAGCTACGACTCAATATTATAGTCAGTATTCCCTTGCAATAGTTATTGCTTCAGTATGTTATTTATTAAGACAACCGTTGATGAATATGGCAGGACCAATGACTTCAGAACTGGTTCTTAATTATGTTGGGCGAAATAACCGTGAGATAACCAGCGCGCTTACTTCAGCCATTTGGAGTGGCAGTTGGGTATTAAGTGGATTTATGGTAACCATCTTGTTTGCTTACAATTTTAGTTTTGGAAATATCTTTTTAATTACATCTCTTTTATATGCTTTTGGCGTAGTACTTTATTATTTGCTTATCTTAGACTACGCAAAAAAAGAAGAACAAGGTCTCATTGATGAATAAAATTACATACGTACTCATTTCCCTTTGTATTTTTAGTATAGTTAAAGGGCAGTCTAAAGAATTTGCATTACACAAAGGAAATTGTCAACTCTATAGTGGCTCATTATATAATTTCGGTATTTCGGTCAGAAAACAAAATCTATTACTAAGTGTTTACAAACTCGATCATGATTTAAACATACTTGATACTAATTTTGTTGATATAGGTAAAGATGTGCCGGAAAGTTATTTAGAAAGTTATTCGGATACACTTCACGGATTTCTAAACATTTATTTTCAAAAAAAGGGAAATGCTGGCAATTCTTCTTCTAAAAACAACGTCAATATTCTTCGTTTTAATAAAAAATTTGAATTGATTGCTAAGCTTGAAAATGTAGAAATAGCAAGACTTAATAACACTTCTCTATTTACGAATGAAGTTCTTTATGCGAAGAATGCCGTTTACACAATTAAAACAGAGAGCGATACATCTGGCACACAATTTTACCTCAACAAATATCTTTTAAAATCTGAAACCAGTAATTTTGATTACGAATTCAAATGGCAATTTCCTTTTGAAAGAAAAAACATCCACGCAGCGCACATTTTTTACGCAAACAAAAACGATATTTTTCTTTTTGTGACAGTTAGTGATGGAATTAAAAATGGAGAATGGCAACTTAAAATTAATGCTGAAACCGGAGAGTTAAAAAAAGCAACTAAGCTAAACAACAAAGGTGATGATGATATTTACTTTTATGGAGATGCTTATATTGATAAGAATTATAAATCTATAAGTTTTATCGGACAGAAATTTACTGAATCACAATTTAGCAGAAAAGAAAATAAACTTCTGATTTCTAAATCCCCTCAATTAGTTATCTATTATATTGAAATAGATTCACTTGGTGAAATTAAGATTAAAGAAGATTTTAAAGTTCCAATCAACGATACAAAAACAGGCGTAAAAAAAACTACGAGTAATTTTATGCTTCGATTTAGCGATCTCAGAAAAAATCCAGATGGCAAAATTTCTTTTACAGGTGATATATTCAAAAGTTTTAGTAGCAACGTTTGTTATCTCTATTCAAATACCACCCTCTTTAATCTCATTCCTAATGAAGATCGTTTAGTGCTTGAAAGGAATGTCATTAGCCCGAATCTATTAATTGAACAGTACTTTCAGACCTTGGATAAACTTGATTTGAATGGCAAACTTTGCATTGATAGCGTTAAACAATACGAGTTATTATTTTACAAACCTCTCAACTTTCCAATAAAACAGTATTTTAAATTAGATCAAGAAAAAAATCCTGTCTGGATTCTTTCGAAACATCTTACCAGAAACAATCTTGTAAACTACTCTTTTCTTAGTCCTGTAAAAAAGATTTACAAAATAAACACCATCGAAGAAATAAAAGAATCTACCATACCTCTTATTACGACTATTAGTCCTGAAATTTTTGTTATTTCGAGCCAAATTGAAGAGGTTAAATACCAATTAAAACTTTACAAATGGTAAATTTGTAATTCTTAAATTCGCAACATGATTCAACGTAAACAAACTCTTTTTTTATTATTAAGCATTTTCACATCTGTAGCTTTATCGCTTGTTACTTGCAATTTTGTAAACTTTAATGGTACTAAAATCGGAGTCTCTGTTTCTATTATTGATTCAGAAGGACTGCACCCGAATATCTGGCATTATATTGGAACCGCAATAAATGCTATGGCAGCTATTTTAGCTCTTGTAACCATTTTTCTCTTTAAAAACAGAGTATTACAAGTGAAATTGAGTTATGCATTGCTATTTCTACAATTAGGAATTACACTAATCGTATCATTTTTACCAGTTGTGAAATTAGGTGAAGGAATTAGTTATGAAAATTCGATACTTGCTACAATCATTGGATTGATAGGCGCAGTAGGCGCTGCATTATCAGCTCGTAACATTAAAAAAGATATTGCACTTTTGAAAAGTGCGGATAGAATTAGATAAATTCTAAAAAGTAAGGTTCACTACTTTGGTTTCCTTACCCCGTAAAATTTCAACAGTTGTTGAGTCGCCTTTATTATATTTTGATAAGGCTTTCATGTAAGACATCACATCTAATACTTTATCCTCGCCCAATTTCTTAACCACATCTCCTTTTTCGATTCCTGCTTTAAAAGCTGGTTTATTATCTGTAACGCCGTCAATGCGCATGCCTTCGCCTTCGTAAGTATAATCTGGCATTACGCCCATAGTCACTTTAAAAGATGACTTACCAGTATCAGGAGTACGCGTTTTACTAAATGTTAGCTTAGGATAATTATATGTTTTTTCAATAATAGTCACAATATAATTCAACACTTCCGCTTCACCTTTATAATTTATTTTTTCTGCATCATCAGAAGGCTTATGGTAATCACTATGCTGACCAGTAAAAAAATGTAGTACAGGGATATCTTTTAAATAAAAAGAAGTTTGATCGCTTGGTCCTATGCCACTGCTGTCTTTTTTAATGCTTAAGGCGGTTTGAATGGAATCAATTAGAGGAACAAAAACCGGCGAAGTCCCAACTCCATAAACAATTATTTTTTTTGTTGAATCATTTAATCTTCCAATCATATCCATATTCACCATATAATTTATTGTTAAAAGATCAATATCTGGTTTATCGCACCATTTCTTAGAGCCAAGCAAACCCAGTTCTTCACCACTAAAACACATAAATAAAAAATTAAAAGGCTCTTTTTTATTATTTGAGGAAAAATATCTTGCGAGTTCCATTACTCCAACAGTTCCACTCGCGTTGTCATCGGCTCCATTGTGTATTTTACCTTCCGGATTTGGATCAAGACTATTGTGGTCGTGTCCTAGACCTAAGTGATCATAATGCGCTCCAATAACTATGGTATAAGGTGCTTTGTTATCAAGAAAACCCACAACATTATTAGATGATTTTTCCTTTATCCCAACCAGCGACGTATCATGTGGATCTGGATTCTTTTTAAAATTATATGGACGCAAGTAAGAATTATTATATGCTGTTAGTCCAAGTTTTTTAAATTCAGTAGCTATATAATTTGCTGCTAATATTTCTTCAGGAGAAGATGTACCCCTGCCTTTTAATTTATCTGAAGCTAAAAAGGAAATATGTTGTTTTATTGTGCTTTCTTTAAAATTCTGTCCCGTTAAAGTAACAGAAAAGAAAACGAATAGAATACTAATTTTACGCATGCCTAAAGGTATAAATTATTCCTCAAGCTTAAGGCTTTATAATATCTGTAAATAGCTATCTTTGCAACGAAATAAAAAACTAATGGACAAAACAATTCAACAACTTCATATAGGTATTTTAGGTGGTGGGCAACTTGGTAGAATGATTATACAAAATGCCATTAATTTAAATCTTAATATTTCCATTTTAGATCCAGATAAAAATGCACCATGCAGACATTTGGTGAAAAAATTTACTCAAGGAAGTTTAACAGATTTTGAAACAGTATACGATTTTGGTAAGGATAAAGACCTTATTACTATTGAGATTGAAAACGTAAATATTGAAGCGCTCAAAGCCCTAGAAAAAGAAGGAAAAAAAGTATTTCCCCAGCCACATATTATAGAACTTATCCAAGATAAAGGTTCTCAAAAAATGTTTTACCAGAGAAATAACATTCCTAGTCCTGATTTTTTTCTTGTGGAAAATAAAAAACAAATTAGCAAATACGCTGATTATTTTCCTTTCTTTCAAAAACTTCGTACCGGTGGTTATGATGGAAAAGGTGTTACTAAGCTTGTTAGTCCGCATCACTTAGATAAAGCTTTTGAAGCGCCAAGTGTGTTAGAACGCTTGGTTGATTTTGATAAAGAACTTTCGGTGATTGTAGCGAGAAGTGAAAGCGGAGAAATTAAGTGTTTTCCTGTTGTGGAATGCGAGTTTAACCCGGAAGCTAATTTAGTGGAGTATTTATTTAGTCCCGCAGATATCAAGAAAACAGTTGAAAAAGAAGCCATTAAAATTGCCACTTCTGTTGCTGAAAAGCTAGGAATAGTGGGCTTGCTAGCGGTTGAATTATTTTTAACTAAGGACGGAAAAATACTAGTAAACGAAGTTGCTCCGCGTCCTCACAACAGCGGACATCATACCATTGAAGCCAATGTAACGTCGCAGTTTGAACAACATTTACGTGCTATTTTAAATTTACCCTTAGGTGATACGTCGATCGTAAGAGCAGGTGTAATGGTTAATTTACTTGGTGATTTCGGACATGAAGGAACCGCAATTTATCAGGGTCTCGAAGATGTTCTGAAGTTTAGTGGGGTTTATGTTCATTTGTACGGGAAGGCAACTACAAAACCTTTCCGAAAAATGGGACACGCAACTATTGTAGATAACGATATTTTGAAGGCTAAGCAGAAGGCTAAGTTGGTAAAAAACACCTTAAAGATTGTTGCTTAACGCCATTAAAAGTTGAAAGTTATAAAGTTACTAGTTAGATTTTTAGTTTAAAATTTAGGATTTAGGTTTATGGAAAAACGTACATGCCCAGAGTGCGGAGATGTTATAAAAGGCAGAGTTGATAAAAAATTCTGTAGCGACATGTGTCGCAATGCTTATAACAACAAACAAAATAGCGATACTAATAATTATGTGAGGAACATAAATAACTCGTTAAGGAAAAATCGTCGCATATTAGAAGAGACCTTAATTGGTGAAAAAACTACTATTGCGAAACAGAAGCTAATTGATAAGGGCTTTAATTTTAGTTTCTATACCAACCAAATTACCACCAAAAACAATCACGTGTACACGTTTTGTTATGAATTTGGATACTTGCCTATCGAGGACAAGGATTTGATTTTAATCGTAAAAAGAAAATCGGATTAATTGTTGGTTTCCTCGTTTATGTAAAACAATTTGTAGTATTTCAACCCACGCTCTTCATCAAAGCCACGTTCTACGTAATCGTGTTTTGAATGAATATAGATGTGAAAATTTTTATCCAGTTTCACAACACTCTTCATGTATTTTGCGTTCTTTTTTACAGCTGTTTGAGATACTTCGAACTCATCAATTGCAGTAAGATCTAACCGCTTATTATAATCACCACGGTAATCGTTAAAAGCTTCAATAATTTCAGGTTGTACAAGGACTTCCTTTTCAAAATCTTTTAAATTAAAATTATCCTTTTCTTTAAAATAAGACGCACTCTTATTTAGCATCATCATTTGATCCTTCTTATCCACATTGTTTGCTTCCGTGAGAATTTCCTCACAAAAACCGCGCGAAGTATCCATGAAATTTTTAGTATGGTAATATCCGTTTGGTTTTATAACTGCATTTAAAAAGTCTTCTTCCCAATAAAGTGCGCATTCTGCTACACGGTTATTCGTGTCTACAATGCTCATTTTATAACCTTTCTTTTTTTCTGTATTAAACACCAAGCAGCCTTTATCCAGTTTGTTGATATTAATTCCATTATCGCAATCCACATCAAATTCATCCACATGTTGGTAAACTTTTAGAAAGGTTTCTTTATTCTCCGTTTTAAAATAACCAACTGCATCACAAAGTTCACCGTCGACCATTGCATCTTTAAAATAACAGACAAAAAATTCTCCGCCGTTAATTTTTGGATGCATACTTTGATTGTATAGGTGTGTTGCTACTTGTTTTGAAACATCTACAAAGCTTTTCTGTGAAGTAAAAAGATCTTCTGTTGCGTTTGCTACACTTGCTAAAGAGATATCTACTTTGCCTTTGAATTGATAATAGATATCCGTTTTAAATGGCGTTAAAAAGTAACGAAGGACTGTTTCTTTTACGAAATCATCTTTAAACTCTATTACTTTTTCACTACAGGTAAGTTCTTCTCCTAAACCCTTATTTCCAACAAAATGTACTGTAAAATGTGTGAGTTGCGCTCTTGAAAAATCGATCATAATTAATTTCTAAAAGGTTAAATATAGTATTCTTAATCACTCTTCATTTAACAATATTTAAACAAGTTTTAAGTCTCTGAGGCTAAAATAAGTGATGGACGGAATAGTAATTGCTGATTATTAAATTAATTTTGTATGTAACGCTTTAAATACTTTTCCTATGCGAAAAATAACATCTAAAATCACTAAAAAAGTAGCCATCATTTTTAGTGTGGCTATACTTTCTTCATTTACTTTACTGAAATTTGTTTTCGATAAAAATGATGTCATTCTAGGTCTTTTATTTGATAGCCTAAATCAGGCACATTACTCACCACAAACATTGGACGACACTTTTAGTGAAAAAGTATTTGACTTGTATCTTCATAACGCTTTTAATAAGCAATTTTTATTACAAAGTGATATTGACGAGTTAAATAAATACCGTCATGATATTGATGATGAAATTGCTTCTCAACGTCATGATTTTTTTACTGTAGCACAAGAAATTGTGGCAAAACGCATTAAAGAAAAAGAAGATTGGAGCAAAGAGATACTGTCACAACCTTTTGACCATACCACTGAAGAGGAATACGAAACAGATTACAAAAAACTTCCTTACGCTAAAACAAATGAGGACTTAAAAAACGAATGGCGTAAAGTACTTAAGTACCGGGTATTATTTCGTTTAGATGATATGTTGAATAAAGCAGAGAAAAAAGATTCCTCTTTGGCGTCAGTGTCTGACAAAAAAATCACACAAGCTCAATTAAGCGTAGCGCAAGTAGACAATGCGGAGTTGAAAATGGATGTAATTGAACAAAAAATTGAAAGTGGGAAATTATTTGATTCGCTTGAAACAGACGCGCGTAAAAAAACATTAAAAGAGCAGGAAGATTGGTTTAAGCGTCTAAATAAGATCACTCCTCGTGATCGCTTTTCAGAGTTTGCAAATGCTTTTACAGGTGTTTATGACCCACACACGCAATACTTTGCTCCAAAAGATAAAAAAAGATTCGATCAAGGTATGAGTGGGCAGTTTGAAGGAATCGGAGCCCGTCTACAGCAAAAAGATGGTATTTTAAAAGTGAGCGAAATTATTGTTGGGAGTCCAAGCTACAAACAAGGCGATTTAAAGGCCGGTGATGATATTATTAAAGTTGCGCAAGGCGCAGCTGACCCTGTAGATATTACCAATATGGACATGGAAGATGCGATTGAACTTATTAAAGGTAAAAAAGGTACGGAGGTACGTTTGACTGTTAGGAAAACTGATAATAGCTTAAAAGTAATTCCAATCATCAGAGATGTAATTGAGATTGAAGAAACTTTTGCGAAAAGCGCTTTATTGGATAACAAAAATAAACTGGGCTATATTTATCTTCCTTCGTTTTATACCGACTTTACAAGAAATGGTGCTCGTCATTGTTCACAAGACATGCGTAAAGAAATTGAGAAGCTTAAGAAACAAAATATAAAAGGTCTGGTAGTTGATTTACGTGACAATGGCGGCGGTTCTCTACAAGAAGTTGTTGAAATGGCCGGTTTGTTTTTCACTAAAGGTCCAGTAGTTCAGGTTAAAGGGAAAGGCAACTTGCCTTTAAATGTAATGGAAGATAGAAATCCAGATGTTGTTTGGGATGGTCCTTTAACTATATTGATTAATCACAATAGTGCTAGTGCTAGCGAAATTCTTGCTGCTGCCATTCAGGATTATAAACGCGGTGTAATTATGGGTACAAATAGTTTTGGTAAGGGTACTGTTCAGTCATTCTTAAATCTTGATGATTTTTTACTTAAACAATTTGATACCATAAAACCAATTGGTTCAGTAAAGATAACACAACAAAAGTTTTATCGCATTAATGGTGGCGCCACTCAATTAAAAGGCGTTACACCAGACATTGAATTGCCAGATCCCTATGCATTAATTGATCGTGGCGAAAAAGAGTACGAAAATCCTATGCCTTGGGATGAAATAACTCGTGCCAACTATCAGGAGTTTACGGCTATTAATTACTCTAAAGTAATTAAGAATAGTCACAAACGTATTGCAACGAGTCCACAGTTTGGTTTAATTGAAACTCAATCAAAAGAAATAAAAATTAAAAAAGATGACACCAAGTACAATTTAAATCTTGCAGCCTTTAGAGCAGAACAAAAACAATTGCGTGATCAGAATAAAAAATATGAAGATTTACGCAAGGAAATCAAAGGCTTTAATGCCTTACTTTTAGATGAAGATAAATTAAGATTAACTGATGATACAGCGCGTTTAAATAGAGAAAGTAAATGGGCGCAGAATATTGCTAAGGATCTTTATATATACGAGGCTAGTAATGTGTTGAATGACCTTAACTAAAGGTGAATGGAAAATGTAAGAGGGAAAAGGGAAGATGGGAAAGGTAAGATGGAAAAGGGAAGATGGAAAATTTAGAAGGGTAAATTTAAACCGAAACAAAAAAACCAGAATCAATACGACTCTGGTTTTTTTTTATTTAATTCGATTAAAGATTATTTTTTTCTAGGTCCGATTAGCATTAGCATTTTCTTACCTTCTAAAGTTGGTAATTGCTCAGCTTTACCCCACTCTTCTAATTCATTCGCAAAACGCAATAATAAAATTTCACCTTGCACTTTGAAGACAATTTCTCTACCTCTAAAAAATACGTAGGCTTTAACTTTGCAACCTTCTTGTAAAAATTTAATGGCGTGATTCTTTTTGAAATTAAAATCATGATCGTCGGTATGAGGACCGAAACGAATATCTTTTACAACAATTTTTGCTGCTTTCGCTTTAATTTCTTTTGCCTTCTTCTTTTGTTCGTAAAGAAATTTACCGTAGTCTACTATTTTACAAACAGGAGGATCTACGTTAGGCGCAATTTCAACAAGGTCTAATCCTTGCTCCCGAGCCATTTCTAAAGCCTTAAGAATTGGGTAAACTCCTGCTTCTATATCATCGCCGACAACACGCACTGTTTGCGCATGAATACGACCGTTTACTTTATGTAATTCTTCTTTTACTCCTGGGCGTCTGAAGCCCGCTTTTAAACCCCTTGGTTGTTTGAAAACTGGTTTTTGGTCACCACCGGTTGTTGTTGATGATGGGATGTTTGGTTTCTTTTGGTTGATAATTGCCTCCGCTTTTAGTTATACTTTTTGTTTATTCTAGTCTGAAGTTGCTAGTCTATAGTCGTTAGTCCATAACTCGCAGAGATCTTCAACTCGCGACTTTTGACTTATGACCTTTGACTTACAACTTCTTATATTTCTGTTTTTTGTTTAAAATCACTTTCAATTAATTCTTTCACGTAGTTTGCAAAATCTTCAGGGGTAAATGAACCGATATCACCTTTGCTTCTTGCTCTAACTGCAATCGTTTTTTCTGCTTCTTCTTTCTCACCTACAACGAGCATGAAAGGTATCTTTTTAATTTCGTTATCACGAATTTTTTTACCGATCTTTTCGTTCCTATCATCTACAAATCCACGGATGTCAAAGTTACTCAATAAATTTAATACATTTTGGGCGTAATCGTTATATTTTTCTGAAATAGGCAAAATAGCGACTTGATCGGGAGTTAACCATAAAGGGAAATTTCCAGCACAATGCTCAATTAAAACCGCAATAAAGCGCTCTAAACTTCCAAAAGGTGCCCTGTGAATCATAACAGGACGGTGTTTGAGGTTATCGCTGCCAGTATATTCCAACTCAAAACGTTCAGGCAAATTGTAATCCACTTGAATAGTTCCTAACTGCCATTTTCTACCTAAAGCATCTTTTACCATAAAATCGAGCTTAGGGCCGTAAAATGCCGCTTCACCAAGCTCAGTAACTGTCCTAAGTCCTTTTTCGGCAGCTGATTCAATAATAGCTTGTTCAGCGAGTTTCCAATTTTCATCACTGCCGATGTATTTGGCTCCATTATCAGGATCACGTAAAGAAATTTGCGCTGTGTAATCCTTAAAATCAAGTGCGTTAAACACATGCATTACCAGATCAATTACTTTACAAAACTCTTCCTTCACTTGATCGGGACGTACAAATAAATGCGCATCATCTTGTGTAAAGCCTCTTACACGTGTTAAACCATGTAATTCACCTTTTTGTTCGTAACGGTAAACAGTTCCGAATTCCGCGTAACGTACTGGTAGATCTTTGTAAGATTTCGGTGAAGACTTATAAATTTCGCAGTGATGCGGACAATTCATTGGCTTTAAGAAAAATTCTTCGCCTTCATGTGGCGTTTTGATTGGCTGAAAAGAATCAGCACCATATTTTTCATAGTGACCTGAGCAAATGTAAAGATCTTTAAGCGCAATGTGAGGCGTAACCACAGGTAAATAACCCGCTTTTGTTTGCGCCTTTTGCATAAACTGAATCAAACGTTCGCGCAACATAGCTCCTTTAGGTAACCACAAGGGCAAACCTAAACCAACTTTTTCTGAGAAGGTAAATAATTCAAGTTCTTTACCAAGCTTACGGTGATCGCGTTTTTTTGCTTCCTCCAAAAGAACTAAATATTCCTTTAAATCTTTGTCTTTTGGAAAAGTGATTCCGTAAATACGGGTAAGCATTTTATTTTTCTCGTCGCCTTTCCAATAAGCTCCGGCTATGTTTAAAATTTTTGCAGCTTTTATAAATCCGGTAGTAGGAATGTGTGGTCCACGACACAAATCAGTAAAATTACCCTGAGTGTAAAGTGTGATATTTCCATCGTCCAAACGCTCTAATAAATCAAGCTTATAGTGATCATCTTTTTCTTTAAAATAAGAAATGGCATCGCTTTTAGAGATTTCTTTTCGAATGTAAGTATTGTTTTGGCGTGCCAATTCTAACATTTTTTGTTCGATTTTTTCGAAATCATCTGGTGTTAACGTTTGACCATCCAAATCAACATCGTAATAAAAACCATTTTCAAGTGGTGGTCCAACCCAGAACTTAACACCTGGATACAAAGCTTCTAAAGCCTCAGCCATGATGTGTGCTGAAGAATGCCACATGGTTTCTTTTCCAAGAGCATCGTTCCACGTTAAAAGATTTATTGAGGAATCGGAAGAGATTGGGCGTGTTGCATCCCATACTTCGTTATTTACTTTTGCGGCTAAAACGTTTCTTGCTAAGCCTTCGCTGATACTTTGAGCGATTTGCAATGATGTTGTTCCTTTTTCATATTCGCGAATAGAACCATCGGGGAGAGTTATTTTTATCATTTAAAATTTTTATTACCTGCAAACAACGCAGGTTTATTTTTCAAGAGTAAAGATAAAAAAATTAATGCACATACGAAACATCTGTTTTCACTCAAACTAATAAACCTCATAAGAAACATAAGATCACATAAGGCTGACATCTAGTTATAAACTTATAATCCCTTATGTTTCTTATGTGGTTTAAATAGCTCCGCAACTAACAAATATTAACAAGCAACAAAACAATACCTTAAAAACTAAGCCGTTTACGATTTATATAAAATACATATATTCACACTTTACTATTTATGGGAAATTATATTTTTTTATTGCTGGTTTTAGCCTCCTTTTTTGGACTGGGTAAATTATTTGCAAAAGCAAACATTGAAACCTGGAAAGCCTGGGTTCCGATTTACAACTTTTATGTACTTGCCAAATTACTTGATAAACCTTGGTGGTGGTGCTTAATTATGATTGTGCCAGGTGTTAATATTTTAATGTACGGTGTATATGGTTTTAATGTAGCAAGAGCTTTTAACAAGCCTAGTAATCAAGATTTATTACTTGCGTCTGTTTTGCCTTACGTTTTTTTTGTGAAGACTGGATTTGATCCTACTGCAAAATTTGTAGGTCTAACAAAATTTAAAATTGAGCCGAGTAAATTAATTAAAAATTGGGTTGACCCAATAATTTTCGCTGTAATTGCCGCTTCCATAATTCGTGGATATTTTATTGAGGCTTTTACTATCCCAACTTCTTCTTTAGAAAAATCACTGATGGTTGGTGACTTTCTATTTGTAAATAAATTCGCTTACGGTCCTAAAATTCCGCAAACTCCGTTATCGTTTCCATTTGCGCATCATACTTTACCGATGAGTGAAACTAAAAAATCTTATTTGGAGTGGATTAAACTTCCTTATTTCAGATTGCCAGGATTTGGTTCCGTAAAAAACAATCAGATAGTAGTATTTAATTATCCTGATGGAGATACAGTAGCTCTAGGGTTTCAGGACATGAGTTATTATCAGCTGGCTCGTTACATTGGATATGATAATATAAATAATCCAAATTTTGCTCCTGATCAGGGAAATCCTGGGCGAAAAATCGGTAAGATTGTCGCAAGACCAGTTGACAAACGTGATCACTATGTAAAGCGTTGTGTTGGTATTGCTGGTGATAATTTCGAAGTAAGAGACGGTCAGGTTTTTATTAATGGAACGATGCAGGCAATGCCTGAGAAAGCGCAACATTTTTATTATGTTAAAACTTACGGGCATCTTTTTTCAGAACCAGGTTACAATCCTCAAACAGGTTCTCAGGAATCTATGCCTAGCGCAAGAATACTCGATCAACTCGATATTAATTATCCTGAAATGACTATTATGGCAGAGTCAAAAGATTCTGCAGTATACCGTTTAAACATGACGGTTCAAACTGCTAAGGCTGTTCGTGAAATGCCTGGTGTTGTTTCTGTAAAAATCATTAATGAGGCTAAAGGCGTTTACGCTCCAAGTGTTTTCCCTCACAATCCTTCTTATGGCTGGAACAATGATAATTTTGGTCCATTACTAATTCCTAAAGCCGGCTTAACGGTTCCTATTGATACACATAATGTTTGTCTTTATGAAAAAGTAATGAATACATACGATGACGGAATTCATCAGGTTACTAAGTCAGGAGCAAATGTTTTGTACGATGGAAACCCTATTAGCAGCTATACGTTTAAGCAAGATTATTATTTTATGATGGGTGATAACCGTCATAACAGTGCAGACAGTAGAAGCTGGGGATTGGTGCCCTACGATCACGTAGTTGGCTCACCATTTTTTGTTTGGTTTAGTATGAAATATGCTGAGAACAATCCAATCAGTGGCAAGTTTACCTTAAGTAGTTTCTTTAAAAACAGTAAAGATGGTAAGTTTCGTTGGGAACGCTTTTTATGTTATGTTAAAGACGGTACACTTCATTCTATTAAAATCCCGTTTATACTGAGTATAGTAGCGATTTGGGGCTTTAGTAAGTGGAATACTCGCCGCAAACTCAAATTAGAAAAAGAATCAAAAAAATAAAACATATTTTTGGTTTTGTAGTTAAAATCAAGTGGTTTGTTAGCGCATTAATTGCTCTGAGTGCGTTTTACTTACTTAAAAGATTTGCTTTTGATATTGTAAAAGTAAACAACCTTCAAATGGCCACTACTTATCACTTTGGCGATGCTGTGTTAATAAACAAAATTTCCAATGACTTTACTGAAGGTGATATAATATACATTGAGTATCCAGTAGAAGACACCTTACTTACAAAATCATTTTTTTTTCAGCGTATTGCTGCTTTACCAGGAGACAGTTTCGAGATTTCGAATAAACAGATCTTTAGAAACGGCGTAGCTGTATCTGATACAAGCACTGTAAAACATAACTTTTTTATTCAACCTAAAGAAAAAAAAGAACAAACAGTTTTTAAACTTCGCTACAATTTAACTGAAGGCGGTCAGGTCTCCGACGAGTATGATTACTGTTATTCGCTTACCGGGGAAGAATTTGAGATGCTGAAAAATGATTCTCTCATAAAAACCGTAGCACTTAAAACGGAGAAAAAAAACAGCTATGATGAAACTTGTTTCCCAAGTAATGAAAATTACAGGTGGAATATGGATCATTACGGTAAAATTTACATTCCGAAAATTAACGACACTTTACGGTTAGATAGTATCAATATCAACTTGTATACTGATTTAATTTCACATCATGAAAAAAATCATCTAGAAACAAAGCAAGATAGTATTTTGATAAATGGTGTTTTAACAAACTACTATGTAGTGAAAAAAAATTATTATTTTGTTTTGGGTGATAACCGTGATAACGCCAACGATTCGCGTTCATGGGGCTTTTTACCTGAGAACTTAATTCAAGGAAAGGCCATTGCTATTTTAAAAAGATTTGAATGAAAAGTATTTTAAGTTGCGCATACTGGCCTAATCTTCACTATTTCTATTATCTTTTAAACTCGGAAGCAATCCTAATAGAACAATTCGAAAATTACCAGAGGCAGAGCTTCAGAAACAGAACTAGTATTCTTTCCGCTAATGGTTTGCTGAGCTTATCAATTCCCGCACTTAAACAAGGTACTAAAGAATTGACGAAAGATGTAGAAATATCTTATGCAGAACAATGGCAAACAAAACATTGGCGCGCCATTACAAGTGCCTACAAAAATTCTCCTTATTTCGAACATTTTGAAAGTGAAATTGAACCGCTTTATTCTAAAAAATTCCAAAGCCTTTTAGAATATAATCTTCTTCAAATCGAAACAATTTTTAAAATTTTAAAGCTTAAAAAAAACATTTCTCTCACAACCTTATATAATAAAGAGATTATTGATTGCGAAGATCTTCGAGAAAAGATTCATCCTAAATTGGATTTTAAAACGGATGATAATGTTCGGTCTGCTCTAAACAAAAACTACTATCAAACCTTTGAAAGCAAATTTAGTTTTGTACCGAACCTTAGTATTTTGGATTTGATTTTTAATGAAGGTTTAGGGGCGCTGGATTATTTGATGGAACGGAGACAGTTGCAGTAAGCAGTAAAAAGTGGGTAGTAGACTTTGTGTATCAGCTGCGAGCCGTTTTCAACAAACAGGATAAACTTAAAAGGGGGTTTTACTTCTTCAAAACATATTCCAAGAAAGCTCTGTTACCAACTTTATCTATGACTTCTAATTTAAAATTAAGTAAGCCCATTGGGGTATCGTAATCAAAATAATAGGTTAAAAGATCAGTTTTAGCATCGTATTCGGCAAGTACCCATTCGTTATTCAACCAAAGGTTATATTTACCAATTCCACTCATTTCATCTTTGATTGAGAATGAAAAAGCATCTAATTGCCAGGCTTCTTTTAATTGATGTTCAGAATGATCTATTTTTATTTTTGGTGGAATAGTGTCTATCCGTAATTGAAATTTACCGAAGCTTTTAACCTGATAAAAAACCGAATCGTTTCTTGCTAAAGATATTGCATTTGATGAACCATCTAAAATGAGTTTGTCACCAAACCCTGCATATTTTTCGGGCACTTTAAACCCCAGAGTTACCATTTGTTTCAAGTTAAGATCAGGAAAAATACTTAGTTTTCCGTTATCATTAAGCGTATTACTAATCACAATATTTTTAGAATAGAAAAAAGTTTTTTCAGGGATATAGGTGTATAGATTATCTGTAAAACTCACAAAAGGGCTTGAGCAATTTACATACAAATTACTTTTTTCTTCTGGTATAACGTACTCATCTATCCTTTTTGTTTTCAAATAAAACTCCAAAGGACTAGCATTTCCAGACTCATCAGTAAATACTAGTTTTATTTTTTGAAACTCGCTTTCCTTTAAATTGATTCGTCCCTTATCATAACACGTGCCAAAAAGACCTAAGGGATAAATTGTTGGTAAAAAACACTTTTGATATTTTTGTTTACCAATAGTTTCGCTGAATTCGTTTATGTAACGGGAGTCGTCGAAAGAAATATTGTTGAGTTTGTGTTCATATATTAAATTATTATTCAAATACATTTGTGCTGAATAAATATTGTTAGGATTACCATTATAATAACATCGGTCGAGACCAGAAAATGCTATTCCTATTATTGAATAATTCAGAGTTATATGATCGCCATCAAGGATTAGTGTATCACCCCTACCCTTTTTAATTTTTTTTGTAGTAATTAATTTTGGAGAAGTAGTATCAGATAAATTGTAAAAAGCAATTGAATTAAGCTCTGGAGAAGTATGATCATTTATTTTATAAAAGCTTAGCGGGTTCAACGGCATCTCACTGAGTTCGTCACGAATCTCAAAATGCAAATGTGGCCCTGTTGAGCTTCCGGTATTTCCCGAAAGTCCAATAATTTCATTTCTTCTAACATATGCTGTTCGTGGCTTAAGCATGAAATCAATCTCATAATTCTGGCTAGTATATTGATTTTCTTTTGCCAGGTTAGCTACTTTAAGACTGTATGCATTTAAATGCGCGTAAAGACTAACCTTACCATTAGGGTGCGTAATGTAAACACTTTTACCATAACCGTAGGGACTAATTCGTATTCTTGATATGTAACCTTCCTCGATACAATAAATCGGCAAATTAATTTTACCATTTGTAGAAAAATCGATACCTGCATGAAAATGATTTGGTCGTAATTCACCATAGTTACCAGTGATAATAAAAGGGGAGTCTATCGGCCAAATAAAATTCAATTTTTCTTGCGCTAAAATATCTTTTGAAAAAAACAAAAGACCCAAAAAAAGAACGGATTTAATGAACCTATATTTTAAATACTGTTTTTGCAACGTCACTTAAATTTTAAGATGTTGTATCATCATTTGTTTTATAACTAGCGTCCTTTCTTAATTCGTTTTCAGTGATTTTATCAAAAAAACAAGCAAAAAAAGCAAAGAATAGAACCCCTGCGGAGGTTTGTAGCATACTTTCCACCATAAAGTTTAAAATGATAAGCAAGCAAAATATGGCCGAAAGAAAATTTTTATTTTTTATTGCTCTACCTAAAGAACCAAATGTCATGGCAATTAAGAGGAGAAAGCCAATAAGTCCTATACCAATAAAAGTCTGAAAAAACTGGTTATGCGCATTAAATTTATGTTCGTAAGCTCCTGTTAAACCATTTCGTTCGTATGCTTCATACAGTTTATCGTTAGCATCACCAACATTTGTTCCGAAAATAAAGTTACTTTTAATGATCGTAATTGCTTCTCCCCATACTAATAAACGCACCGCAGTACTTTCTGAAGACGTTTTATCAATTTTTTCCAATGAAACTTTACTTAAGGAATTGAAGCGATTGAAAGATTCTGGAAATATCTTTACTAGAACTACAAAGAGAAAAATAATGGTACCACAGAAAATCAGGATATTTTTCAGACTAAGCCTTTCTTTATATTTATAAGCCAAAAGCAATGGCATGCTGATAAAAAAACTCAGCATTCCAAGTTTCGAAGAGCATAAAAAAATAGTAGTTACGAATATTGCTATAAAAAAATACGAACTATAAATCACAGTTTTTTGAGTCTTAAACCAATCATTGTAAAATAAAACAACAAAAATAATTGCCAAAACCAAATACATGGTGAAGTAAGATACGTGAATAAAATAAGAAAAGAGCGTGTAAAAAAAATACTCTGGTTGGCCGTCCGCAGCAAAAAGAAAAGCACGAAATATTAAATAGAGGGAAGCAAAAAAGCAACCCGAAACAAATGAAATAACGCAGCGTTTTAAAATTTCAACTGGCCACTCAAAGCAAAAGAATAAGTAAGGAAAAAAGAAGAAAGTTAATTTTACCTCAACGCTAAACCCTGCCTCTGCTTTATTTGAAGAAATGAGTGCGCTAATAACGGTTAGAAAAAAGAAAAGGTAAAATAGTATGAGTTTAGGGTTTGAAAATCCCCTTTTTAATTGAGAAACATTAAGATTAAAAAAGGAAGCTATAATCCAAAAAACCACCAGAGCCCCCAACACAATGGAACCAAATGGTAAACAGAAACAAAACAAAACAGGAAAGAAATAAAAAAAATTTTGCTTTAACGTCATATGTATTTCACCCAATTAAGCTTCAAAGATAGAACTTTGAAGAGATTATAAATTGATTAATTGCCGATAAAATTTTTCTGCAATTATCTCCCTATTAAAATGTTGATTTACAAAACTTCTTCCATTTTCACCTAAACATTTTGAGAGTTCCCTATCTGAAACTAAAGTTGAAATTGTTTTTACCAATTCTGAAACATTTTCTGGTTCAAAATACAAACCACAATTTCCTTGCTTAACAAATAAATCTCTGGCCTCACCATCTACACCCAGTAAAACAGGAATTTTCATAGAAAGATTTTCAAACAACTTAGAAGGAATGGCGCCAAGAAAAAGATCTAATTTTCGCAATGGCACTATGGCTGCATTTATACCTTTTAAGACAGAAGGCATTTCTTTTTTTGTAACAGGTTCTAAAAAAGTAACATTTATAAGCTGAAGTTTTTCTTTTAAGGCTAGTAATTTTGTCTTTTCCGGACCACTTCCCATGAGAACAAATTTTACACTTGTATGCGCTTTAAATTCTTTTGCAGCTTTTAAAATTACTTCTAACCCTTGTGCAATTCCAATGATACCGGCATATAGAAAAATAAAATCTGCTTCAGAAAAGTTATTTTTTTGTCGCCAATTTGAATTTATAACCTGATCTGGATCATAATAATTGAGGTCTACTCCGTTGGGAAGCCAGTATGTTTTTACTGCGGGAAAACGCTGTTGAATATTTGAACAAATTCCTTGTGTTTGTCCTGTAACCAAAACGGATCGTTCGTATAGCCTCTTTTCCAAATTGTAGGCTAACTTCAAAAGACATTTATTATTAACCACGCCCAATTTCTCTGCACTTTCGGGCCATAAATCGCTTACATTAAAAATAAGCTTGGCTCTTTTTCTTTTTGCCAGAAACATGGCGCTGTAACCAAGAAATAAAGGAGGTGATTCACACAAAAGAAAATCGAAATTATCAAGTTTAGAATTTCCAATTCTAGCACTTGAATACACAAAAGAAAAATAGTTTCTTAAGCGTTTAAAAATGGATTTACTTTTAGAAACATAGATAGAAGAACGATGAACCTTTAATCCCTCGACTTCTTCATAAACATATTTTTTATCCTTATACCGCTCATAAATTTCCATCTGTGGGTAGTTTGGCATTGCAGTTAGAACTGTAATATCTACTCCCGACTTATAAAGTCTTACTGCTAACTCAAACAACCTGTTTTGAGGAGCGCCCACTTCTGGTGGAAAATATTGCGTTAAGATTAAAAGCTTCAACATTTCTAATTAAAAATACAAAAAACTAAATCATCCAAATTCACAATTGAATGATGACTTGCAGTTATTTTTTAAGTGCGTCGTAAAAAGCTTTGTGAATATTTCCGCGAATACCCATTTTTGCTAGTTTATTTTCGTCAGCATTCGGATAAACGCGATTACTCAGAAAAACCACCACCAAATTATTTTTCGGATCGGCCCAAGCAAAAGTGCCTGTAAATCCACTATGTCCGTAACTGTCTAAACTACATTCCTGCACAACGGGACTATCCTTTTTTGTATCAGCCTCCGGTTTCTCAAAGCATAGTCCGCGGCGATTACCTGGACAAAATCTACAAGTAGTAAACTCTTTTACCACATTACTGTCTAAAACTCTAACGCCATTTAATTCTCCCTTATTTAAATACAATTGCATGAGTTTTGCAACGTCTAATGCGTTTCCAAATAAACCTGCATGTCCGGCAACTCCACCCAATAGAGCGGCACCCGGATCATGTACATAGCCTTGAATAATTTGTTTTCTAAATTTTTCATCGTTTTCTGTTGGAGCTATTTGCGTTTTAGAAAAATATTTTAGCGGCAAGTAGGTTAATCCAATACCAACTTTGGTATAGATATCTGCAACGTATTCATTCAATTTTTTCTGACTTTGTTGTTCAATAATTTGCTGCATAAAATAATATCCTATGTCGCTATAAAGATACTTTCCAGGATTTTGAACTTTTGATTTAATGACGCGATTATAAATAGAGTCGTTGAAGCCTTTGAACACATAGAGATTTTTCGCGACCTCAGTTGGATAATCTTCTGATTTTGTTTTAGAATAGACACCAGGTTTATAATCACCGTCTTTTTGAATTGTTCTCAAATAAAATGGAATCCATGCCTGCAAACCAGCTTGATGCGAAAGCACATCTTCTATAATAATATTTTCTTTATCTGTGTCTTTCAAATACGGAAGATAACTTCCAAGTGTTTTTGTGTAATCAAAATTTCCTTCGCTTCTCAGTTTCATAAGGGCTAATGAACTTGCTGCAATTTTTGTAAGACTTGCAAGATCATAAAGAGTTCCATTGTCAACCGCTTTGGAGTCCGGACTATAGGTAAACTTCCCAAAAGATTTTTGATAAATAATTTGTCCGTCTTTTAAAGCAACTATTTCACAACCTGGGTAGGCTTTTTCACGAATGCCTGACAAAGCTATACTATCAACTGCACCAAACTTCTTGTTCATGAAAATTTCCCGTCTAACATTTTCATTTTTAATACTAGACTCCATTACCAATCCTGTACCACTTTTAAAGTGATTTGTGCTTACAGGTAACTTTCCATTAACACGAATATTACCCATGATGGCGTTTGCTGAGGCTCTTAACAAAGAAGGTAAATATTCATAAGCAACCATTACTGCTTTAAAATTAGCGATAGAACTTATTTTATTTAGCAAATAAGGGTTCGTCATCATTACCAAAATAGTAGGTTTAATTTTGGAAATGGAATCGATTAGTTTCAAAGTTTGATCCCCTACCCCATAATTATTTTCCGCTTTTAAGGTTGCTTTATTGACTTGCAAAACAACAATGTCCGACTCTTTAATTCTTTCTAATGCTAGGGCTATAATTGAAGGTTTAGCGTCATGAGATAAACCCAGGTGTTCGACGTACGCATAATTTTTTAAAGTATTTCCAAGCGTATTTTGCTCTTCAACTCCTATTGAGACTTCAAGAATTCTCAGACTGTCAGTACCCTTGAGAGGAAGAAAATTATTCGTATTTTTTAATAAGGTTATGGAAGCTTCGGCTAATTTATCATTCAAGTCATCACTTTGTTTTGTATTTAATTCTTTGGCAAGATTTCGGGTAACTATTTCCTGCGTATTATTTAGACCACACCAGTATTTTGCTTTCAATATTTTTTTGCAGCGCTCATCAATTTCTTCTTGCGTTATCTTACCGTCTTTAATTACCAATGCAATTTCATCCATTGCTTTTCCAACGTCACCACTGAATAACAAAACATCATTCCCAGCTAATAGAGCCTTTACGTCCACTTCACCTGGTACGTAGAATTTCGCAACGCCTTTCATGTTTAATGCGTCGGTGAAAATTAAACCTTTGTATGCCATTTTAGTTTTTAGGAGATCGTTCACCACGTTTGGCGATAAGGTAGAAGCAAGATCTTTTGTTGTATCTAAACTCGGAATATTAAGGTGCGCGACCATTACACTTGCTAAACCTTTGTCAAATAAATATTGAAAGGGATATAACTCTAATGTATCCAAACGCTCGCGACTGTGATTTATATATGGCAAGGTTTTATGAGAATCGCTGTCTGTGTCTCCATGTCCGGGAAAATGCTTACCATTCGCCATTACGTGTTCATCCTGTAATCCTTGCATGTACATGTATGCCTTTTGCGCTACATTGTATTTGTTCTCTCCAAAGCTTCTCATTCCAATAACCGGATTTAAAGGATTGTTATTTACATCTGCCACCGGAGCAAAATTCACATGAATCCCCATACGCTTGCATTCACGGGCAATTTGGCGACCCATTTGATAAATTAATGAATCGTTTTGGATAGCACCTAAAGTCATTTGTTTTGGGTAGCGAGGCGTTGAATCCAAACGCATGGCTAATCCCCACTCTCCATCAATACTGTACAACAAAGGTGTTTTTGAAATACTTTGATAATAATTCGCCAACTTGCCCTGTCTTACCGGACCACCTTGCATCCAGATTAATCCACCAATTTTGTAATTGGTAATAAGATCTTTAATTTCTTTAGCGTGTTTGGCATCTTTGTTGCTATAGGCTGCAACCATAAACAATTGTGCTAGTCTCTCTTTAGGACTTAAAGAGTTAAAAACTGAATCCACCCATCTATTTTGAATGGCAATAAAATCAGGATCTGTCTTCTTTTTCGGTGGGTAATTAAAAGAAACCAGTGCAAAAAGCAGCAGCACAAACGTTGTTCTATAAAATCTCTTCATCTGTATAAAGTTAGGGCTAATAAAAAGTCTGAATAGTGCGACAGTACTAATGTTTTTAACAAAGAGGTATTGATTTGTTTTTTTTAACGTAATAGAAAAAAGAGGGGTGATTTAGACTGGGCTGCAACTGAAACCATTTTATGTTCATATAAAATGTAAACTCAAAAGGAAATTTTCTTCTCCACTTTATGACTTTCTGTTATATTTGAGCAAATTATTTGCATATGAAGTTCCATAAAGAAGGCTGGCCAAGTTTAGCGATAGTATTGCTTTTTAGCGCCATTATTATTTTTATTGCCAGACATTTTTTTCCTGAGTATCCGATTGCGCATTGGTTTGCTTATTTATTAAGCGCCTTTTTAACCATTGTAATTGTTCAATTTTTCAGACACCCTACCAGAAAACACACTTTAGGAGACAATCTAATTATTGCCCCTGCTGATGGGAAAGTTGTGGTAATAGAAGAAACCCCCGAGTTAGAGTACTTCAAAGACAAACGTTTGCAAGTAAGTATTTTTATGAGTCCTATAAATGTGCACGTCAACCGCTACCCAATTGCAGGACTAGTAAGTTTTTTTAAATATCATCCCGGTAAATTTTTAGCAGCTTGGGAACCTAAAAGCAGTACTGATAATGAGCGCACGACTGTTGTTGTGAAACACAAAAACGGTACGGAAATTCTATTTCGTCAAATTGCCGGTGCCTTAGCACGTCGCATCGTATGGTATTGCAAAGAAGGAGATGTTGCTGAGCAATGCGGAGAAATGGGTTTTATTAAATTCGGATCGCGTGTTGATCTATTTTTTCCAATTGGTACCAAGTTAAACGTAAAAATTGGTGATGTGGTAAAGGGTTCGCAGAGTGTAATTGGGGAGTTGTAAGGGAAGATGTAAAATGTGAAAGGGAAGATGTAAAATGTAAAAAAATCCATTCAGATTTTTTAATTCTAACTTTCGTTTAAAAATAAGCTCTTATTTGAGCGCCACCAATATGAACAGCCCCTGTGTTAGGTGTTTTCCGTCCAGAATAATTAATGCTTATTTGAATATTACTATTTAAGTTTCTTTGGTAACCAATTTCCCATGTGAAGTTATCGCCTTTACTCAACCCATTCAACATTTCGTAAGCTACCGATGAGTTCTCAGCATCGTTATAATTAATTCTTATCACGTCAAGCCTTCCAGTAAAACTTCCTTTATCTGTTTGATTGTATTTAATTTCAAATGCGTATGTATGCAGAAAAGCAAACTGAGTGCCATCGGCAACTTGATTTCTTTTTTCCGTGTATTTATAAATCAAACTCAGCCTAAAAACGGTATTCGGTTGAAAGATCAATTTTTGCTCTGTTTCATAAGATTTGATTTTATAATCTCTGATTGAAAAATATTCAGATCTATTTCCCTTTTTACTTATCGTATTATTGCTGTTAATGGCCCAAGATTTAAAAAAATTAAATCGTGCTTTAATTTCATCTGAAAAAAGCGTGCGTTCTTCAATACCATTCGTTAAGAGCTGACGTGCTTTGTTATCAGTATGCGTATAATCTGCTCCGAAAATTGCTGAGCTTTGATTAAAAAAAACACTGTACCTACTGTTATTATTTGCCGCCAGTAAAAATCGATCTGGAACGGTCGCAAAAGGATTGTAACTATTAATACTATCGTTATCTGTGATTTTATTATCAACTCTTAAAGTAGTTTGTAATATCCAACGATTAACGAAACGGTTAACTGCCTTTTTTTGATCTTTTAAAATTGCAGATGGACGAATACTCATAGAAATACTAAATTGGTTTTGTAATACTTTTACATATTCGTTAGTGGGTGTATAAAACCGAATAAATCTTTGTCTGTCGGCAAACGTAGAAAGTTCAAATTCATCCTTTTCTTGCACACCGTTGTTGTTGTAGTCATTCCATGCGTATTGACCTTGGCCTGGTGGCACCTCTAAATAATAATAATCCTTTTTATTTTCTTGGCCATAACCTGTTTCATAAAACACACTTGAAATTATAAGACCTTTAAAATACCGTGGATTATATTCTAATCGATTTAACAATGTGTTATCGGGTTTTAGACTGTTTGATGTAAGATTAGATTTTAAATCAAGTTTGCGATAGGTTACTAAAACCGTAAACGGGTTATTCTTAATAGAAAAAATAGAAGCTTGTAAGCCAATATTGGTGGCGAAGGTGCTGTCTTTTAATGATAAATCATTGACGGTATTTCTATAAGCATGTTTATCTCTTCTTTCCCTATAAAAAAGTTTAATGTTATTTTTAGAGCTGTCAGCATTAGAAACACTTCCCTCCCACTCCCAGAATTGGTAAGCGTTTGGTTTGATTTTGTTATCCAAGATATTCTTAAATAAATTATTTTCAAATACATCTGAATAGGTAAACCTTAATTTTTCAACACGCTGCGATACCAAAGTTTTATGTCTATAAAATTGAGTATTCTGTTCGAATAATTTATCTGATGTAGTTAAGAACGCACCGTTATAATTGCTGGAAAAGTTTTTTATTTTAAAATCCCCATTCACGTTGTGGCGAAGACCTTCAAAGTTAGTGCCTTCATTAAAAAAATTAAAGGTGTAAGTAAATGCGGCGCGCTTGTTGTTCACAAGTCCCAGTTCAGCGCTGGCAATATTCTGATCGTTTAACAAAATACTTGATACAGGTCTATTCCAATCTCTTTCAAATTCAATACTTCTAAAACGTTCTATTTGCGTAAATTGCTTTTGTACAAATTCATAATTTACATTATAAACTAATTTTGTTTCTCCTTTTAAGGAATCGGTCTTTAAAATTGTTTGATTTTTACTCAAAATCTTAACGCCTCCGGCCTCGTCATTACCCTTATCTTTTGTGCTGAATTTATTTACATCGTATTTGGTATAAACTCCTTCCGCGCCAAGAGTATTGTTGGAAGTAAATGAATGAGTAAAACCTCCGGTAAGCATCTGGCTTTGTTTTGGTGTCACTAATGGAACTATCGGCTCATAACTTCCTTGTGGAACATTATCTACTGGAGCAATCCATTGATACACTTTTCCATTTGCCGAATTGTTTATCTGATTGTAATTTCCTTTTCCAGGTCCAACAAAACTCATTCTTAGAATATATTCCGCGTTTTCTGGATCGATACTGTAAACATAAACCCCCGAATAAATAAATCCATCTACAAGCGTATCGATTTTTCTATACTGAATGTTTGCCAAACTAAACGTGTCTATTCGACTAGCACCGGTAAACACTGATTTTGCAGGATCATCTCCAGCTTCCATCATCACAGTTTTTTTATCTGGATCATCCAGATTCTGTTGTAGAGGTCGGTTTTTATTATCTTGTTCGCTGTAAACATTTAAATAAAATTTCGACTTTGTACTTTGCACCTCTTCACCTAAAAAAAACAGAGACCGCCCGTAATTACGTTCAGCATACTGAAACTCAGCAACAATTCTTTTATCCTTTGTAATCTGTTGTTTAGCAGTAAATGTTAGCTCACCTGTGTTGTAATCAATTATGTAATCATTCTCCTGACCCCTTTGTAATAATCTTCCGTCAATGTAGATTTTCTCAGTACCACTTAGCACAATAATAAAAGGTTCATTTTCTGCGCCTTTCAAACGGTATGGACCTTGATTATTTTCAATTCCGAAAAATACTTGTCTCGAAAATTTTCCACGAGATACTGCTCCCGAAACCTGCGTTTTAAAAATAAGCGGTTTTTTAGCAGTCGAATCAAGGTATAAATTTTCAATATAAAGTCCCTGTGCTCTTTTGTAGAAATTCATGAAATAACTATTCTGTGGGCGCGACAGTTGATAATCTCCCACAATCATTTTTGTATTGTAGTTGCTTAGTTGGATAAACACTTTATCGAACTCCTGTAATTGCGCGGTTGTGCCATCTGCCTGAAAAGGAATATTGTTATCAGTGGCTGCCATCACTAAATCTATTTCAGGCGTTAATTTCCCACTTACTTGTAGATTTAAATTTGAGTTGACAACAATATCCTGATTGTTACCAAAAGATATACCACGGCTAATATTTCCATTTTTGCTTAAGCCATCATTTTGAAATAAATTTTCTTTTTTGTTTGTATAATTTATGGTGAAGGGATTGCTGCGCCTTGTCATATCTGAATAAAGATCATCGGCATTTTTATGATAATAGTTTTTTTCAAAATTAAATGGGAAGCGTTTATACGACACATCAATGCTATCAGGTTTTTTACCTTTAAAAACAATTGCATGGTGTTTGTAATCAATTTCCGGGATTAAGGAAGAATCTCCTTTTGGGTATACATTAAACTCTATAGTACCCGGAACAAGGCTTAAACTATCTAAGACCAGAGTATCTTTAAAGGTTTTGAAGGATTTTGTTCGATTAGGTGTAAATGTTTGCGCATTTCCTTCTATCACCATAAAAGAAAACACCATTAGTAACCCTAATCGCCACAAATTCACCATAGAATAACGTTTTTAAAGATAGTAAATTGTGGGAAAAGGTTGATTTTAGGAACGCAGTACTTGTTTTAACACGGAGTTACCAGAGGAAAGGAGTCACACGGAGTTTTCTGAAATACCTTCGCCAACTCAGTGCGTCCGCGTCCCGGTTTTGAATAGTGCTTGTTTTATCACAGAGTAAGCAGAGGGAAAGAGTTACACGGAGTTTTTTTAAATATTCTGTGGACAGAGTGTCTCCGTGTTAAAAAAGAAAGGTGATCAATAAAAAAGCAATTTATTTAGTTGCACTAGAATTGAGTACATTCACTGCAAGTGCTGCCATTAAACCCATGCCAACTTCAAGAGCTTTTTCATCAATGTCAAATGTTGCTGTGTGAACACCAGAAGTAATGCCCTTGTTTTTATTTGCTGTTCCTAATCTAAAAAAACAACTTGGTACTTTTTGTGTGATAAATGCGAAATCTTCAGCTGTCATGCGTAACGGCAGCTCTTCTACATTTTTTTTACCAAGATAATTTTGTGCAACTGAAATACTTGCTTTAGTAAGCACTTCATCGTTTACTAAAAAGGGATAACCCTGTTCAATACGTAATGAAGATTCTATTTTATATTTCTCGGAAATAGTCTTTATAATTTTATGTAATTCACCGTGTACTTTCTCGCGCCATATTTCATTCATTGTTCTAAAAGTACCAGCAATTTCAACCTTATCGGGAATAACGTTAGTAGCACCTTTCCCTTCAATTTTTCCAAAGGCCACAACGGTTGGAATGTTTTCTCCGCCCATTTCTTTTAAAGAAACTGAATTTGTAAAGCGCTTGTTTATTTCCAACAAAATTTCTGAGGCAATAATTAATGGGTTAATATACTCGGAAGGCATAGCAGCGTGACCTCCTTTACCATTAACGGTTATATAAAGTTCATCGGTACTGGCCATGTACATTCCGCTTTTAAAGCCTACCTTGCCTGCTTCCATAGAGGGGAAAACATGCAAAGCAATTGCCTGATCTACTTTAGGATTTTCAAGCACGCCTCCTTTTATCATAAGATTAGCACCGCCTGGCAAAACTTCTTCTCCTGGTTGAAACATAATCTTTACAGTCCCTTCCCATTCCTCTTTTAAATCGTTTAAAATAAGAGCGGCTCCTAGTGCACATGCAGAATGAACATCATGTCCGCAAGCATGCATAATTCCAGGATAAAGTGATTTATAAGAAACTTCATTTTTTTCTTGAATAGGCAAAGCATCCATATCAGCGCGTAAAAGAAGCGTTTTTTTATCCGGATTATTCCCTTTTATCAACGCAATTATTCCTGTCTCTACATGTCCTCCTGTGAAGGAAATGCCAGCCTCCTTTAAGTGTTTTTGAATAAATTCGGAGGTTTTATATTCTTTAAAAGAGAGTTCAGGATTGGCGTGTATGTGTTGCCTTACCGCTCGAATTTTTTCAAAATAATTTTGTGCTGTTTTTTTTATTTTATCTTGATTTAGCATACCGATAAAACCAATTTAAAGGTTTTTAAAATAATGTTTAAACTTTGCAGAACACTGATTTAAGAGGTGAATTAAAAGTCTGTCGTTAACGAAAAAGCAATTATACGCTTTTGAACTATCCAATTATCAATACCCCAGCCAAAATCAACACGAACAAAATAACCTAATAAACGGGAGCGCAATCCAAAGCCCATGCCGCCAACCAAAGGATTTTTATCGTCAATAACAGTAACAATAATACCAGTACTTCCTCCTCCGGTTCTAGGATCATTATCAATAAAAGTCTTAATATTCTGAGTATTGTCAGGGCTTAGTGGATTAGAGCCATACCAAGCCATTCCGATATCAGTAAAGCCAATAACTTGGAAATTATTAATGAAATCAGAACGCACCGGCTGAGTAAGAAAATAGCGCACAATAGGAAAACGTAGCTCTGAATTAAATACAAGAAAATTATTTCCGTTACGTATGTTTTGATTAAAACCTCTCATATTGGTTGCAACCGTTTGAAAGCCGTATTGCTCAGGTTTTACAATATTTACGTTGTTATTAAATTTAGGTTGTATCCAGTTATCTACACCACCCATATAAAAAATTAATCGATCCGTTCCCAAAGAATTTCCTCCAGCTAAGCGATTGCACCAAGTTATTTGTCTGTGCACTTTTTGATAATGTCTTGCATCAAAACCTGAGGTAAACAGATCACGTGGCTGATCACTTTTAAACTTCCAATATTCTGTCCATATTTTAAAACGAAACCCATTCATAATATTTAGCATGACTGAACGCGTGTTATCATATATGTACTCTAATCTTGCTCCAAGAGAATTTTCATACGCAGGTTTAACAAAGAGCGCCAAAGGAAACTCTTCGCTTGAAAGTGGCATATAGCGATCGTTACGATACAATATGGATAAGCGAACGGCAGCAACCGGGCTAAACGGATATTTTAATGAATATTTTATTGTGCTTGTATTTATGCGCGCATTAAAATACTGCACACCATCTGCGCCAATTGGAACACTATTAAAGGTTTGTCTATCTAAAACTATTTGATGATCTACTCGACGTTTGCGCTGTTCCCACGACAACATAAATTCATTATCAAGCGATGGGTTTATTCTGAATCCTCCTGTGATACGCTGGTCTTCGAAAAGATCGCTCACAGAAACTTTAGTTAAAAAATTAAAGCCAGGGTTCAAAAAATTAACTGCACCGCCGCCAGTAAAAACCTGGTAATTATTGGCAAGAAAAGAGTTATCAAATTGCGTAATAATTTTGTCGGTATAAAATGAAGTATAGTAATTTCTTTGAATTGGAAATCTGAAAGGCTCAGTAGATTTCTTTTTTAAACTATCTGCTTTTTCTGAATGCGATTTTTTGTCATCATTTCCAGAAGAAGGAGCCTTTTTTTCTTTCTCATTCTCAAATTTATAGTTTTCAAAATCTATTCCTTTTGAATTGTCTTCGGTTTTTTGAGGGGAAGCGCTTTCGGAAGGGTTAATCTCTTTGTAGTTTGCCGGATCAGCTACTGCAGGACTTATGTAACTTCTTTCCCATGTTTTAAGTGGCTCATAAATGTCTAAGGCATTAAGCTTTTCAAGTGGAGAAACTAAAAGCATTTGCTTCCCTTTTGTGTAAATAACTTCTGCCACATGATTTCCATCGGCACTTATATTTTGCTCCAGAATATTTCTATCGTAATTGGTAACTGGTTTTGTTTTAAAAAAGTAACGATAATGTTCTGTTGTATCAACGTAAGAAATACTACTATCATACTCAGCAAGAAAACGGTTATAAATACCATTTTTATCACTAATAAATGTCACATAATTATTAGTGTAAGCTTGCGGAAGCCTTTCATCTATATCAGGTGTATGTGAAATTCTTACCAAAACTTTTGTAGAAAATGGATAGGGTGCCATAAATAAATCCATATTTCTATTAGGATTTGTAAAATACAAATGGTCTTCATTCGCCTTGATGGTGTCGTTTAAACGATTACTCTCAAAAACAACTTGTTTACTGCCTTTTACAAATACAGGATTATTATCATCCCAGGTATCGTTCGTTAATTGTTCAAGTGCGCTTGTATTAATACTGAAGACAAAAATATCACTATGTCCACTGCCTCTCTTTACCCCACTAATGGCCAATTTTTTACCGTCAGGACTATAAGAAAAACTATTTATCTTTTCAAATCCTGTTAAATTGCGTTTAATTACTTCCTTACTTTCGAGATCAACAATATGAAGTAACAATTGATCTTTAAATTGATAGATTATGGAAACGATTTTTCCATTTGGATGCCAAGCTAAAAGTGGATAATTAAAATCTTCTAACTGTTCTACTTTTGGTCCCAATTTTAGCAGTCTTGTTTCTTTGCCGTTTTCAAGAGTTTTAAGGTATACGCGGATTTGACCAAGTTCATTGCGAGCATATACGACCTGACTGCCGTCAGGGCTGATTTTTAATTGGTAATAGTGTCTGTTACTTTTATATTTTTTTAGAACACTATTATTATTAATTGGTGATTTCCTAAGGGTGTCCCTAAGCATATACAAATGCCGCTGGTAAGCTTCGGTAAAATCATAGATAAGGTTTGGTAGTGTAACTCCCAAGGCAAATATAAAAGCGTTTTCGGGGCTTCTTGAAACCCTTGTCATATACAACAAATTTGGTATTGAACCATCGCCAAATGTAGAGGCAATATAATACCAAATAGCGTGACCAGCTTGAGCCGCGCGTTTACCGCTTAAGCGGTTAAACGAACTAAAATTATCATTTTTAAGATCATCATAAAGAAGATTATCGTTATAAGTTGTCCAACCTTCAGACACGTATTTGATAAGTCCTTTTAAATACCAGTCTGGAATATTTAAAAGTGTTGAATTTCTTACGACCTCACGTGCATTGCCTCCATATAGAATTTTATTAATAAGTAATTCCGCCAATGCTGCCCTAATTTGCTGATCTAATTCAGAAATTGATCCATTAAAAAAAATACTTACTTTATCGCCAATAATTCGAGTGACGCCACCCACGTTCGTTTGCTCCTCACTGCTTAAACCAAGATTACTTTGCTTAAAGTCGTTTTGAGTATTATAAACCAGAATGTTTATTTTATCTTCACTTTGATAATCGAGTCTCTTCTCAATAGCAGCCAGTTGCTTTCCAACGCTTACTGAAATATACTTGCTTAACTCTGTTCCACCTTGATAGGAATAAACACGATAACGCTCGTAATCAAGATAAGTCCAAATAAATTCTTTGTATTGAATGCGATTTTTACCGAAATCCATTTGATGCCCATAATTGAATTGAGCTTTAATACAAAATGCGCTAAAAAAAAGAAAATATAGTATGGAACGTTTAACCAATGGATCTTACGATTTAAGGAATTTAAATGTACGAATTATGTTCTAGACTTTTATCTTACGGTTTTCATAAAAAAAGAAAAAATAAAACACGTTTTGTTGAGATTAAAAACCTAGTAGAATTGGTTGTTTTAGGCTTGCTTTTTTTACGTTCGCGAGTGATTTATTTATTAGGTTAGTTTTCCATTACAGCAAACTTTTAATTTGAAGTGCTATAAAATGAAAAAGCGCAGGTTGTTCACCTGCGCTGGTATTCATTTGGGGTTTGCTTTTTTTGGGTAAAGTGCTTTATAAAAGCTATTTAATGCTTTCAACTGTTACAAAGTAATTAAAAATCAAGCACTTATTTGGAACCAGTTTGCAAACGGCCACTTTAAATTTGCCAAAGTCAACTTTAAACTTGTGAAAGGTATTAAATGGAAGATTTTTTTTTCAGGATCATGAAATCCTTTAGATAGAAGGGTTCGAAGTAGGCTAACTCTTCAAATTCTTTTTCTTTAAATCTATTAAAGACTAATTGCGAGATATGTTCGACAGATGGATTTATTCCCTCGATGAAGCGTGAATTCTCTATTTGGTTCAATAAGGCTTTGCATTTTGACATGCCGTCACCAAAATAGAACACCTTGGGGTGAGAGGCGAACTTCAAAACAGAACTTTCGTTAAGAATTAACGCTTCGATGGGACTCAATAATTTTAGATCATCCGAGTAAAGAGCGGTGTATACTTCCATTCTTCTAGCATCTATCATAGGGCAATAAAGCCCAGGTTCTTGCTGCTTAATATAAGCCGCATTTGCCATAATTTGCAGAGTACTTAAGCCTATTAAAGGTATATTTAGAGCGTAGGCTAATCCCTTAGCAGCACTAACCCCAATGCGCAGTCCGGTGTAGGAACCTGGCCCTTTACTTACAGAAACAGCATTTAGTTGCGATGGCAGAAGATTACATGATTTTAAGGCTTCTTGAATAAAGAGATGTAAATTTTCAGCATGTGTAAATCCTTCATTTATTTCTTTAAAGAAAAGAACTTTTTCATTTTCAGAAATTGAAACAGAACAAACTGTTGTAGCAGTTTCTATATTTAGTATGTAAGCCAATTACTATTAATTTGTATAACTGCTTTATGTTTATTTATCCGTTTTATAAAGGTCTTCTTTTTTCACCACTTTTACCTTAGTTTTTTCGGTTAAATTTTTAGATACCGCGCTATAAGGTCCACAAATAATTACGTCTTTTTGTTTAATGCCGGAAATGATTTCAATATAATCATTATCCTGAATTCCAGTTTTTACTTCAACTTGCTTTATTTGTTCGTTTTCAAGAACAAAAACGTATTCTTTTATTTTAACTTCTTTTTTTAAAGAGGCCGCTTCTTTTTCTTCTATCTCGTTTTTCACTTCTATCCTTCTTCTTTCATCACCATCCATTTTCGAGTCTAACGAATCTTTATTGCGTGTGGTAACTGCCTGTATTGGTATACTTACAACCTTGTTAACTCTTCGTGTTTGAATATCCACACTGGCACTCATACCTGGACGAAAAGGTATAAGATTTCGTTCGTTTATTAAATATCCGTAGGATTCTCTTAGCATTCTAACTTTTACAACAAAATTTGTTACCTGATCTACAGAAATTCCGGTTGCATTTGACGAGTTAGCTATCTCGCTTACAATACCTTTAAATTTTTTATCCATGTAGGCATCAACCTCAATAATGGCAGTATCATTTTTATGGACTTTGATAATGTCGTTTTCATTTACTTCAACACTTACTTCCATTTCATTGAGATTCGCAAGACGCATAATTTCAGTTCCACTTAAACCATTTACACCCATTACACGTTCACCTTTTTCTACACTTAACTTTGAGATAGTTGCATCAACCGGAGAGTAGATATAGGTTTTTTCCAAATTACTATTCGCTTCTTTTAAGGAAGCTTCACTACTTTCGATGGTAAACTGACTAGCATTTACGCCTGCCTCTAACGCCGATACATTTGCCTTGGCCCCTTCGTATTGGGCCTTAAGGGCATCAAAATCTTGTTGTGAAATAGCATTTTGTTCCAGTAATTTTTTATTACGGTTATAAACAGTTTCACTGTTTAATAAATTTGCCTTTGCCTGTAATAACTGAGCTTGTGCTGTTTTTAAATTTGCCTTTGTGGTGTTAACAGATGCATTCACTCGATCGTATGCGCTTACGTAAAGGTCGGGACGAATGCGGCAAAGCAAAGTACCTTTTTTAACCTGATCGCCTTCCTTAACAAGCATTTCAGTGATTTCACCACTAACATCGCTACTGATTTTTAATTCAGTTTCCGGTTGAATTTTCCCTGTTGCAGAAACCACTTCTACGATGCTTCTTATCTGCGCCGCTTCAGTATAAACTTCTGTTGGTTTATTTCCCTTTAACACTTGCACTACCACAATAGCACCTACAGCAAGTATTCCAATAATAATAATCCAATAAATTCTTTTCATATGTTGTCTTTCAAAACTACTTTTTATTCAAATCATTTTCAGCATAATAGTACAACCTTATTCAAAATACACTTTGCGTCTGATAAAACTACGAATGCATAATAATTACATGGTATTTCCTGCAAGATCACACGTAATTTGTCCAAATTTAACTATTAAAAAAAGTATATCTCTAAAACCATGCTTAATTTTGCGGCCTTAGTGTATGATTATTACCTCTTATAAAAATTAAATGTCTATAAGTCCAAATAAAACACCGAACAGTCTCATTCATGAAACCAGTCCGTATTTATTGCAACATGCTTATAACCCGGTAAACTGGCTTCCCTTTGGCGATAAGGCCTTTGAAATTGCAAAAAAAGAAAATAAACCAGTTCTAATTAGCATTGGTTATAGTGCCTGCCATTGGTGCCATGTTATGGAGCACGAAAGTTTTGAAGATATGCAGGTGGCAGAGCTTATGAATAAACACTTCATCAACATTAAGGTTGATCGTGAAGAACGAAGCGATGTGGATATGTTATATATGCAAGCAGTTCAATTAATGACAGGACAAGGAGGTTGGCCATTGAATTGCTTTGTTCTTCCAGATGGCAGACCATTTTATGGAGGAACCTATTTCAATAAAAATCAATGGTTAAATATTCTACAAAATCTTTCTGACATTTATACAAAGGACCCTACAAAGGTAAACGAGTATGCTACAGAGTTAACAAATGGCATTAAACAATCTGAGTTAATAACTACGAAAAATAAGTCCGAAGTAATCTTTAATAAAACCATTCTTAAGGAGAGTGTTGCGAAATGGAAAGAACGCATGGATAATGAAAACGGAGGGCCTAATCGAGCACCAAAATTCCCTTTGCCTTCTAATTACCAGTTTTTACTTCGCTATTCTTTACTTGAAAAAGATAAGGGAATACAAGATCATGTTGAACTCACGCTTCAGAAGATGGCTTTTGGTGGCATTTACGATCAACTTCGAGGTGGGTTTTCACGATACAGCACAGATATGTTGTGGAAAGTTCCTCATTTTGAAAAAATGCTTTATGATAATTCTCAACTTGTATCGTTGTATAGTGAAGCTTATACACTTACTAAAAACGAATTATACAAAGAGATTGCGGTAGAAACATTAGATTTTGTTGAAAAAGAATGGCTCACAAAAGAGGGCGCGTTTTATTCTGCTTATGATGCCGACAGCGATGGCGAAGAAGGGAAATATTATGTTTGGAATGAACTCGATTTAAAAGACCTTCTTGGTAAAGATTACGAGCTTTTTTCAAATTATTATTTGATTAACGATACTGGTTATTGGGAACATGGCAATTATATTTTAATGCGTTCAGAAAATTTAGCCAGTCTTTTAGTGAAATTTAATCTTAACAAAGAAGAGGTCACCGAAAAAATTAATGCTTGTAAAGCTATTCTAAAACAAGAAGCAAAATCACGCATTATGCCGGGCTTGGATGATAAAAGCATTACATCCTGGAATGCTATGATGTGCAGTGCCTTTGCAAAGGCCTATCTTTCTTTTGGTGATGAAAACTACAAAAACATAGCCTTACGTTCCATCAATTTTATTCTAAACACGCTTTCGCTTCCAGATGGAAAACTGTTGCGCACCTATAAAAATGGAGAATCGAAAATTGATGGGTTTTTAGAAGATTATGCATTCACCATTGAAGCGCTAATTAATTGTTATCTCATCAGTCAAGACGAAAAGTACTTAAACAAAGCAAAAAGTATGACTGAATTTACGCTTGAAGCATTTAAAAATAAGGACAGTGATCTTTTGTATTACACAAACAATGGCTCTTCCGCGCTTATTGCTAAAACCACTGAAACAAGTGACAATGTTATACCCGCATCTAATTCCCAAATGGCAATAAATCTTTATCAATTGGGTATTTATTTTGAAAAAAATGAATGGGTTGAAAAAGCCGAGCGCATGCTCAACAATTTTGTTGAAGAATTTAAAAATTATGGCGCTGGCTATAGCAATTGGGGCTGTTTAGCACTTAATTTAACATATCCATTTAAAGAAGTTGCCATTGTTGGTAACAATGTTAATGAAAAGTTACGCCAGCTTTACGAACGAGGCATAACAAATGCGATTTTCGCAGTACATGCTGAAGCATCTGATTTACCATTGGTTAAAGACAGGTTTGTAAATGGAAAAACACTTTTTTACGTTTGCGAAAACAAAGCCTGCAAACTACCGGTTACATCAGTTGAAGAAACAGTACACTTACTTGATTAAACCGTTGTTCATAGTCCTACTTTTGTCCTTCTTTACCTTGGAAGCTCAGGTAATATTGCCTACCAGCGAAACTGCGTTTGAAAGTCAGCACAATTTTAATCCAGAAATAATTAAAACAAAAGGCATTAAAAAAATTACTTTTGAAATTATAGATAAAAAGGATTTTGAAGTGGCCGTTGATAAAAGTCTTACCGAAACCTACGAGTTTAATACAGACGGTAAGTTGGCGCGTTTTTATTACACAAACATTATAAAAACAAAAGAGAAACAAATTACCAAAGTAGATCGCAGAGGCAATAAGACTTCGTATTGTGTGAATGAGTTTGTTTACGACACTGTAAGTACCACTTACTTTTATGCAGGAAACAATTTAATTTTAAAAAGGCACCACGATGGCTTGGCCTATTATGAAAGTCGTTATTATCGCTACGATACAAGCGGAAATCTGACCAAAGAATTACGTTTTAAAGAAACCAACAACAGTCCCGATAAATCGTTCTTTATTTTAGGTAATCAGGTATTGCTAAGTGAAGACAGTTTTCAATACACCAAATACAGTTCTGGTCAGGTAAAATGTACGTTTTTAAATAACGAAAACAGACCGTACAAAGAGCGGATTAGTAATTTTGATAGTTTAGGAAGAAAAAAGAACGAAAGCGAACATTATACGGCGGCTTCGTGGATTCAACAAAACAAAACCTTTGAATACAAAAACAATCATTTAGTTTCGGCGCAATTTGAAGGGAATACGGGAAACAAGGTGAGTATTAAAAACACTTACGAGTACGACGAATTAAATGAGCTATACACTGAGAAACACTACAAAAACGGTGAGCTGCAACGCGAAATAAGTTATGTAACCATTAAATTGGATACTTTATTAAACTCTTTCATTGTTCGCGATCCCGCAAACAAAAGCCTGCGCATCGTAAAATTAAAATACGATTTTGGGATGATTGGCAAGAACGGGAAGTGAAAGGATTCCAAAAACAATAGTGTCTAATTTCACATTTGTTTATTGAGCCATTTGTTTTTAACCGCAATTAGACAGTAGGAGCCTTTGAAAAAGGTGAACTACCTGTCTTAGTGCGGGTAATCCTCATTCGGCAAGCTCATGATAAACTTTATAGTGTTTGTAAGGATTTCTTAATGAGAGAACGCTTTGAAATCCCTACAAACACTTAATCGTAGACAGTTCTTTTTTTGAACTGTCTATTTAGGGTTTAAGATCTGCATCTACCAATTTATACCAATACTAAGGACAAAATAGGCCAACGGACTTTTGGTATTAGTAGTTATACTACACTAAAGCAAAAAATTAACAGAAGAGCGTTTTGTGATGCCGTTACTTTTATAATCGAACATTTTAGGTTAATCTATAGAAAAGGTGTAAAGAATTGATGAGTCAGTTGTTTTTTTATAAAATTTAACTCACTTTCTTCGTTATCTTTATTCAATCTAACTTTAAATATTTGATGTGAAGATTTGGCTCAAATATATATTTTCACTTTATTTATTGTTAAGCTGTATTGATAGTGTTGGGCAAAGTATTACTTGTCCCAGCCCATACCTATACTATCAGGGCACAACCCATCTTATGGCTTATGATCCATCAGCACCCTCATCTACTTCCAATCCTGTTAGTACTGGTATTCCTGTTTTGCCCGGAGCAGCGGGAATTACATTCATGCCCAGCATCAATGGAGGAACGTTAAGTCCAACTTTTTATGTAACTAAACTCAGTGATTATTATTACTGGGATGGGCAAAGTTGGGTTAATACAGGACATTCCACTGGATCGACGGCCGCCAATATTGGAGGATGTGGTGGAGCCATTTATAATTTTAGTCCGCCGAATTCAATCTACGTTTATTTTGGCACCAGCTCAAGTACTTTGCTCACCACTATCCCTGCCGGTCCTTCCTATGATATTGTAACAGATTGTAGTTGTAACTTTTACATTTTGAATGCCTTTGACCAAACTCTCGTAAAATATAACCCCTTGGGAATAATCGTCAACACTTATTCATTAGTAGGTTTACCTCAAACAAATGGCTTAGCAGGTTTTGCAATTATTGGAAATGATGTTTATTATCAAGGATTAACAGCCTTTTATAAAGGTGTTATTGGAACTGGATCTTCCATTAGCTTTAGCACGACATCCATTCCAATATTGTCGGTTGATGATTTTGCCTCATGTCCATTTACACCGTCTGTAACCAGTGGCACTCTTAGCGTACCCAGCATTATTTGTCCCGGTGAAACTACCACCATCAGCGCAACTACCACAGTAAGTCCTGTAAGTTATTCCTGGTCTGGTCCAGGTATCATTGGCGCAACTAATGGTTCTATTATAACAGCAAGCGTGGCGGGTGTCTATACCTGCATTATCAATTCGTCTGGCTGCCCTTTTGGTCCAGGATCTTACACGGCGGCTGTTAATGGTAGTCAATGTCTCACGGTCACAAATACTTCTATTACCTGCGCTAGTCTTGGTTCTGCAACGGTTGTGTCTACTGCAAGCGGAGGTCCCTTTTCATATACATGGATGCCTACAGGGCAAACTGGTTCAGTGGCTACGGGTCTGAACCCAGGCACTTACACCATTAACGTTTTTGATTTTTCAAATAATATAACCTATACCGCCAGCACAATTTTTACTTCCTTAATTCCTTTAACAGGAAGTTTAAATGCCGCCACAAGTATAAGCTGTAACGGTGCAAGTACTGCCACTGCCCTTGTTACAAACTTTGCCGGAGGTTCGGGTTCAGAGACTTATTTGTGGGTAAACTCTGTTTCATCAACTACTTATAATTCTCCTTGTCCTTTGCTTGGAGCTGGAATCTGGTCCGTTATTGTAACGGATGCTTTAACTGGATGTCAGATTAAGGAGTCGTTTTACATCTCCCAACCACTGCCCTTTAATTTAGTCCTTTCTTCGTCCAGCCCTACTGCTTGCGTTGGTAACAGTGTTACTTTAAGTGGACAAAATTCTGGTGGAACCCCTTTTTTAAACGGTGCAGGTTATACTTATAGCTGGACTTCTGGTTCTGCAAGTAGTGTTCACGTGGTCAGCCAGGCACTTGCGGGAACTTCTGTTTATACTTTAAATAGTTTAGATTCTTTAAACTGCCTTGCCACACAAACCATTGGGATTGATTTTATCGAAACTGTCTTGACGGTATCAGATGTTTCTATTTGTCCACTAACGGTTGGTACTTTGACGGTTTCTGGCGCTACAAGTTATACCTGGGCTTCGACTACGTTCAGCCTGACAGGCATCACTTTTACGGATAGTCCAATGACGAATACTCAGTACACTGTGCTTGGAACAGCTTTAGGTTGTACAGCTACAGCTACAGCTTCTATTATTTTAAAACAGCCGCCAAACCCTTTTGTAACTAGTAACTCTCCACGTTGCGACGGAGATAATTTAGCATTTACTGCTTATGGTGGTGTTTCTTATTTATGGAACGGACCATCTAGTTTTAGCTCAGGTTTGCAAAATCCAAACATTAATCCTGTTTCAGTAAATAATGCTGGTGTTTATAATCTTACAGTTACTGCTGTTAATGGCTGTACCGCTTCATTAACGCAAACTATGTTGGTAAATCCAACACCTACTTTAAGTGCGGCAGGGGCTACCATCTGTACTTCGCAGACATTAAATCTTTCTGCCAATTCAACGGCTACTACTTTTTTATGGACTGGTCCGCAAAGTTTTACTTCGAGTTTACAAAACCCATTTATTACAAATCCTGTTGTTGGTAACACTGGAACCTATACCGTAAAAGCTACAAGTGCACTTGGTTGCACGAATAATGCTATTGCAACTGTTAGTGTTGTTCTTCCACCTTCATTAACAGCACAGCTTAGCAGTCACTCACTTTGTTCACAGGCTTTTAATGGTTCGCCAAATACCATTACCTTAACAGCAGGCGGCGCCAATACTTATTCTTTGGTAACGGTTCCCGATATGTTTAATTCTAATCCATCTGGACCAGTTTCTCCCTTATCAGCCATTCCTCCAAACACGGGAATTGCTTCTGCTACTTTATCTGGTTCTAATGGTGTTTGTACAGTTACTACTGGACTTACTTTTTCAATCATTCCTAATCCAACAGTAACAATAAGCTCACCAACGCCTGTTATTTGTGCTGGTGAAACATATACTTACACCAACCAAGGTGCAAATACTTATACCTGGAGTTCGGCAACTCCAGGATTTACAACCTATAATAACGGTGGCGTGGCGGTTGCGCATCCAAGCATTAATTCTGTGTTCTCAGTATTTGGTGGAAGTCTGGGGTGTAACTCTGCCAGCCAGACCAGCAGCATAACGGTTAATCCTTTACCGCAAATAAGCCTTGGCCCACAAACCCCAACGGTTTGTATTGGCAGCAAAGTAAATTTAAGCGCAAGTGGCAGCAGCGAAAATTACACATGGTCGCCTTACACCAGTCTGAGTAGTTTAACAGGAAACACAGTAAATGCTTTTCCAAATAGTCAACAAACTTATACAGTAATTGGCACTTTAAATTCATGCACCAGTACTGCTTTAATAACAGTTTCGGTAGTCGCGCTTCCGAGCCCAATAGCTACAGTTGTAAAACCCACCATTTGTTTGAACGAAACAATAACCCTGCAAGGTTTCGGCGGAGAAATTTATGGCTGGCAGACACCAAACACTTTTTATTACGAAGGACAAACCGTGAATTTTGTGGCTAACACTCCATCTTATGAGGGAACTTATACTTTAACTGTTACTGATAAAAATAACTGCAAAGCTTCCTCTACAACATCTGTAACTGTTTATAGTTTGCCGGGAGGTTCTCTGTTGGGTACAAAAATGAAAGGCTGTGTACCTTTTAAATCAGATTTTAATTATTATTCTGCTTCACCTTCTTCAACAGCAATAGCAACCACTTGGCAAGTGGGTTCAAAATTGTTTAGTACAAAAAGTTTCTCAACTGAATTTGTAAACGTCGGTACTTATACCATTACTGGTAATTTTATAGATACAATCACATACTGTGTAAATACAAAAACATTTGTAGTAGAAGCCTATCCAGTTCCGGTTGCCGATTTTTCTTTCCTTCCGGAAAAACCCATCGAAAATTTAGATCAGGTTATCTTCACAAATAATTCAACAGGAGAAGAACAAACAAAGTGGAATTGGTATTTTACAAATAATAAGGGATATATCTCCGAAAATAAAAACACCTCTTATCTTTTTACTGAAGCAGGTGTTTACCCTATCGCCATGATGGTTACTAACACTTGGGGCTGTGCAGATACTATTGTGAAAGCTATAAAAGTAGAGCCAGATCTTTCCGTCTATGTACCAAATGTATTTACGCCAAATAATGATTATTTAAACGACGTATTTATGCCAATTACACGCGCTTTAAAATCATACGAACTTTTAGTTTTTGACCGTTGGGGAGCTAAAGTATTTTCAACAACAAAAGCAGATGAAGCTTGGGATGGAACATACAGAGGCGAACCGTGCAAAATGGATGTTTACGTGTGGAAAATAAGTTTATCTTCTGTAAATGGTGAGATGAAAACGATGACAGGGAATGTGATGTTGTCGCGTTAGAGATGTTATAGTACTTTGAATTATAGTTTAAAGAAACTATCTAAATACTGAAAATTTAGACCGTGCAATACACTTGTAGAACTTAAAAGGTAAAAAATTAAAAAAAATGCCTGCATCGCTGCAGGCATTTTTTTATTATTTTTTAGTGATGATGTCCACCTGGCCCATGAACATGGCCATGATCTAGTTCTTCTTGAGTAGCTTCGCGCACATCTAAAACTTCACCTATAAAATGTAAATCATGTCCTGCTAAAGGATGATTAAAATCCATTTCAACTTCTTTTTCATTGATGCTTAATACACGCCCCATTAAAGGATTACCTTCTGCATCACTCATTTCCAGATCCTGACCAACTTTTACACGCGCATCATCAAACTTTCCATCAACTTCAAATGCAGCTTTATCAATTTTTACCACGTAATCTTTTTCAAAATCGCCATACCCATTTTTAGAACTAATTCTAAAATCAAATTTATCGCCTTTTTGTTTACCGCTAAGACTTGTTTCAAAGTCTGGCAGCACGCTTCCGTAACCAAACAGAAACACAAAAGGATGCTCTGCACTTGTTTCTTCAATTAATTGTTCAGGTTCGTTGTTTTTACTTGCAGTTAAGTAGTAGTTAACTGAAACTGCTTTGTCTTCTGAAATAATCATTATTTGCTGGTTTTTAAATTGGCTTTGAATTTAGGGATTTTAATTGAGGTGCTTGGTGTTTTTTTCCAACAAATACAGTAATTTATCCCTCGTTAGGTCTGATTTTATTTCTCCGTGAAGTATTAAAGAAACAGAGCCTGTTTGTTCACTCACTGCAATAGCAAGACAATCGGTATTTTCGGTAACTCCAACAGCGGCACGGTGACGCATTCCCAGGTGAGCCGGAAAATTTTCACGTTCGGTGACTGGTAAAACACAACGCGCGGCAACAATTCGGTTGTCTTCTACAATTACTGCACCATCGTGCAACGGAGAGTTCTTAAAAAAAATGTTTTCGAGCATTCGGCTACTCATTCCTGCGTCTAACACTTCTCCAGTGGCAATAAAAAACTTAAGGTCTGATTTTCGGGCTACAATAATAAGGGCGCCCGTTTTGTTACTACTCATGTTAAAACAAGCATCCACTAAGGCGTCAAAATCTAAACGAATGCTGGTTTCAGAAACCGTTTCACTAAATTTAAAAATACTCCTCCAGTTTTTATTTCTTATAAATTCGTTTGATCCAATATAAAGTAGAAACTTGCGAATTTCTTGTTGAAAAACGATCATCACTGCTATCACTCCCACGTTGACAAACTTCCCTAGAATTGACGAGAGCAACTTTAGATCAAAGGCTTTAATTACAATATACGCAAAGTAAATAAGTGCTAATCCAACAAAAATTTTGATAGCCGATGTACCCTTTACAAGGTTGTATGCCAAATAAAGAATGATGGCTACTAAAAAAATATCGATAGCATCGGTGATACCAAAAGAAATAAAATGAATAAAATTTAAATTCTTCACAATTTTTATTTTAACTTTTTACGGTGGTTTTTGCTTTCTTAAAAGTATCATACATTTGGTGCACAAGCCCATCTGACAAACCAACCTGCGGAACAAATACCTTTTCAATATCCGCATTTTTCATCACTGTTAAAAATATTTTTGCTGCAGGAATAATAACGTCAGCTCTATCAGGTTTAAGGTCTAAACGTTCAACTCGTTCTTGATATGTGTATGAACACAGCATGTCATAAATGTTTTTCACCTTATCATAACTTAAATGCTTGGTTTCCTTTTTACCACTCATTTTAAATATTTTATTAATATTTCCCCCAGAACCAATTGCAGACAAAGGATGTATACCCACGGTATTGCGCTTTAACCAAGACTTCATTTCATCCCATTCATCTTTTTCAACCTTTTCGAGCAACATACGAACCGTTCCAATATTAAAAGATTTAGCCGCGATAACTTTGTTATCATAATATAAAGTTAATTCAGTACTACCACCACCAACATCAATGTATAAATACGCATGTTTTGGATTTAAAAGCTCTTCTATATGATTAGAAAATACAAGCGCCGCTTCGTTTTTTCCATCGATTATTTCTACAATAAGACCAGCTTCAGCTTTTACCCTTGCAATTATTTCTGCACCATTTTTAGCATCGCGCATGGCACTGGTTGCCACAGCACGATGAGCCTCGACACCATAAGCTTTAATTAACTCTGCAAACCCTTTTAAAGCTGTAATTAAGCGATCAGCTTTTGCATCGGAAATTGTACCATGCAAAAAAACGTCTTCACCTAAACGAATTGGCATACGTATGAGTTCTTCTTTACTGAAATGCGGTTTTCCATCAACAGTGTAAACCCTGCAAAACAGTAATCGCATTGCGTTACTTCCAATATCGATCGCTGCAAATACCATTAGCTGTGTGTTAAAGATTTAGTTTTAATTACCGGAGAAGGTAAATCCTCCTTCATATTTTTTAAATAGTTGTAGATCTCATCTTGAACCCTAATTTTCTTCTCTCCCTGTTTTGGCTTCTTATAATGATTTTCTTGTCTTCGATCTAAAATACGAACTTTTGTGTTACCGCTAAGCTGAATGTTAACGATGTCTTTAATCTGCTTACGAATTTCAGGGCTATAGATTGGTACAGCAACTTCACTGCGATTGTCTAAATTTCTACTCATCCAATCAGCTGAGGAAATAAATATTTTCTCTTCGCCCTTATTGTGAAAAATAAATACCCGCGAATGCTCTAAATACTTATCTACAATACTAATGGCTCTAATATTATCGCTCCAACCCTCCATTTCAGTAACCAAAGAACAAGCTCCACGAATAATCAAGGTAATTTTTACGCCTGCTATACTTGCTTCATAAAGTTTAGCAATCATTTCCTTGTCTACTAAACTATTCATTTTTAGAACAATTTCGGCGGGTTTTTTACTTTTTGCAGAACGAATTTCATTATTAATTAACTGTATAAAATCTTTACGCATAAAAAACGGCGCAACAAGCAAGTGTTTAAACGATTGCACTTTGAAATTGTTTTCGTAAAAATCAAAAATTTTATTGAGATCGGCCGCGATATCCTTGTTCGCCGTTAATAAAGAAAAATCAGTATAAATACGAGACGTTTTTTCGTTAAAGTTTCCAGTTCCAATATGCGAATAATGAACAATCTTTCCTTTTTCTTTTGCAGTAACAATAAAAAGTTTTGAATGTACCTTTAAGCCAGGAACGCCGTAGATAACGCGAGCACCTTCTTCCTGCATTTTTCCTGCCCAGTAGATATTATTTTCTTCGTCAAAACGGGCTTGCAATTCTACGAGCACGGTTACCTTTTTTCCGTTTTTTATTGCATTGATAAGTGCATTGGCGATTTTTGAAGAATCGGCCACACGGTATAGTGTAATCTTAATACTTTCAACAGTAGGATCAATAGAAGCCTCTCTTAATAAGGAAATAATATGATTGTAAGTATGATATGGATAATGTAATAAAATATCTTTTTGCTGTATTGCTTTTAATGCTGTAAATGGATTCGTCTCCAAATCTTTATGCAGCAGAGCGGGAGGATGATTATAAACTAAATCTTTTTCGCCCAATTCGGGGAAATTTATAAAATTTTTAAAATTATGATAACGTCCGCCCGGAATAGCATTGTCCTTTTTAGCCATCCCTAGCTTTTTCATGATGTACTTAAGCATATCATCAGGCATTGCAGCGTCGTAGACAAAACGCACGGGTTGTCCTTGTTTACGAGCTTTAACACTTTTAGATACTTTTTCAATCATGCTTTTACTAACATCGTTATCCATTTCAAGTTCGGCATCACGCGTCAATTTAATGTTATACGCGCCAACAGTGCGGTAACCAAAGACCTCGAAAATTTGATCGGTGTTATAACGAATAACATCATCTACCAACATGATATATTGTTTTTTACCATGTTGTGGAAGAATGACAAACCGTGAAATGTTTTGCGATGGAATTTCTATGATCGCATATTTGTTTTTTCTTCCGGCAATAATGGATTCCAGTTTTAAATACATGTAACTCGCTTTATCCTTCATGTAAGGAAAAGGCTTGCTATCATCAATCATTACAGGAAAAAGATTAGAAGCAAGTTCAATTCCAAAATATTCTGAAACGAAAATTCTCTGTGTACTAGTGAGCTGTTTTTCATTGATGATAAACACGTTTCTTTCGGCTAATTCAACAAGAATTTCCTGATAGATATTCTCAAAATTATTTTGCTGCTCAATTACCTTGCGTTGCAGGCGTGTTAGAAGCTCTTTTGGATCTTCCCCAAAAGCTGACAGTGCCTTTTTTCCCAGCTTTGCTAAACGCTTAACTGTTGCTACGCGTACGCGGTAAAACTCGTCACGATTATTACTGAAAATACCTAGAAATTTTAAACGTTCAATAAGAGGTGTAGTTTTATCAGAAGCTTCTTGCAATACTCTTTCATTGAAAGAGAGCCAGCTTATTTCACGATTAATATATGGAAATTCTTTACTTTTCATAACTACTGGGTTTACTAATCTTTAATTTTAAAATCTTTTGGAAACTGATAATAATTTAATTTGCCCTTCTTTGATGATACTTCGGACCATTTTTCGACATTAAAACTGTACGAGATTATACCACAAGTTGGAATATCATCAAAAAAAAGATCATCCGATAGTTTATTACAAAGGTTTGTGATGGAAGGATTGTGACCGAAAAGCATGATCGTCTTTTTTGAGTCATTTTGTTTTGTAATAATTGAAAGGAGTGTTTCCACTGAAGCTTCATAAATTTTTTTTTCAAGCTGAAAATTTTTCATTTCGAGTTCCATTGTACGTGCAAAGAGCAAGGCTGTACTTAAGGCTCTTATACCTGTACTTGAAAGAATTAAATCGGGTTTGTGTTTAGTTTCATTGTACCATTTACTTAAAAAATAAGCGTCTCTATAACCGCGTTCATTCAAATGTCGATCTACATCTTTTAAAAACTCAGTCCCCCAATCGCTTTTGGCATGCCTTACTAAAATAATTTCTTTCATCTGCGTTCCGCTTTATTCAAGTAAATAGAATTTTAGGTCATTCTATCCTAACTATGTGATTAAACTACTTAATTACAAACAGTTAAAAAAACAATTTAAATTACACTACTTTAAGTGATAAATTTACACAAAACATATTTTATTATGAGTAATAATTCAACAATTCAATGCCCTAATTGTAAACATGAATTCCCCATAGAAAACGCCCTTTCGCAGAAAATTGAGGACGATATTCGTGGTAAGTATTTAAAACGTTACAATGAAGACAAACAAAAGTTGGAATCGGAGAAAGCGCAACTGGCAAAAGAGAGCGAGAATATAAAATTACTCGCGGAAAATCAGGAAAAAATACTGGAGGATAAATTACGCCTTGCAAAAAGTCAGTTAAGAGAAGAGGCTATAAAAAAAGCAGCTGGCGAAATGCAAACGCAAATGGAAATGCTTAACAAAGAATTAATAGAGAAGTCACAAAAACTTAAGGAAAGTCAAGTTAAGGAACTTGAATTAATGCAAAAGGAAAAACAAATAAAAGAGCGGGAAGAGAGCATGAAATTGGACATGGAAAAACAAATGCTCGAACGTCAGAAAGAAATTGAAGACCGGGTAAAAAAAATGGAGGGTGAACGCTCAGATCTTAAAATAAAAGAACTCGAGAAAAAATTGGCCGATCAGGTTGATCTTGCCGAAACTATGCGTCGTAAAGCTGAACAAGGCAGCATGCAACTACAAGGTGAAGTGATGGAACTTGCCTTAGAAGAATTATTACGTGGTGCTTTTCCATTCGACACGATTGAAGAAGTAGCAAAAGGTGTTAAGGGTGCCGACTGCATGCAGCATGTTAATAATAGCATGGGGCAGTACTGCGGAAAAATAATTTACGAAAGTAAACGCACCAAAGCCTTTACAAACGAGTGGATAGAGAAGTTGAAAATGGATATGCGTGCGCAACAAGCAGACCTGGCAGTTATTGTAACAGAAGTATTACCAAAAGACATGGAAGCCTTTGGTTTTAAAGATGGGGTTTGGATTTGTCGGTTTTCGGAAGTGAAAGCGCTTTCATTTTTATTGAGAGACAGTTTGATTAAAATTTCTGGGGCACTGGTAAGTCAAGAAAACAAGGGAGATAAAATGCAACTTTTGTACAATTACTTAACAGGCACAGAGTTTCGTCAAAATATAGAAGCCGTTATGGAAGGATTTGTTTCTTTGAAAGACAGCATCACCCGTGAAAAAATTCAGATGGAAAAAATTTGGAAGGAGAGAGAAAAACAATTAGACAAAGTATTACTCAACACTACACAATTTTATGGCTCCATAAAAGGGATTGCTGGTAACGCAATAGGTGACATTAAGCTTTTAGAAGGAGAATAGTGTTTTATGTTCTCATTACACGTTAAAATAAAAAACGTCAGCTTCCACCGACGTTTTTTTTTAAATCAATCACTCAAATTTATTTCAATTCGCAAACTGTCTGAACACTCGTTACAGACGACCACGCTGATGAACCATTTCCACCTGAATTAGCATAGTCATAGTTCTCAGAAAAACAATCGGTACTATATTTAAAATCTCCGCTTGTTTGTTTTTCTTTGGTTGTTATTCTCGAAGAGTTTTCAATAGTTGTTTTTTCTCCATAGCCAATTCTTACTTCCGTAGACGTTGTTTGACAATCACAAGTGCGTTGTTTTCTACAAGAAGTTATTGTTAGACTCAGTCCAACTGCCAATGCTGATAATAGTATTAATTTTTTCATGTTTTCTAATTATTTTAATTTACAATCACTTACCTGAATGCTTGTGTCACCTGACTGGTTTACATAAGTTGTCGTGCTTTTTTGACAAAGCGATTTTGCATCACCTCCGCTAATGTTTTTATACGTGATGTTCGATGCCGGATCTGTTGTTACATTTCCAGATGAGCTTGTATACGTATTTGTGCACTCACAAACGCGATCCTTTTTGCAAGAAGTAAGACTTATCAGTCCAACACATGCGGTTAATAATAGAATTTTTTTCATTTTTTGTTGTTTTTAATTTGTTGCAAGGTAGAGGGTAGTCGAAACACAACTCTTACATAAGTGTGGTAAAAACTTACATAAAGCACAGATAAAAATATGGGAGTTTAGAAAATGCCTAACTCTTAGTAAGATTTCGTAGATACCGGGTGAACATTATACAAAAGCTATGGAAGAAATAGAGACTTAACAAAGTATATTTGAAGCTCATTTGCCCACGTATAACTGTATCTTATAACGCTCGTCTTTAGAAGTTTCACGGTTTTTTCCACTAAAAATATCATTTAGATTAAGTTAGAAATTAAGATCAGGCTAAAAGTCATCTAACTACTCATACAAAAACGAATACAATTCATTATGTATTTCGCTTTCTTTTTGTTTTAGCTTAAACCCACTTCGTGTGGCATCCCTGAAACAAGGTTTATCTTGATTCAAATCAAAATAATAACCAGTATAATTATTAAAAGATTCTTCCAGTTCAAGCGGTTTTTTGTACTGGTAAACAACTTCCACTAAGAATAATTTTGAGTAATTTTTTTCCTTGAACCAATTGTACCACTCAGGAGCATAAACAAAAAGTTGTTTTTTTCTTCCTTTGGTAGCTTCTCCATCTTCACCAGCAAAATGAGAGGTTAAGCGAATTTTCTTAAAAGCATCAATGTCATCATCATTATAAAGAGAAAAGATTGTGTGGATGATTTTTTGCACTTCATTTAGTTTTTGTGGCTTTTGACCTAGCAGCTCATTTACTATAAGCAAATCTACCTTTGTGGTATCTTTTCCAAATTTTTCGCGAATCTCGGGATTATACATTTTCCTTTTTTGGGTGAGGTAGTAATTAAAATTGAATTTTGTATAATTTGGAACTGTGTTGTAAATCATAAATGTTTTGCCTTTGGCAGGAAAATTTTTCTCCCCTTTTAAAAGGGCTGAAGCGTAATCGATGTTTAATCCATTTCCTACAGAAATGTATTTCTCAAGATATTTTTTTACACTATCGTCTTTTGAAAGAGAATAATAATAAAGTGCCCTGCTTAAATTTGCCTCATTTAAATTAAACTTGAGTGCTTGATCCGTAAAGTAAAGAAAAGCTTGGTGATAGGTTTCAAAAGGTTTCTCATTAGAAGTAATCAGCGCGTGATCTTTTAAATCATCAAATTCTTTGTATGTGTTGAATAAAAATTCCGGTTTGTGTAAAACACTTTGATTCTTATAATATAAGTCATCATCATTTACAAATTCAGTTAAAAAACCTTTATCTCTCAATTTAGGGTTAATGTAGAGCTTACGGCGGGTGGCCTCCATAAGGTAATATAAGTTCTTAATGTTTTTAGGTTCATACAAATAGTCAATAAACGAATAACTCATGCAACTATTTAGCTTAGACTCTTCAAAAGCTATTTTTTTTCTTTCTTCTTTTGCAAGCCTTCTTAGTTTGACAAAAAATACAGAATCCACAAAAAATTTATCTCCACAATTATTACAATTATCCATTGCCTTTTTTACATAAGCAAAACGTTCAATGGCAGCAGGATGACTCGAATAGGGATTATACACCTTACTTCTTCTATTTTTAACATCATCAGCACTGAGCGAAGACGCTTTAAGCATGTTTTTATAAGATCTCGAATTATGGGCTTGCTCTTGCGCATCATTTCCTTCATGATATTGTAGCAATGGCTCAAGGTTAATATTTGCTTTTAAAAGGCAAGCGATTGCAAATGAATCAGCTTGCTGCTCCATCTGTCTGCTCATTTTCATCATACCTTTGTAATCCTCAACATACATCGATCGAATTTGACTTACAACTCCATATTTTTCGGTTTTTTGTTCTGAATGTTTGAAGAAATAATGTCCGGCTTCATGTGCTAAAACACCTGCAATAAAAGCCTCGTTTTCCGCAACAGATAACATACCCAAATTAAAAAAAACATTTCCAAATGTGGATGTTCCAGCATTTTCAGCGAGTGAACGTCTAATAAATAAATCTAAATTGCGTCGATTGGCATCTTTTGGTAAAACCTTGTTTAATATTTTAAGAAGGTAAACTTCTACGTCACTCCAATCCATATAAATTGCATTATTATCAAAATTATACTGCTCTCTAAATATATAGTCGACAACATAATGCTCTACGGCTTCACCTTTCGCTTTACTCTCAGGCTTTGCCATTATTTGGTCAAAGGCTTCTTGTGGCTTAAAATTGTAATAAGGATTAAAATCTGTTGGGAATTTGTAAGTTTTCTGCGCTTTAAGATTAACTAGCGTCATCACGCTAAGGCATAATAAAAATAGTCTCATGATTATTTGGGTTTAAAATTTCATCAATTCTTCATATAAGTCCTTCACTGGCAAGCCCATCACGTTATAAAAACTGCCATCAATTTTATCAATGCCAATGTAACCAATCCAATCCTGAACACCATAACCACCGGCTTTATCATAGGGACTGAAATTGGTGAGATAATACTCAATTTCTTCGGTTTTTAATTTTTTGAAATAGACTTTACTCACATCAAAAAAAGTAGTTTGTTTGTTGGCACCTTTTAAACAAACCGCTGTAAACACTTCGTGCATTTTACCGCTTAAGCTTTCAAGCATTTTTTTTCCTTCCACAAAAGTGGCTGGTTTATTAAACACTTTGCCCTCGCACCAAACAATGGTATCGGAAGTAATTAAAATTTCATCCTCTTTTAATTCTTGTTCGTAGGCATCGGCTTTTTTTTCAGCCAAATAAATAGGGATTTCTTGAGCTTTTAGATCACTCGGAAAAGTCTCATCCGCGTGCGTTGGTCGAATTAAAAATTCAAAACCAAGGCTTTTCAAAAGCTCTTGTCGGCGTGGTGATGCAGATCCTAAAATAAGTTGAAAAGGGAAATTATTGATAAGGGTTTCTAGTTTCTCCATGGATTAATGATAATAAAAAATAAAGCTATAGCAAAGTCCTGCAAGCATAATAAGTTTCAATAAAGAACTTGCATTTTTAAACTGACGGCTATCTTTCGCCCTTAACACATTGATAGCGAGCAGACATAATGGAATAATTAAGCCGAGAACAATGTAAATATTATTAACCGTAAAAATCATTCTTTCAGACCTTATTGTATTGTATTCTACAAACAACAATAAGAGAACCGTTATAATTATTAAAAAGAAAGCATTGAATTTGCTCACTCTTATTCCCCAAACTATTGGCATTGTAGCGCCCCCGGTTTCTTTGTCACCCTTATAGTCTTCCATATCCTTTATGATTTCTCGGGCCATACTGGTTATAAAAGCAAACAGAGCAAATATAAACGTGATCTTAAAAATCGAAAAAATAGCATAGCGGTGTGTTGCGATAAAAGTCTCGTGCAGTTTTTGCATAACGCCAAGCTCGTATACCAAGGGCATAAACGTAACTGAAGCAGTAAGAAGTGAAACAACCAAATTACCAACTAATAGCATCCTTTTAAAATGTGTACTATAAAACCATAATAAAATTGCTGCTGCGAAATGAAAAATAGCAAGACGTAGATAACCAGTCTTGAGGGCCACGAACATTCCTATTACAATTCCTATAAACGTAAATGTAATGTGCAATACAATAGCGAGACGCCTTTTGATAACCTTATCCACCACAACCGTATCCGGATGGTTGATGAGATCTGTTTTGACGTCGAAATAATCATTAATGATATACCCAGCTGCGGCAATTAACACCGTACTAAAAACCAGACCGTAAAACAAGCCGTTGTTAAGTTCTAATTGAATTTCGTTTGCATTTAGAATTTTTTGAAGTACCAGATAACGTACACTAATTTGTGTGAAAGCAATCATTACAAGGTTTTCAAACCTGATAAGTTTTAAAAATGCAAGTAATTTATTGTTTCGTACGTTTTTCAAATTTTTGAGTCTATTTTCCTTTTAAATAAACAAACTCCTGCTGACTTAATTTGAATCAAATTCTAACAATGTTTTCACATTAATTGACAAAATAGCAAACAGTCAGACCAAATCACCCGTCCAAGAACTATTCTCTTCGCTAAAATTGATTTCTTTAGTATCTTTGGGCTTCAATTATTATGAGCGATTTTAGTCAACAATATTGCAATAGCTTAACTCAGTATTCGCGTTTTTTAACCCGCGAAGTGACTATGGGTGACCTGAAAATGGGGGCTTTAAATCCTATTCGTGTTCAAAGTATGACTACTACGGATACCATGGACACTAAAGGGACCGTTGAACAAAGTATTCGCATGATTGAAGCAGGTTGTGAGTTGGTAAGAATCACTGCTCCTAGCATGAATGAGGCGAAAAATCTGGAACTGATAAAAAAAGAACTACTCGCGAGAGGATATAACACCCCAATTTGTGCAGACATTCATTTTACTCCAAATGCTGCTGAGTTTGCCGCTCGCGTGATCGAAAAAGTGCGTGTAAATCCAGGAAATTACGCTGATAAGAAAAAGTTTGAAAACATTGATTATACAGATGCTGCTTATGAAGCAGAGTTAGAAAGGATTAGAAAACGTTTTACACCTCTTGTGAAAATCTGTAAAGAATACGGAACTGCCATGCGTATTGGTACTAATCATGGTTCTTTAAGCGATCGTATTTTAAGCCGTTATGGTGATACGCCACACGGCATGGTGGAAAGTGCTTTGGAATTTTTACGCATTTGTGAAGAGAACGATTATTTCAACATTGTAATCTCAATGAAAGCAAGTAACACACAGGTAATGGTGCAGGCCTATCGTTTGTTGGTTGCTAAAATGATTGAAACGAATCGCAATTACCCTCTGCATCTAGGCGTGACTGAAGCTGGAGATGGTGAAGACGGAAGAATTAAATCAGCAGTTGGAATTGGAACTTTATTGGAAGATGGCCTAGGAGATACGATTCGTGTTTCTTTAACAGAAGAACCAGAGTTTGAAATTCCCGTTGCTAAAGCTTTGGCAGATCGTTATTCAAATAGAAAAGAACACAAAGCAATACAGGAAATAAATTTTGAATTACCCTACAATCCCTACGAGTATAACCGTAATCCAACAAAAGAAATACTGAATATCGGCAACCACAATGTTCCCAGAGTTATTGCAGATTTTAGTATGAGGCCAGAAGTAACGGCTGCCAGTCTGTTTGGAGTTGGTTACAATTATTCTGTTCCATTGGATAAATGGAATTTAAGCGATATGGCAGTTGATTATTTATTTCTGGGTGATAATGAAATAAATTTTGAGATTCCTGGAACATTAGGATTGATTTATAATTCAGAGACCTGGTTAAAAAATAAAACTCAGGAAAGGGCATTCCCATTATTTTGTGGCGATGAATATTTTAAGACTAAAGAAAAATCATCAATACTAAATTTTGTAGCGGTAACTGTTGAAGTGCTTAGTCCCGAATTTATTTCGAAATTGAAAAATGAAACGACTCTGTGTTTGGTTTTAGATTCATTTAACACGCATACTATGCCGGAACTCAGACGCATGGCAATTGAATTAAAACGTCAAGGTGTTTCTTTACCAGTAATTATTAAAGGAAATTATGCCAACTTAAGTGAAGCGCAATTTCAATTATACAGTAGCACAGATATAGGTGCCTTGTTGTTAGATGGTTTTGGTGATGGCGTTTGGATCAAGCAGAGAGATTGTGCAAGCACCCAAGTGTGTAACTCAACAGCATTCGGAATTTTACAAGCAACGCGCACACGCATCAGTAAAACAGAATACATTTCTTGTCCGAGTTGCGGAAGAACTTTATTCGATCTTCAAGAAACAACTCAAAAAATTAGAGAGCGCACCGATCATTTAAAAGGTATTAAAATTGGCATCATGGGCTGTATTGTAAATGGTCCGGGTGAAATGGCCGATGCGGACTATGGTTACGTAGGTACTGGTCCTGGAAAAATTAGTTTATACAAAGGCAAAGAGGTGGTGAAGAAAAATGTAACCAGTGAAACTGCCGTAGATGAGTTGATTGGCTTGATTCGTGAGCATGGGGATTGGGTGGAGAAGGTTTCATAGCTAGCTTAACCACAGAGTAACGCTGAGTTTAGCACAGAGTTTCGCAGAGTTTATTTTACGGTGCTTTTAACCGCAGAGTTGTAGGGAGTTTGGCGCGGTGTTTCGAGGAGTTTATTATACGATGTCGTTAATCACTCGTCTAATGCCATGCTTGAGTGACTTTACATTAAAATTTATAAGTAAGCCAACTTTACATTTTGAAAGTTTCAAATAGGTAAGAACTTGCGCAAGGTGTATCTCATTTAATGCTTCTACAGATTTAATTTCAATCACCACCTGTTGCTCAATTAAAAAATCTATTCTATAGCCCGCATCCAATTTTACTTCATGATAAACTAAAGGAAGTGCTTTTTGTTTTTCTACCATTAAATTCGCTTGCGTCAATTCATAATTCAAACATTCTTCATATGCACTTTCAAGAAGACCAGGCCCAAGTGCACTGTGCACTTTGAACGCACAGCCTAATATTTTCTCAGTAATATCGTTTATTTCCACTTTATGTTATTCTAACTAGTGTTATTTATTTTTTTCTGTGAAACTCTGCGCCTAACTCTTTTTGACTCTGTGGCTAAGTGCGATATCACCCTTTCACTATATAACCAATCTTTTTTCTTGGCTTTGTTGATTCTTTTTTCTCAATTAATTCGTCGAGATATTTAAAAACAAGTTCAATATTCTGACTATGGTTATTGAGTTTCTTTTTAATATGTTCAATTTCTAAACGTAGTTCAGTATTATCGCTTAAAACAGCCCTTAGTTTTGTGAACAATCTAATAATTTGAATATTAACTTTAATTGCTCTTTTACTGTTTAGAACACTCGACAACATAGCTACACCTTGCTCTGAGAAAGCCATTGGAAGGTATTTTACATGTCCACCTCTTTTTAAGGTCACAAATTGTGACCTTAAAGAATCACTCTCTTCTTTTGTTAGTTCAAACATAAAATCTTCAGGGAAACGATCTATATTTCGCTTAACCGCCTGTTTCAAAACTTTTGTTTCAACTTCATACAAACTGGCAAGATCTTTATCCAGCATCACTTTTTGGTTCCTGATAAAATATATTTTGTTAGTAATTAACTCTTCAGGAATAATTGTTTCTAATTTATTTGCCATTTTGATTTTATTGGGTATTTAAAAATAAATCTAATTTTGAAATGGCCTTGCTATAAATTGTAGAAAGTTTTAATCCTTAACCTAGTAAAACAAAAAAAGCCCTCTCATCTCTGAAAGGGCTTCTTAATTTTTTAAAAAAAATTACTTCAAACTTCCAATCATGTCTTCAGGTTTCACCCATTGGTCAAATTGTTCGTTGGTTACATAACCTAATTCAATTGCAGCTTCACGCAAAGTTTTATTTCCTTTGTGCGCCGTCTTCGCAATCTTAGCAGCTTTTTCATAACCAATATGTGTGTTCAATGCCGTTACCAACATTAAAGAATTTTCCAAATGTTGTTTTAACATTGGTAAATTTGGTTCGATGCCATCTGCACATTTTTCTGTAAAGCTCACACACGCGTCACCAATAAGGCGCGCAGACTGTAGTACATTCGCCGCAATAACTGGTTTAAAAACATTTAATTCAAAATGTCCGGTTGCACCACCAATAGAAACGGCAACATCGTTACCAATTACTTGCGCGCAAACCATGGTCATTGCTTCTGGCTGTGTAGGATTTACTTTACCCGGCATAATTGAAGATCCTGGTTCGTTATCAGGAATAATAATTTCTCCAATTCCGCAACGTGGTCCAGATGATAACATACGAATGTCATTCGCAACTTTCATTAAAGAAACAGCTGTGCGTTTTAATGCCCCACTCATTTCTACCATCGCATCGTGTGCTGCTAAAGCTTCAAATTTATTCGGAGCCGTTACAAATGGAAGTTTAGTGAGTTCTGCAATTTTTTTAGCAACCAACACATCGTAGCCTTTTGGTGTGTTTAAGCCTGTTCCCACAGCAGTTCCACCCAAGGCTAATTCTTTAACCATTTCTAAAGCATTCTTTAAAGCACGAATACTGTTGTCAATTTGTTGCACGTAACCACTAAATTCTTGTCCTAAGGAAAGCGGCGTAGCATCCATAAAATGGGTACGTCCTGTTTTGATAATGGTTTTCCAGCTCTCTGCTTTTTTGTGTAATGCATGACGTAATTTTTCTAATCCCGGAATGGTAATTTCAGCTACTTGCTTGTAAGTTGCAATGTGCATAGCCGTTGGGAAAGTATCGTTACTCGATTGAGATTTGTTCACATCGTCATTCGGATGCAACACTTTTTTCTCATCGGCTAAATTTCCACCATTCATCACATGCGCACGGTATGCAATCACTTCATTCGCATTCATGTTACTTTGTGTACCCGAACCTGTTTGCCAAATCACCAAAGGAAATTGTTCGTCTAATTTTCCGGCAATAATTTCATCACAAGCTTTTGCAATTAAATCACATTTATCTTTTGCTAACACGCCTAATTCTGTGTTCGCTAAAGCAGCCGCTTTTTTCAAGTAGCCAAAAGCATATATTATTTCCTTTGGCATGCTTGCTTCAGGTCCAATTTTAAAGTTGTTACGGCTGCGTTCTGTTTGCGCACCCCAATAAACATGAGCTGGCACCTTTACCTCGCCCATCGTGTCTGTTTCTATTCTGAAATCCATATGATAAATTTTTTGAGCTATAAATGTAGCAATTTTGCGGGACGTAGGAAGGGTTTGTTGGGATGAAATGACAAAATTTAGGGACAGCTTTTGAGAAGAGGATAAACTAATTCCCTGCAACCTCCGAACAAACCCCATTCTGTTTTTGAACAACAAAATCAAGGCTTCGCATAGAAACATCTTTAGCATCGGCCCATAAAAATCCAGCACGCGAAAAATCACGTACCGAAAAACCAAGACCAGTATATTTAGAAACTTTAATTTCCGGATCTTTTTCTAATCGTCTAACTTCTGTGGTTAAACTCTCAAAACCGTCTAATTCATAAAGTTTTAATTCTTCAATAAGTTGTATGAGTCGCGTTGCATAATGCGGAGCAGTTGCATATCCAGCAGTTTTTAATCCGAGGCACCAGTTTTTATAATCAATCACTGAGAGTTTAAACAATTCTGCGTAACGCGGACGAGTCACTAAAAATAAACTATGATCGGTGTACGATTGTTCAATATTCTTATAACTTCTGAAACATTCGTTTAAAGTATCGTCATGTCTTGCAATGGTATCCCCTACCCAACCGACATGACATTTAATTCCAAAGTGATTGTTCGACTTTTTCGCCAATTCACTTGTGCCACTGCTGCTCTCACAAATTGCCTGAGCTAAGATAACACTGGCTGGTATTTTGTATTCCACCATTTGATGTACAGCGACATCCTTATATTTCTCGATGTAAGTGTAAATTTTAAATTGCGGTGGTTGAGCAAAAGCTGTAAATGAAAATAGAATAAGAAACACGCTCAAGCTTAAAGAAAAGCGTTGAGAAGATTCCGCTATTGAAAATCTGGCTTTAATCATCTACATTTACAAAAATATGCCTGCAAGGGCATGCTCTTTTGACTTCTTCAGATACATATTAACAAAGCATTTTTGACAAGATGAAACAACTAAACTCCCTTCTTTTTATTTCCCTGATGGTTAACACCGCTCTAACAGCGCAAACCTCCTTTGTTTATCCAGCAACCGAAAAACAAAACGTTTATGACGAGTATTTTGGAACCAAAGTCCAAGACCCTTACCGTTGGCTGGAAGACGATAGAAGTCCGAAAACAGAAGAGTGGGTAAAACAACAAAATGTTACAACAGAAGCCTATTTAAAAACGCTTCCTACAAGAGATAAAATAAGAGCACGACTTACCGAATTATGGAATTACAATAAAGAATCAGCGCCATTTAAAAAAGGGATTTCGTTTTTCTGTTTTAAAAACAACGGACTGCAAAATCAAAGTGTGATGTATCGTATGAAAACCTTGGAAGACAAAGGGGAAATTATTTTAGATCCAAACACACTTTCAAATGATGGAACAGTTTCATTAAGTGGCACATCGATTTCAAAAGATGGCAAAACGCTTGCTTATGGTATTTCAAAAGCCGGGAGCGATTGGGTGGAAATTCATTTTAGAGATATCGAAACAAAAAAAGATCTTCCCGATGTAATTAAATGGGTAAAATTTAGTGGCATGAGTTGGAAAGGAAACGGCATTTATTACAGTCGTTATGCTGAACCAACAGGCAGCGGACTTTCACAGAAGAACGAATTTCACAAAGTGTATTACCATCAAGTTGGAACAAGTCAAGATAAAGATGTACTTTATTTTGAAGACAAAGATCATCCAAATTATAATTTTGGAGCCTACACAACCGAAGACGAGAATTATTTATTTGTAAGTACAAGCGAAAGCACAAGTGGCGAAAAGCTTATGGTAAAAGATCTTAAAGATCCGAAAGCTGAGTTTAAAATGCTATCTGGTGATTTTGAATTCGAATACAGAATAATCGATAATATTGGCAGCACCTTTTACATGACTACAAATAAAGGCGCACCAAGATTTAAACTCGTTTCTTTCACATACGAAAATCCTGCTCCAGATTCCTGGAAAACAATTATTCCACAAAGTACAAATCCTTTGGAGGGTGCGAGAATCTGCAACAAAAAATTATTAGTGAATTATTTTCAAGATGTAATTTCCAAATTATATTGTTATGATTTGAATGGTAAGCTGGAAAGAGAAATAAAACTTCCAGGCCTTTGTCGCCTTAGTGCCTTTAATACAGATAAGAATGATGATTTTGCGATCTACAGTATTTCTATGTTTACTTCACCAGGACAAACCTATTATCTAGATGCAAAAACATGGACAAGCAAACTCATTTTTCAACCTAATTGCAAATTTGATTCTGATAAGTATGAAACCGAACAGGTTTTCATTGAAACCAAAGATGGGACTGTAGTCCCAATGTTTATTACCAAGAAAAAAGATTTAAAAATGAATCCTGAAACTCCTTGTTTTGTTTATGGATATGGTGGATTTAATATTTCAATTGCCCCAGAATTTAGAATTGACAGGACAGTTTTTTTAGAAGCTGGTGGTATATACTGCGTTCCGAACATTCGTGGTGGTGGCGAGTATGGCGAAGATTGGCACAAGCTCGGAACAAAATGCAATAAACAAAATGTATTTGATGATTTTATTGCTGCATGCGATTTTTTAGTTGCAAAAAAATATACTTCCTATAATAAAATTGCCATTCATGGTCGCAGTAACGGCGGTCTCTTAATTGGAGCGGTGATCACACAGCGTCCGGATATCTGCAAAGTTGCCATTCCGGCAGTAGGTGTTTTAGACATGCTAAGGTTCCATTTATTTACAATAGGAAGAGCTTGGTCTGTTGATTACGGTAATAGTGAAACTAAAAACGAATTTGATTGTTTGATAAAGTACTCGCCTTTACAAAATATAAAAGACGTGAATTACCCTGCGACTTTGGTTTTAACAGGAGATCATGATGATCGTGTTGTTCCAGCTCACTCCTTTAAATTTGCAGCCACCTTACAAGAAAAAAATAAAAGCAAAGAACCTATGCTCATTCGCATAGATGTGAACGCAGGACATGGTGCCGGAAAACCAACCAGCAAACAAATTGATGAGTTTGCCGATATGTGGAGTTTTGTTTTTTATAATTTAGGGATAAATACTCTTTAAAGAAATTTCTTTACACTAAGACCAAAGGCACTTTAATAGCATGCCTCACCCCTTCAATAGTAGTCCCCAGTAAAATATCTTTCAATGTTTTATGACCGTGCGTTCCCATCACAACCGTATCGCAATTATTTTTTATTATCAGAGCTGGTATCGCAACTTTAGGATTTCCAAAACCCAATTGAATTTCCGTTTTAATGTTCATTGCTTTCAGTTGGTTTTGGTATTGCAAGAGCTTTTGGTAATCCTCTTCACGTTCATGATCAAAAGCATCTTCACCGTAAACCATGGCATTCGCACTTTCCAGCACATGTATTAATATAAGTGTGGAATCTTTATTGCTCATTTGAATTGCTTTATTAATTGCCTTATTATCGCTAGTACCAAAATCAACTGTGACAGCAATTTTAGTTAAAGCAGTCTCAAAATCCAATACTAATGGTGTAAACTCGGTGTGAAATCCTTTGTCAGCTGTTTTTCTTTCTTTTGTAATGAATGGAATCACCAAAATATAAACCAACATGATTAAACAAAATACACAAAAAGGTACAATGGTAAAGCTCACCAAAATAGGACTGGAACTCGTTACCAACAAATCAGAAATCTCAACATAAACAAGATTAATATTTAGAACTATAATTACCAAAGCGGATACCCAAGAAGCCGTTTTTTGCCAGGCGGGTATGACAAAATCTCCCATCTTACTTTTATCACTTACAAAATGAATAAGTGGAATAATTGCAAAGCCTAATTGAAGACTCAAAATCACTTGCGAAAAAATAAGGAGTTTTCCGGTAGCACTTTCACCCAATACTAAAATAGTGATGAATGCCGGGACAATCGCAATCAACCGTGTAATCAGTCTTCTAATCCATGGCTGCAGACGTAAATTCAAATAGCCTTCCATCACGACTTGTCCAGCTAATGTTCCTGTAATTGTAGAACTTTGTCCGGCTGCAATAAGAGCTACTGCAAATAAGATTGGAGCGAGTGCACTACCCAGCATAGGCGCTAATAACTGATGCGCATCTTGAATTTCGACAACATCGTGTTTACCATTTTTAAAAAAAGTAGCGGCTGAAAGAATTAAAATGGCTGCATTCACAAAAAGCGCAAGATTAAGCGCAATAGCACTATCAATGGTATTAAAACGAATAGCTTTTTTTATGTCGACTGGGGTCCGTTTAAAAGTTCGTGTTTGAACAAGCGAGCTATGGAGATAAAGATTATGCGGCATAACGGTTGCTCCGATAATCCCAATGGCAATATATAACGCTTCGTCGTTTGCAATAAAAGGTGTTAAACCTGAAGCTATATCTGCTAAATCTGGTTTTGCAATCAGTAACTGAATAAAAAATGAAACTCCAATTAAAAGAACAAGACTGATTATAAACGCTTCCAATTTTCTTATTCCTTTATTTAATAGAAACAAAAGGATAAAACTATCGAACACCGTAATACAAACGCCTATTAAAATACTTACGCCTGGAAAAAGCAAATGCAAACCAATCGCCATTCCTATTACCTCAGCCAGATCACAAGCTGCGATCGCGATTTCGGCTAAAGCATATAAAAAGAGATTAATGAAACGCGGATAATTTTCGCGCGATGTTTGCGCTAAATCTTTTCCTGTAACAACGCCTAAACGTACGCAATGACTTTGAAGCAAGAGTGCAATAATATTGCTCATTACCAAAACCCATAATAAACTATAGCCAAATTTACTTCCTCCGGCAATGTCGGTAGCCCAATTCCCCGGATCCATGTAACCCACACTGATCATGTAGGCCGGACCAAAGAAAGCAAGGAGCCGACGAAAAGAACTTGTCTTTTGTGTACTGACACTTGAATTTACTTCTTCTAACGATTTATTCATTTTTTAATTTCAACTAAAATATTTGAACTTACTTTATCACTAAAAAACTGACTTGAGTTTTTATTTATTTTTACTTTAAACGAATTATCGAATTCGTTTATCTCTTCTACTTTAATGGTATCACCAATTTTAAGTCCTATCGAAGTGAGATGCTGCAAAAAAGATTTAGAGTGTTCAGTAACACCTACAAAAACAAAAATATTTTTCGTTTTATAATTTGTTAATGGTTTCGCTTTTACATTATTCAAATGTCCGGTAGCGTCTGGAATGGGGTCACCGTGCGGATCGAACTTTGGCTTTCCTAAAAACACATCGAGACGATCAACCAATTCATCGCTTTTAATATGTTCGAGTTGTTCGGCAATGTCATGGACTTCATCCCATTTAAAATTTAATTTTTCCATGAGAAAAACTTCCCATAAACGGTGTTTACGAACAATATCTAAAGCAATGCGTTCTCCTTTTGAAGTAAGGAATACCCCTTTATATTTTTCGTAGTGAATAATTTTTTTCTCAGCAAGACGTTTTAGCATGTCCGTAACCGAACCAGCTTTGTTGTTTAGGTTTTCTGAAAGCGCGTTTGTGCTAACACCAGCTTTGTGGTTTATCTGGTTTAGCGAAAAGATTGCTTTAATGTAGTTTTCCTCGGTGAGTGAAATTTCCATGCACAAATGTACACATGTTTAAGTAAATCAAAATATAATTTTAGGTGAGCCTAAATATTTATTTAACCAAGGTAGATTAACCACGAAAAGATTCTGCTTTTTTTAACCACAAAGGGCACGAAGTGTTGCACAAAGGGCACAAAGGGTGAGAGTTTTTCTTCGTGTTCTTCGTGTCTACTTAGGGTTCTTCGTAGTTTCTGTTCTATTTAACCACAAAGACAAAGTGCTACACAAAGGGCACAAAGGGTGAGAGTTTTTCTTTGTATTCTTCGTGTCTTCTTTGTGTTCTTTGTGGTTTAAATTGAGTACTATTTATAAAACTCAACTACTGTTTGATTATCAGATGTAATCGTGAATTTTTTCTCAACCGTATAAATACTTCCTTTTAAAGCCTTTGCACGCCAAGTTGCTACATACTTTCCAGGTTGTAAATAATAAGTCTGAATCGTTTGTGTGGATAAATTACATACCCACTCCAGTCTTCCGTCACGGTTCAATAAAATACTTCCATCGCCTGCTTCAAGGCACTTCACCTGCACCACACCGGCATTGGGGATATCAATTGTTTTTAGTTTTGATTGTTCTATCGTAATCTTATTGATAAAAATTCGTGGCAGGGTTAAAATCTCAACATCATAATTTCCAACAATGTATTTTTCATTGCTGTTCAAAGGCTGAACGTTTAGTGTGTTCATCGCATTTGTCTTACGAACAACACACTTTACTCTTTCATTGTAATTGTAAACACCTTGATTTCGGTTAATGGCCAAAAAACCTTGCGGTGCATCTATGGGAATAATGTTATGCTTACCTGGAGATAATTTAATCTCCTTACTTTCAGTTGGCGGAATAGTATGTGCAATTACCTTGTAGGTTGGATAATCGTCCACGAACAAGGTGTCAGGATTTCCCTGGTAATTCATTGTGTGAATATAATTGTACTTGTATTGATTTCTTTCAACATCATAAAACGTCATGTTCACATTGGTTTCCTTTGGCTGACCTCTGGTATCAAAGAGATTAACCTGTGTGGTAGTTCTGTTAAGTTTTTGTTGTTGAATGATTGTAGAGATCGTTGAAAAAGTCTCTTCACTATCATAATCATAAAATGTTCCCACACATTCAAAGGTTTTAATTTGTTCCGGACTCAATCCTATACCAATAATAAACGGTTTAAATACAATTCCTTTTGCCATTAATTTTTGTCTTGCCGCGCAGGGATCACCGCCGCATTCTTCAATGCCATCCGTAATAATAATTACAATATTGGTTGTTTTGTTGTCTTTAAAATCATTCGCAGCTTCGGTTAAGGAATGTTCAATAGGTGTTATGCCAGTAGGCTTAGCTTCACTTACTTTTTGTTTGATGTGAGAAAGATTGTTTGGACCAAAAGGAACGACCAGTTTACTGTCCTTGCAATCCCCTGGCGGATATTTTACAGTGTGACCATACATTCGCAGCGCAAACTGCATGGATTTATCTTTTCCTAAACTATCTACAAACTTGTAAAAAAGATTTTTAGCACCGTCCATGCGAGTACTATTCTCATGTTTGGAGCTCATACTTTTGCTAGCGTCAAACACAAATAAAATTCGTACTGGTTTTTGGACGGTTTTTTTTTGTGAGATTCCTAAAGAACTAAGAAAAATAAATATAGAGAGTAATAAAAAACGCATATTAAAAATCTAAATGTAAGAGAAGAAACGACTCACATTTTTAATAACGGTAAATAGTTTTAAACGATACTTTTTTATTAATTAGCGTAAAAGCAACACGTTTCCTTTCATCTGCATGTATTCACCGCGAGCGTTCTTGTAATCGATTAAATATACATATACGTCGGGGGTACAATTTGAGCCGTCCCAGGCTTTTGTATCGTCGTTTGTTTCAAATACTTTTTTTCCCCAGCGATTAAAAACGCTGACATGATAATCGGTTTTTTCAATAAAATGTGTAATGGGTAACCATGTTGTATTTACACCTCGCGGCGCAAAAGCATTTGGTACATAAATATTCCCTTCCATATAAACAGCCACCGGATTAGAACTACTCAATTCGAGTATACCATAGATATTTCCAATTCCTTCAACAGCCTGCACAACGTATTCTATCTTTGCTCCTTGTGAGGCTGCACCTTCAATATTGTCGGTATAAGTTGTGGTGAGGGCATCGGTAGTACCTACTAGCGCGTTGTTAAAATCATCATTAATAACTCTCAAAACATTGTAACCTGCTATTCCCCCATTAAATCCTTCGTACTCACTCCAACTAAGTTGTTTAGAAAAGATCTCCGCTTCATCACTGTGTACTTTCAGAAAAATTGTTTTAGCCACATTGCTTGAATCTCTCGGATTACCACAGCTATCTTTTACTAAAGCTCTGTAGTAATAACTTCTTAAATGTGGCTTAACAGTTTTATCCTCGTAGGAATAGTTTGCAAGACCTGTAAATGGGATAAAAGCAATTTCTTTAAAATCATTTTTGGTTTCTGAACGTTGTATAGTTACGCCTTGATACCTTCTTGTATCGTCGACGTAAACACCCACATCAATAGAGGACTCATTTTTTACAGATGCTGTTTTTAAATAAAGATATTGTGGCCCGTCTACTTGACCAGAAAAAAAACACGTACGATTTGAGGAGGCCGTAATGGTTTGCCGTTCATTTACAACACGCACAAAATAACAAACATTCTTGCCTGGTGCGACACCCTTGTGGACAAAATTTGTATCCTTTGTTTCTCCTACCACTTGAAAAGCGCTATTGTTAACAGAACAGTAGATTTTATATTTTCCAGTTGTTTCCAAAAACACACCTTTAATATCTGACCAAATGTATTTATTCCAACTTAATTTAGTTGAGTAGGCACAACGGTCATACTCGGGTTGTAAAAACATGGTGCGTATCTGATAGTTCACACTACTTCCATTTCCACAGGAATCCTTTGCCTGAACAAAAACCCCTATTGCTATTGAATTAGCTGTTGGTGTAGTATACGTATAGGAAGTGTTTTCCCTGCCCTTAAGGCTATCGATATAGCTATTTATTGCGCCATTACCACCATTGTAATAAATGTCGTATTGATTAATATCCTTATCTATTGGTATTTGCCAGCCAATAACTGTTTGTCCGTTTGACAACACACTAATAGAATCGACATAAGGCCTTTCAGGTTTTTTAATATTTACATAATCTCCCATTAATAAATTAGATAGAGAAACACAGCCACTATTATCGGCTAAGCTTACTTGGTAATTCATTTTTGCATTACAAACCGTTATTGTATCAGGATAAAGAGTGCCAGTACCGGCAGTTAAAATATTCCAGGTACCTAGCGGGTATTCTTTATTCAAAACTAAATTTGTACTTGTGGAACTTAACTTAGGCGTGTGAATAGCGTTGTATTTAAACTCCTGTGTACCATTGTTAGTGTTCGTTAAACTATTTAAAAAAATACTTCTTAAAGTATCTGATGATATAGATGTATTGGGTGCACTTCCGTAATTGGCACGCAAGTAATAATAACAGCTTTGTGCAGTTGACACCGTTGTTGTATGAACAAATGTTGTTGTGTTTAGTGAATTTAGGTTCGTGGAAACAAGAGCAAAAGTCCCAGTTCTCAGGATCGAAAAATAAACGTCGTAAGATGTAAACTGATTACCTGGATCAGAAGGAGGAATCCAGGTTAACTTAACATCTCCGTTCGGCAATACTTCAAGGCAACGCAAATCGGGAGGATTTAACTGCCCAAACATTTTAGTAATGCAAAAAATAAATATGAATAGATGAAATTTCAAATTATCTGTAATTCGTTGAAATTATAGTGTGCTTTTTATGATATAAAATTGATTTTAGCTCTCTTTTCTTCCAAAACATACTGTTTTCAACACTTATAACGAATAAAATTACTCTTTATTTTACTCCTTAAAATTTAAAGTTTGCTAATTTCTTAGTGTTAGATTGTTATTAAATACCTCAAAGTGAGGCTGATTCATAAATTATTCGTACCTTCGTTCGATACCCACGTATATGTTTTCACACAGTAATTAAACAGATTAAAAATTATAGAATATTCATTTGTTAATTTGAAAAAACTCTGCTTCATACTCTTATTTATACTGGGATCTGCCATTTATACTGATTGCTATTCTCAAATAGGAGGCAGGAAGACAGAAAAACGTATAAAGACTAAAAAAAGGGGTAACCACATTCTTACTCAATACAAAAGTCATGGTCATGCCGATAAATTCGCAAAAGGAAATAATGGAAGAAGAGGCCGCTTAGCGAGATTATTCCGAAAAAAACAACCTTCGTGGGTGTATAAATCATCTGGATCAAAAAGAAGTGCCTTCAGAGCCAACCAATACTTATTAACGCGAAGTCGCTCAAGTGGCAAAATTGATAATGCTGATGTATTAGATAGGCAAAACGGAAAGAGATCCAAGTCTCGCGTGAAGGGAAATAGAATCTTTCGTTTTAAAAAATATAAATCCCGATAATCCTTCGGGATTTTTTATTTTTACACTTTATTAATTATGAACGTTTTAATTTTAGGATCAGGAGGCAGAGAGCATGCTTTTGCCTGGAAAGTTGCTCAAAGTAAACTATTGGAAAATCTTTACATTGCACCTGGAAACGCAGGCACAGCGCATTGTGGAACAAATGTGGCAATTGGAGTAAATGACTTTGAAGCAATCAAAAATCTGGTATGGGAAAAAAATATTGACTTGGTTTTGGTTGGCCCAGAAGATCCTTTAGTAAACGGTATTCACGATTTCTTTTTAAGCGATGATGTACTAAAAGATATTCCAGTTATTGGACCTAAAAAAGATGGGGCTCAACTAGAAGGAAGTAAAGATTTCAGCAAACAGTTTATGATAAAGCATAGCGTGCCAACTGCCGCGTATGCTACTTTTACAAAAGAAAACATCAAAGAATCAGACGCTTTTTTAGAATCTTTAAAACCTCCTTATGTTTTAAAAGCCGACGGTTTAGCTGCAGGCAAAGGAGTGTTAATACTTGATAGCCTGGAAGAAGCAAAAGCAGAATTAAAAAAAATGATTCTGGATTCTAAATTTGGTAACGCAGGAAGCAAAGTGGTGATTGAAGAGTTTTTGAAAGGTATTGAATTGTCTGTATTTGTTTTGACCGATGGAAAATCATACAAAATTCTACCAGCCGCAAAAGATTATAAACGTATTGGTGAAGGTGATACCGGTTTAAATACAGGCGGAATGGGAGCTGTGAGTCCAGTGCCATTTGCAGACGAAGCTTTCATTAAAAAGGTGGAAGAAAAAGTTGTGAAGCCAACTATTGCTGGTTTAAATAAAGAAGGTATTGATTACCGCGGTTTTATTTTTATTGGATTAATGAATTGTGATGGTGAACCACGCGTAATCGAATACAATTGCCGAATGGGTGATCCGGAAACAGAAGTGGTAATTCCGCGTATAAAATCTGATCTTTTAGATTTATTAAACGGGGTTGCGACACAAACACTCGATCAAAAAAATTACGAAACCGTACCTGAAATAGCTACCACGGTTGTGATGGTAAGTGGCGGATATCCTGGAGATATCGAAAAAGGAAAAACTGTAAGTGGTTTAAATGATGCCGGAGATTCTCTGATTTTTCATTCAGGAACCAAACAAGAAGATGAAAATGTGTTAACCAACGGTGGTCGCGTTTTTGCAATTACTTCTTTTGGAAGAAGTATTGAAGACGCTGTAAAAAAGAGTTTTATTACTGCCGAAAAAATAAAATACGAAGGCAAATATTACAGAAAAGATATTGGGAAAGATTTAATGATGTATTAAAACAATGTTAGGCGCCCTTATAAAAAAAGAATTTCTTCTTGAATTTCGCCAAAAATCAACCATTGGCGGAGTTTTGGTGTATGTTATCGGAACCATTTTTGTAAGTGCTTTGTGTTTTAAAGGTAAACTCGATAAACCAACCTGGAACGCCCTATTTTGGGTAATCACCTTGTTCACTTCCGTTACCATCAGTGGAAAAAGTTTCCTAAAAGAAACTGGCGGACAAGCCCTCTTTAATTTTCTGCATTACAGCCCACAACAATTTATTATCGCTAAAATTCTCTACAACATGGTGTTTATGCTGTGTTTGAGTTTTATCACATTTTTCTTTTACGCTTTTTTTATTAAAAACGAGGTAGAAAATATGAGTTTGTTTTTTATTGTGCTCATTTTGGCTTCTACAGGATTAGCAGGTGTGTTAAGCTTAATGAGTGCTATTTCTAGTAAAGCTAGTGGCAATTTTGCCATCATGAGCATTTTAAGTTTTCCAGTAATAATGCCTCTTATTTTGGTAGTTATTCGTCTGAGCAAACAAGCTGTAGATGGTATCGAATGGGCCGGTGTTGGTTTAGATTTTATTGTGATTTTGGGTGCTTTAAATGTTTTAACTCTGGCACTTTCTTTCCTATTATTTCCCTATCTTTGGCGCGATTAATTCTATGTTTAGATTCTAGTCGTAAGTCAATAGTCGAAAGTCTCGAATGAGTTTATCCGACTAGCTTCTTTCGACTAACATCTATCGACTATTGATGAAACACTGGTATAAAATACTTTCTGTAATTCTCATTTTTTACACACTGGTGTGGGGTCTTTTAAACACTGTGCCTCGCTTGGATATTCTCAACGAAACAATTAGAAACGTTTATTATCACGTGCCCATTTGGTTTGCCATGTTGTTTATGATGACCGTTTCACTCATTCAAAGTATTCGTGCTTTATCAAAAACAGATCTTTTAAATGATTCAAAAGCTTATAATGCCGCGCGCGTAGGATTCTTCTTTAGTTTACCCGGACTGGCAACAGGTTCCATTTGGGCAAAGTACACATGGGGAACCTGGTGGACTTTTCAAGATCCCAAATTAAATGGAGTGGCCATTAGTATTCTCATTTACCTCGCTTATTTTATTTTACGTTTTTCGATTGATGACGAATTAAAACGTGCGCGCATTTCAGCGGTGTACAATGTGTTTGCTTTTGTGATGATGAATGTTTTTATCATGATACTTCCGCGCTTAACAGATTCGCTGCATCCTGGAAATGGCGGAAATCCAGCTTTTGCAAAATACGATTTAAATGATGGTATGCGCATGGTGTTTTATCCGGCAGTAATTGGCTGGATTCTTTTTAGCTACTGGTTATTCGAAATTAAAAACAGAATTAGTTTTATTAAAAACAAAATAGATGATTAAGAAAGTTCTAGGTTTATTGTTTATCTGTGTGTCGTTGCTCTCACAAGCGCAGCAGGTTGTAACGAACGACTCGCCTCAAATGGCAGATGCATTCAGACAAGAAGGAAAAATTTACGTTGTGATTGCAGTAATCGCTCTTATTTTTTTAGCCTTGGTTTGTTTTTTAATCTACATTGAACGTAAAGTGAAAAAAATAGAAGACAAAGTTTTTAAAGGCTAACATCAAAATTTAGAAACGATCTAGAATTTATAAAATGAAAAAATTACACATCTTAGGAATCATAGTTATTGCAGTTGCAATTGGAGTGATTTTTGTTTCGTTAAAAAATACAAGCACTTACGCTGATTTCACCGAAGCCGTTTCAAACCCCGATAAAGAATTTCATGTTGTTGGTAAATTAGATAAAGATCAACCTCAAATTTATGATCCTAAAATTAACCCTGATGAATTTTTGTTTAGCATGATCGACAACAAAGGAGTGATCAAACAAGTTGTTCTGCATAAAAGCAAACCACAAGATTTTGAAAAGAGTGAACAAATTGTTTTAATTGGAAAAATGCAAGGCGATAATTTTCATGCAAATGATATTTTAATGAAGTGCCCAAGTAAATACAACGAGGGCGCACAGCAACTAAACTAAAATTCTATATGAACAACATTGAATACGCCGATGAACGTTTGTGGGCAGGGAATTTAGGAAACGGATTTATTGTTCTCTCTTTTGTAGCGGCGCTTCTTTCATGTTTGAGTTTTTATTTTTCATTTAAAGATTCTAGTCTTCTAAAATTAGCACGCTTCTCTTTTAATCTTCATGGATTTTCAGTTCTTGGAATCATAGGAACTTTATTCTATATGTTGCTTAATCATTTTTTTGAGTACCAGTATGTTTGGCAGCACAGCAATAGTACAATGGATATGAAGTACATTCTATCCTGCTTTTGGGAAGGACAAGAAGGTAGTTTTCTATTATGGACTTTCTGGAATGTAGTTTTAGGTTTACTTCTTAAAAGACAATTAAAAGGTGGGGAATGGGAAGTACCAGTAATGACCATATTCGCACTCGTTCAGGTTTTTTTAGCGAGCATGATTCTCGGTGTTTATATGTTCGATTACAAAATTGGAAGCAATCCTTTTTTATTGATGAAAGAACATTCCGAATTTAGAAATCTACCTTTTGTATTAGCCGCGAAATATGAGTCCACTGCACGAGGTTTAAATCCATTATTAATGAATTATTGGATGACAATTCATCCACCAACTTTATTTTTAGGCTTTGCCTCCACCCTAGTACCATTTGCATTTTCTATTGCAGCACTCTGGAATAAACAATATACGAAATGGCAAAGCATTGCATTGCCCTGGACTTATTTTGGAATATTAATATTAGGTGTTGGTATTTTAATGGGTGGTGCTTGGGCTTACGAAGCGCTTAGTTTTGGCGGCTTCTGGGCTTGGGATCCTGTAGAGAATGCTTCTTTGGTGCCTTGGTTAGTTTTAGTAGCCGCTGGTCACACCATGATTATTAATAAAAATAAAGGAGGTTCACTATTCACGACGCATTTTTTAACCATCAGTAGTTTTTTATTAGTACTCTATTCTACATTCTTAACGAGAAGCGGTGTACTCGGAAACGCTTCTGTACATGCATTTACAGACTTAGGCATGACTGGCCAATTGGTTATGTACGTTCTCACATTCATACTTATTAGTGTGGCTTTACTTGTTAGAAATGATTTATTTAGAGTATCGTATGTGGTGCTTTCATTCTTATTATTAGCTTTTGCATCCCTTTATGGATATAAAAGAATTATTCTTTTAATTTGGATTTCATCCTCTGCCTTCATTACCGGACTATCTTACTATCTGTACTTCCCGAAAGAAAAAGAAGAAGAAGAACTTTTCTCACGTGAGTTTTGGATGTTTCTAGGTTCTTTAGTGTTGATTTTATCCTCATTGATCATTACCTACTTCACTTCCATACCTGTTATCAACAAATTATTTGGCACAGAGTATGCCCCACCAAAAGTGCCTGTCTATAATGAATGGATGGTTCCATTTGCAATTCTATTAATGTTATTAATTGCAGCAGCGCAGTTTTTAAAATATAAAAAAACGGAGTCGTGTAAATTTTTAAAACGTATTTCCTATACTTTTATTTTGGCACTTTTATTTGGTACAATATGTTCTATTCCTTTTTACTTTCTGAATAACTTTGCTAATGGAAGTGGTGAAGAAAAATGGAACCTGATTAGTTACGCACTTCTACTTACCACGGCTCTTTTTGCAGCCTTTGCTAACGCTGATTATTTTATCACCATTTTAAAAGGAAAAATTTCTAAAAGCGGGGCTGCAATAGCGCACATTGGTTTTGCATTGATTATGATCGGTGCATTAATTTCTACTTCTAAAAAAGTAGTGCTTTCTAAAAATACGGCTGAAAGAAAAGTTTCTTCATTAGGTGCAGACTACGACGATAAAAAAAGTATTCTTCTCACTCAAGGTGACACGCTTCCAATGGGCCCCTATCTTGTTACCTATACTGGCAAATACCGCGAAGGAATTGATGTGTATTTTAAAGTTGATTACCTTAAATTAAATAAAAACAATAAACCCGAATTAGATTTTACTCTTGAACCTCATGTGCAAGATAATCCTCGAATGGGCAAGTCGCCAGAACCAGATACAAAACATTATTTAGATAGAGATATTTATACGCATGTGACCTGGGCTGATTTAAATATTGATACCAACAAAACAAAAAATGACGCCTTTACCTCTGCTAAAAATTACATTGGTCACGTGGGAGATACCATTTTCTCAAGCAATGCCATTATAGTCATTGATTCTTTACGAAGTAATCTCAGTAAGTCTGAATACGAAAAAAATGATTCATACCTTGAAGTAACAGCCGTTTTACGTTGCGTTGATGTCCGTTCACAAGTATATTTTGCACATCCTAAATTTATTATTCAAAACAATGTTGTTATTCCTAAAGAAGATCTTGTAGATGAATTGGGTCTAAAATTAGTTTTCTGGAAAATAAATCCTGAAGAAGGAACAGTTGAGATTACGTTAAGCGAGCGACTGAGTAATGCAAGAGACTTTTTTGTGATGGAAGCTTATGTTTTCCCTTACATCAATGTGTTGTGGATCGGCTGTTTGATTATGGCGATTGGCACGGCAATAGCCATTTTGGAAAGAATTCGTAAATTCAAATTACAAAAAGAAGTAAAAACCTAATGGAAAAACAGGTCAAAGAAAAAATCGTAATTATCGGTTGCGGTAGTGTGGCCTGGCACATAGCAAAACATTTAAAGTCTTTAAAACAATACGATGTTTATGTTTATAATCATTATGCGAATCCTTTATTGAATGACTTTAAAACAAAACTAAAATGTAAAACAGACATTGGTTTTGAAAACGTAATATCAAACGCAAACATTTATTTAATTTGTGTAACAGATAAATTTATTTCGAAAGTCGCAAAACAATTAAATATTCTCAATCCAAATGCACTTTTATTACATACGTCTGGAAGTACTAAAATTCAGGATTTAGGTAACCGTATTCAAAATACCGGTGTGTTTTATCCTTTACAAACCTTTTCAAGAGATTCAGAAATTAACTGGTCAAAAGTTCCTATTATAATAGAATCTGAAAGCCGAGATGCTGAACACAGTATTTTACATCTCGCAGATATGTTTAGCGAAACGGTTGTGAGAATGAATTACAAAGAGCGTCTGAAATTGCATCTGGCTGCTGTGCTTGTAAATAATTTTACCAACGCTTTATATGCAAGTGCAAACGATCTTATCAGACGGGATGCAGCAAGTTCGGAACTTTCTTTTGAAATTCTTATCCCATTAATTGAACAAACAACCGCGAAGATAAAAACACTGGAGCCTCGTTCAGCACAAACTGGTCCTGCTAAACGAAAAGATGAAACGGTGATGAAAAAACATTTGCAGATTATTTCCAAACAACCCGATCTAAAAAAAATATACAAACAATTAAGCAAGTTAATTGCAAAACAACAGGAGGAATAAGATGCTTAATTTTAAACAGAAACTAAACAAAATCACAACTATTATATTTGATGTTGATGGTGTTATGACCGATGGAAAAGTACTCGTGATGGAGAGTGGTGAAATGGTGAGGAATATGAATTCTAAAGATGGATACGCTTTAAACCTCGCAGTAAAAAAGGGCTACAGAATTGCAGTCATTAGCGGCGGAAATAATTTCGCTATCAAAAATGCTTTAGATAGAAATGGCGTTAAAGATGTTTTTATTAAACAGCACGATAAACTGGCCTGTTACAACGAATACAAAACCCAAAATAATTTAAGCGACGAAGAAATTGTTTTTATGGGTGACGATTTACCCGATCATGAAATTATGTCTCGAACGGGCTTAGCGGTTTGTCCGAACGATGCAGCAACAGAAATAAAAGAAATCTGCCACTACATTTCACCAAAGAATGGTGGCGAAGGGTGTGTGAGAGATATTATTGAACAAGTGTTGCGGGTGCAAGGCAATTGGGAAATTGTAAAATGGTAAGCTTTTATTCGCAGTAATTCCCTTGCACAAATTTTCATACACTACTTATATCTTAAGTAAACCTCTAAATCCTCTCGCTGCATAATACGATTCTGCTCCGTTATGATACAAGAAGACCGTGTTGTAACGACGATCACAAAATATTGCACCACCGAGTTCTCTGATATCTGAAGGTGTTTTTACCCAGCTCGATGTTTTCATGTCGAAATTTCCTAGCTTCTGTAATTCACGATATTGCTCTTCTGTTATAAGTTCAATCCCCATCTCAGCCGCCACATCTAAAGCACTACTTTTAGGTTTATGCTCCTTTCTTGATTCTAAAGCCTGACGGTCATAACAAAGACTTCTTCGTCCTTTTGGACTTTCTTCTGAACAATCACAAAAAATGTATTCACCCGTTTTTTTATCCTGCCCAATAACATCTGGTTCGCCGCCGCTGATTTCCATTTCCTCTAACGACCACAGTTTTTCTGACATTTTTTTTAGTCTTTCCACTAATCTACTCCATTCAAGTCCCTTATGGCGTTTTGTATTTTTCTCAAAACGTGTTTTCAAAATTTTGATTAGTTCTTTTTCTTGATTCGCAGACAATTTCTTTTTCATGTTATTTTAATTTTTATCCCAAATGAATTATGGGTTTTAATAATTTACTAATCATCTAATCCTTTACCATTGAGAATTTGTGTTGCATATTTTTCAACCCTTGCTTCACGCGTTTTAGCTTGTTTTGCTTGGGAGAAATAAAGCAAATAGCCTCTTTGCCGCCCAGGTGTTAATGCTTTAAACGCTTTTTCCAGAGCCGGAAGTTCATCCAATTTGTTTTGGAACTCTTTAGGCATATTGAATTCTGTCGTTTTTTTTAAAGAAACCTTTACACCTGATTTTTCCACTTCAATGGCTTCTTTAATATAAGCTTTCACGACACTTTTTTTCTTTACAATTTCTTGAAGACTTGTAAACCTTAATTGGCGAGCTACCTGAACATTCTTAGTTTGTCGAATAAGAATTTCTTTTGGATCCTGTAACAAAACTCCTTTAAAAAATAAAAGAGCACAGTACTCTTTAAACACATGAATTAAAACAATGTTGTTTTTGTTATTAGTATAACAGGGACAACCCCATTTTAATTCTTCAGCAAGTCCACACGAAACCGTAATCGCTCGGAGTGCCTCAATTTCATTCTGCCACTTTGCGTTTTTAGTAAAATACCAATCAACTTTAGGATTCATGTGTGTCAATTATTTTATAATTAAAATTAATAATTTTACTAATTCGCGAAATTGATTTTCCTATCCGAAGGTCTAAGATACCAAGATACTAAAGTTAACACTAACAATAATGTAGGTCCGAAAAATTCAATAGCACCATCACCGACAACAAAATGAGAAACGATGGCTCCTGTCATTGTAAAGAAGAATCCGGCGTAGGCCCACTCTTTTACTAAAGGAAATTTAGGCATAAGTACTACAATGACTCCCAAGATTTTCCAGACACCCAGAAGTGTTAGAAAATAAAGAGGATAACCTAAACGCTTCATCATTTCAACTTCTTCTCCCATTTGAATTAATTGTACAATTCCAGTTGAAGTCATTCCTAATGATAACCAGATAGTAGCGATCCAATAGATAATTTTGTTTCTTTTAGTCATGGTATTTTATTTTAATTTGTTTCCTATTTCTTGTATGCGATTATGTGCCTTATTAATTCCTTGCGCAAAGGGAAGTTGCAATATTTGGTCTCTGATAGCAACGGACCTATAAACAATGTGCATGGTTAGTATACTTACACCCGATGTGAGTCTTTCGAATTCTAAAAATTCAAGTTGAACGGGGAAAGGTGTGTTTTCCATTTCAAATGTTCGCGTAATTTTTTTGTTTGGAACAAATTCATGAATGGTTCCATTGAACAGATGTTTATTTCCTCTTGGATCGCTTGTTTCAAATTGGTAACTGCCGTGTCTTTTGCTTTCTAGTTTTAATACTTTTGTTCCCATCCATTGCTCAACGATTTCAGGCTCTATATAAGCTCTAAAAAGTAATTCTAGCGGCAAATCAAATTCCCGAGTAATAAAAATTTCCTGTTTACCTTCTTCGGCGTCAATTTTTGTTTTTCTCTCCATGTTATTTATTTTTATACTTTTTCATAACACTTTCCAGTTTATTAAATCGCTCATCCCACATGCTGCGGAATGGTTCGATAAAATCCGCAACCTCTTTCATTTTTTTAGGATTAAATTGATAATAAACTTCCCTACCCTCTTGCCTTTGATTTAACAACTCACATTCTGCAAGAATTTGCAAATGCTTAGAAACGGTTGGCCTTGCAGTGTCAAAATTTGATGCAATAGCGCCTGCCGTCATTGATTGCGAAGTAAGCAGAAGGAGGATAGCCCTTCTTGTTGGATCAGCAATAGCCTGAAAAACATCCCGTCTTAAATTCATTATGTAGTTATTTGACTACAAATATATGTGTAGTTATTTAACTACGCAAATTTTTTATTGCGATGAAATTTGGAAGTGTTTAAAAAACCGATTTTGCTCATTATATGAATCTTAATTATTTATTTAGCACAAACACACATAAATGTTTTTAGCTTTTTCGCTTCATTGCATGTAAGCTTTGTTTTGGTGATACAATCAAAAGTACTATCAATTACAGTAATCATGTTCGATTGCCCTGAATACTTATTTCCGAACGCTGTTACAGAATCCTCTACGCTTTGGTCTACCAATAAGTTTCCTAAAGAACAAAAAACCTTTCGTTCAATTATACTATCATTTCCTACGTAAAACGAGGTAACAATTTTACAACCGGAACAACTTTTACAATTGCAAAAACACATACAGGAATTCAACATAAACAAAACAAAGACCAAAATAGTTGCTGAAATAATTTTTAGCGAAAATTTTTCTTTAAATATCATATTTTTACTCTTGGATGTAACTAATAATAATATTTGTTGTCCTGTCGTCTCACTTATGCTTGCTAACGGATTCGGGCTTGGCGCCGGCGAAAATAACGATTTCGCAGATGCTAAAAGTGTTCCGATGTCCAGCGTGAAGTTAAAGTATTTTGAGCATTTGCAAAACAATAAAAAGTCCCGAAGGGGCCGCTGAAAAATTTGCAAATGCATGCACGAATGTCCGCTGGCGCCATTAGCCCGTGTTAGCTACTAGTGCGCCCACACAAAGTATTTGAGCGTTTCCGCTAGTCTGAAATACCATCGTCCTAAAATTAAACGTTTTAAGGTTGCAGTTGAAATAGGTTTATATAATGCCAATTAATATAGCCATATTTTATGCTGGCTAACCAAATACCAAGAGTCAAATTTGTTAAAAGAAGAAAAGTCAGGATGATTTTTTTAAACGTACTATAAAGATGATAATTTCTAATGAAAATTATTATTGCTAAGAATGTCACCAAAAAAGCGAATAGATTTATATAATGACTGTAAACAGGTCCAAGTATAATTGCCGAAAAGAATGAAAAAAGCATTGTGCCAATTGAACCTGTCAATAACGGCGAGCAATAATTGTATTCTTTCAGTTCTTCAATCATTTATTTCAATTTGCTATTGTCTTCGTCCAGTTGCAATACTTCTGTTCTTGTTAGGCCGAAATGTTTGAACGTCCGCTGGGCGCATTGTAGCTAACGTATCGCGAACAGTTTTCCGTGCCCGCGTCTGTAATGTTATAAAAGTACAAATGTCCGCCGAGATTTTAAAATAGAAAATGCCGTGTAAGCTCCCCAAAATTGGACTACTCAAAAGTAGAATTTTTAATTAAAAGTTCATTATTATATGTATGAGAATGTTGACTTGTTGGAAACTCTTTTCGAGTTTTCAATAAATCAACATTCTTTAGTTTGAATAGAATTGGGGATAATCCTCCTAGGCTATCATGAGGTCGTTTGTTGTTGTAGTCATGAATAAAAATATCTGTCACCTCTCTAACTTCATTAAGATCTTCAAACAAATATGCATCTAGTACATGTCGTCGGTATGTTCCGTTAAAGCGTTCAATATATGCATTCTGAGTTGGTTTGCCTGGTTGTATATAATGAAAATCGATGTGATGCATCTCACTCCACTCTTTAGTTAATCCGGCAATAAACTCCGGACCATTATCCATTCTTATTGTGCAAGGCTTTGTTCTTTGGTTAATAAGTCTGTTTAATACCCAAACAACAGCATTGCTTTTTAATGAATGATCAATTTCAATATGTAAAACTTCACGATTGTAATCATCTATCACATTAAAGGTTTTAAACTTTCTTCCATTTATAAGGGCATCATGCATAAAATCAATAGACCAGGTGTGATTGATGTATGCAGGAACTACAAGTGTTTCTTTAGTTCTAGCAGGCAAACGTCTCTTGCCTTTTCTTCTTAGGTTTAATTTCATCGCTTTATAAATTCTATGTACACGTTTATGATTCCAAATATTTCCTTCTAATCTAATTCGTCCGTATGCCTTCCAAAAACCCTCTCGTGGATGTTCATCGGCCTTTAAGCGTAATTCATCCATAACTTTTTTATCGTCTTTCTTGGTTTTATAATAGATGCTTGATTTTCCCAAGTTAAGGATCCTGCACGCCCTGCTGATGCGGTAATTACCACTGCTGCATATTTCAGTTGCTATTTGTTTTTTAACGCAAGGCTTTAGAGCTTTTTTTCAATGATCTCCTTTGCCAACTTTAAATCGAGCGCAAGTTCAGCATACATATGCTTTAAGCGCCTGTTTTCTTCTTCCAGGGATTTCATCTTTCTTAACTCATCAGAGCTCATGCCTCCATAACGCTGTCGCCATTTATAAAACGCAGCTTTGCTAACGCCATGTGTTCTTACAATTTCTTCTAATGGTTTGCCGGTATCAAACTCTTTGAGGATAGCAGCAATTTGTTCGGGGGTGAATCGTTTTTTCTTCATTTTGCTTAGGTTAATTTATTAGTTTTTTTTCTACTAACAAATAGTCCTAATTTTGGGGGAGCTTACAATTACGCTTCTTAATTAAAATTGCTTTGCCCGACATTTGTCCGAAAAGATGTCCGCTGAGAAACATAATTAGAATGCCTATTAAAAGATTAAGTTTAAATTTTACTGTCGTGAACCAAAAGAAAGCGTCTATGAAACTTTCGTCAAGAGAATTAAAATATGTCATTATTATTTGAGCGATAAGTAGTCCGAAACCAACGGAAATTAATGCTTGTCTACTACCTATTTGTTTCGCTATTTTTTCAGTCATGAATGGGTCTGTTTGTCTGTCTGTCAGCATTGGCTATAACGTTTTGCGGCCTTGCGTCCGTTTTTTTGCTAAGTCCAAATATAGCATTTGAGCGTTACTGCGCAAAAAAATGGCGCGAGACCGCTGTTATGGGTTGGCCGTTGCACACAGTATTTAGTCCGCTTGAGTGTCTGCATAAATTTGTATTAAGTATTTTCAATTTTTGAACCTTTAGTCCGATTGCATCTCCAACAAAGAGTTTGCAAATTGTCTTCAGATGTAATACCGCCTCTTGAAAGCGGAATAATATGGTCAATCTCTAGCAATAAATTCTTTTCGTCTCTAATTGATAAGCTACATTTTTTACAACAAAAGTTATCTCGTGATTTTATTTTTTCTCTTAAGGCGGATGTCATTAATGCCCTTTGTCCATGAACGCTCTTTTTAAATTTAATTAAATCATTTAAATAGAAAATCAAGTTCTCTAAGTTGTCGATGTTTAATTTTATGTCACATTTTGTCGAGCTGTTGCCACCCGCAGACACATACTGAAAAGTATAGACAGGAAAATACAAATCGCTAAAATCGTAACTTTCAAAGCCAAGCTTCCGAATTACCATGTTCTTGTTGAAGTACATAATTAATTTCGGAATAGAATCGCTGATGTTGTTTAAAATAGAATCCCTTTCATTCCTTAATAGTTCTTTTCCTTGTTCTGCCGCAGCAAAGTCATTAAGTACAGTTTCAAAACTCATCAATGTACCCTCATTTGTCTCGATATTGAAATATTTACAGAGGTATTTGATTGGTTGATTACTTGCGCTTTTACATACGGCAGCAGAACAGTTATAAATTTGATGATTCTTAATGTCATTTTGCCACTCCTTGCGTTTAAATTTAAAATTACTGTTGTCATTCAGTTCCCCCTGTCCATAGTCGTATGTACTTATGGCAACGAAAGAACTTTTTAATTCATTAATATGAGTGTTCAGGTCGTTACAATTCTTAATGTATTTCTGGATGTCACTTTTGAGATTTAAAAATTTGCTACTGTTGAAATAGAGGTGTCTATATATGATGTATGATAATATCACTACGCCAGCACTTAATAATGTGATGCCTAATGGAAGCAATAGAATACTTACCACTGATATAACGAATTTTATTACGAGTCCGATTATTGCAACAATAATTACTAGAGTTATAAGAGCGGAATTACCTTTCATTGGGTCTTTTGTATTGATGTCTTAAGTTTACGTCCGACTGTTTTTTGAGGGTCGTCCAACGGCTTACCCATAACGTAATGCGACTAAAAGTAGTTTGCTAATTCAAATTAACACATTTATGCGTGTCCGCGCAAATTACTTTTAGTTGCGGTTATAGGCAGGCTTTATATTAGTCTCACAGTTGTCTGAATAATTATTACTAAAGTCACTGTCGCGATAATTATTGTTGAATTTTTAAAATTTGTATCATTTGTCAACGGAGCAAGTCTGTACTTTTCAAATAAGGTCGGCAAGTGAAAAACAAGAGCAAGAATCATAAAATAAATATTGTATTGTCTTGCAAAATAATAGAAGTAGTCCGTAGAATTAATTTGGAAAGGTCCGCGTTTAAATAAAAGTAAATTGTAGACGATTATAAATACAAAAAGTCCTATAAGCTCTTGAACTTTCTTATGTCTTAGAGTATAACCTAGAAAGAGTCCCAATAAACAGGTGTCGTAACCCAATTTAATATTGTCATGATGCTCAGGAATTGCAAGTCCGATAAAGTACAAGAGTCCCCATGTCAAAGCTGAAGTTAATGCAATAATATTTCCGGTATTATAATTATTCATGTCTGTCAAGCTTGCCTATAACGTTTTCCAAGCAAGAGCCGTGCCTGTCGTCCGTAAAGTTAAATGTACGAATGTCCAGCGAAATGCCAAAATGCAAAATGAACAGGCATGGATTTTGCTTGGTGTTACCACGCGTTTTTTATTGTCCTTATGTCGCAAATAAACCTGTCGAGAGAGCTAATTTTACTCCAGCAATTACGATCTTATGTCCGAAGTCAAGTACGGTCGAAGCATTGGCACAGAGTTCAAGCACTTTACCAATTGCTCCTAAGTCTAAAGTGTCTTCCTTTTCAATGGCGGTCAAAGCCAATTCAACAATATCTTTGTCTTGTTGCTTTGAGTCTTTGAGAATTTGTTTAATTTCTTTTAGGACTTCAACAACATTGTCTTTGTTAAATGTATTGTTAATCGTACTTATATTGTGCGAGCCGAAATTTGCAATACCCTGATTGCCCATTTTTACGGTGATGTTCTGATAGTTTGTAGAATTTTTGTTGTCCATATTGTTTTTAGCAAGAATGTGAGCATACCCTTCTGGAGTCATTTTCGCATTAACAAATGGAACATTTCCTTTACTAATAGCAGACTTTAAAGAGGTAGGGTTTGCGAGCCTATTATAAAGGGCATTGTTGTCTTGTATATGCTTGGCGTCAACTAAAAGTACTAAAATATTTCGAATTTCTGTCCCTGTAATGTTTGGTGAATGATCTAAAACCAAATCTGTAATATCAACGAAAGCGCCATTGTAATATGTCGGAAATAAATGCTCAAGAATTTCTTCAGCAAGCGCTTTTCTCGGAGGAAATATTTTGTCATAGGAATAGCTGGTGAGAGCAATACCTTTTTGTGTCCGCATAACAGTGTATTTTGAATGAGCAGGCGCTACAAGTTTATTTTCAAGCATTTTTTCAAGTAAGTCGTCAATGCGAGTTATGGAGTCTTCGCCTAATTGTTCGAACATAGTGTCGATATAATATTGCGAGTCGGTGTCCATTTGCGAAAGTACTCCAAGTATCAATTCTTTGTCTGTCTTAGTCATTTTGTTGTCGTCAGAGTCGGTCCAAAAATGCGTGGTAACGTTTGGCGAATTTGCGCCGTTTTTTGCTTGTCCAAGTTATGCATTTGAGCGCTAACCCGCAAAAAATGGACGCGAATTTGCTGTTATAAGCTGCCAGCCGCACACAGTTTATTGTTGCTTTTTGTCTATACTTTTTTTGTCGCGGTCATACATAAAAAAAGTTTTTTCAAACTCAGTCCCAAAACTGTCAAACGGAAATTTTTTGATAGTTTCATTTCTGTATGTCATTATACATATTTTATTTTTCTTGTCACAGTCTATACAAATTGGGTATTTCTCTTTTGCAGCAAGAGAGGTTGATTTAATAATTGTGCTGTCCTTAATATAAAGTATGTCGGATTCATTAAATCCTCCGTCCGCAAACCATGAGGTCACACGAGAAGTGTCCTGAGAGTAATAGTAAGAATCTTCACGTTGATCATATATTAAATGAACATTCATAACTGTGTGCCAAGTACCAATCTTTCTGTCGTCAGCGTATTGTCCATAGAAGTAGTCCTGAACATAATCACCTTTTTCAAGTTCGTCTGGCTTGTCGACCGGATTGTATTGAACTTTATAGTAAATCCACCAGCCTTGCTTTTTCGCAAATTTGTCCTTGCAATTTATGCTGTCCGGAAAGTTGTCTGGGAGTGAATGAAAAAGTTTACGGTCGAATTTTTCGCACGTCTGAGAAAATGTCTGGCCGTAAATTAAAAGGAAAAATATTATTGTCTTGCTGTATTTTGTCATGGGTCATTTGTCCGGCTGGTTGCTTATAACTACCTTATACCCGCTACAAACATTCGGTTATCTTGCATATGGTACGCAGATAACCGCTACTCGGTAGCGGTTTTTTAAATGTATAACTATTTCTATAAATAATCAAATGGCGAAGTTATCGTTTGTAAACTTTTAGTACTCACATGGGTATATATCTCGGTGGTTCTACTACTGCTATGCCCCAGTAATTCTTGTATATATCTTAAATCAGTGCCGTTTTCTAATAAATGAGTAGCATAGCTGTGTCTCAGCCAATGTAAGGTTACTGGCTTTTTAATGCTCGTTTTTAATAAATTAGTTTTTAAAACCTGCTGTAAACTCCTCTCGTCATACATACCACCGGGTTTTTGTCCCTCAAATAAATAAAGCCTAGGTTCGTGTATCTTATTATACTCTTTCAAAAGCACTAAAATCTTTGAACTTAATGGAGTAATTCTGTCTTTCCTTCCTTTCGACTGCTTTATAATTAATAAATTTCGATTACAATCTAAATGTTCTGGCTTTAATCTCAACAACTCTCCGCATCGTAAACCACAAGCGTAAATTAAACTCAACATGGCTTTATGCTTCAGATTACTAGTCTTTTCAAGCAATTCTTTTACTTCCTCCTTACTTAATATGTTCGGTAATAATTTAGGCCGTTTTGGCCTGTCTATTAATTCCGGGTCTAGTTTTTTGTTTTCAACTTTTCTGAAAAATAATTTTATAGCGCTCACAACCTGATTCTGGTAAGATGCCGAAAATTTGTTAGCCAAAATATAGTGGTTATTAAAATCAATTAGGTCATGGTTATTCAGATTCTCTGTGTTTTTTGTACTGTGATATCTTAAAAAAGTAGTTAAAGCATCCGTATAGGTGTGTACCGTATTTTTACTATAGCGTTTCGACAACATCCATTTTTTAAACTCAGTCACTTTGGCTTTTTGCCTTTCGTTTAATAAACCTAATCTGGAAGAAGGATGTTCTGTTATCCTCGCAGAACCAAGCACCAAAGCCGTGCTATTATTTTTAACAGTCGAATAATCCAACCAAGCTTTCCCCTTAAACGCGTTGAATAATTCACTTAAAATCCCAGGTCTATTCTCGAAATACCAGGCCTTGTGTGTGTGACTCCATTTATAACCAATAAGCGATTTAACACATTGCTGCAATTCAGCATTATAAGTAAAGTGTAAAGAAATAATTTCCTTTTCACGGTGAATTAATTTGCTCAGCTTTATGGTTTGGGTAGTTTCCACAAACAAAATTACCTCTAAAAAAACACATAACTTGCTATACTTTGTAGCAAGTTAAATCGAAATCATGTTCTCACAAAAGTTCTGCGAAAAACTATCAACAAAAAAACCCTTCTAGTTCTAGAAAGGGTTCTTAAATTATATCCTGAATAAAAATTACTCGCCCAAAGCTTTTTTCAAATTAGTATCTAAAGCTTCTAAAAATTCTTCTGTATATAAAAAGTGTTCGCCATGTTTTACATTGTTTCCAAATGCACACACTGCTAGATCTTTTGTCATTTTTCCACTTTCAACAGTTTCAACACAAACTTTTTCTAATGTTTGACAGAAGTTAACCAAATCTTTATTTCCATCTAATTTACCACGGAACTCTAAACCTCTAGTCCAAGCAAAAATAGATGCAATTGGATTAGTAGAAGTTGGCTTACCAGCTTGGTGATCACGATAGTGACGTGTTACCGTGCCATGCGCCGCTTCTGCTTCCATTACTTTTCCATCCGGAGTAATTAATACAGAAGTCATTAATCCTAATGAACCAAATCCTTGTGCTACTGTATCCGATTGTACGTCGCCATCGTAATTTTTACAAGCCCACACAAAATTTCCATTCCACTTTAATGCCGAAGCAACCATGTCGTCGATCAAACGGTGTTCGTATACAATTCCAGCAGCTTCGAATTTTGATTTGTAATCTGCTTGATAAATTTCTTCGAAAATATCTTTAAAACGACCATCGTATTTTTTTAAAATGGTGTTCTTAGTTGACAAATACAAAGGCCACTTTTTTGTTAAGGCCACATTAAAACACGAGTGCGCAAATCCGCGAATCGATGATTCTAAATTGTACATGCCCATTGCAACACCTGCTCCTGGAAATTTAAAAATTTCATGCTCAATCACCGTTCCATCTTCACCTTCAAATTTCATCGTTAATTTTCCTTTTCCTGGAACGACGAAATCTGTAGCACGGTATTGATCTCCAAACGCGTGACGACCAACAATAATTGGCGCCGTCCAGTTTGTTACCAAACGTGGGACGTTTTTACAAACGATTGGCTCACGAAAAACAGTACCATCTAAAATATTACGGATGGTTCCGTTTGGTGATTTCCACATTTGTTTTAAATTAAATTCTTTTACACGCGCCTCGTCAGGAGTAATCGTAGCACACTTAATACCCACTTGATATTTTTTAATAGCCTCTGCAGCGTCAATCGTTACTTGATCTCCGGTAGCATCACGGTGTTCAACACCCAGGTCATAATATTTAATATCCAAATCTAAATATGGAACAATCAATTTGTCTTTTATGAATTTCCAAATAATACGGGTCATTTCATCCCCATCAAGTTCTACAACGGGGTTAGCTACTTTAATTTTGCTCATTTTTAAGGCGTTTTAAGATTTTTTTAAATAGAGCACAAATTTAGGAAAGCTAGTTGAACAGGCAAGTTTTTGGCAGGGTTTTTATAAGATTTAACGAAGACCTGATGACACAGAATTCTTGAATTTAAGCAAGAATGGCTTCACATACTACATTTTTTGGGCGCTTGCCCATGAAGCTGAAAACGCCTTTAGTTAAATCTCGTCTGCGTTTCGCTTCGGTCTTAAAAGCCAGCGCACGATCTGGCCCAAAAGTTCACTGAACTTTTGTCCTGCTTTATCCCATTTGCCTTAGCTAAAAGCGGCTATGTTTGTGCGGGGTCTTTGCCCTTCGGGACACGTACGCACCAGCTGGCTCAAAAGTCTACAAGCCTTTTGCCCTGCCAAACAGCCGCTTTAAGCCAAGTCTTCGCGGGGATGCCGCTGTGGTCCCTGGCGCGAATTCTGCTATTTTTATTCCTGTTGTAAAACCTCAGCGATATTCTGCGCCGAACTCCACAGACTCTGTGGTTAAACAGACTACAACAAACCGCCAACTCTTTGTGTCCTTTGTGCAACACTTCGTGCCCTTTGTGGTTAAAAGTACAGAAACCACGAAGAACACAAAGAAGACACAAAGAAACACTGAGGAAATCAAAACCCTTTGTGATTAAAAGAATATAAACACTTTCAAAGCGCCCCATATTTAACTACTTTAGCCAACACTTAAAAAAACAACCATGTCAAAAACTAAAATAACAGTAAATAACAACGGCTCTATCCGTTTAGAAGGAGATTTTGAAATTGTAGACAAAAGCGGCGCAGCATACGATTTAGCAGGGCGCGAAATAGTTTCTTTATGCCGCTGCGGACTTTCAAAAAACAAACCATTTTGCGATGGTTCTCATAATGGACACTTTGAGCACGACGCGGTTGCATTTGCATTACCTCCAAAAAAATAAAATTTGACTTAGTTGTGTCTTTCTACATTTTAACGCTCTATGGATAAAAAAACAGAGCACACGAATAAACACTATGGAAAATTAATAATCTTTGTGTCCTTTGTATAACACTTTGTACGCTTTGTGGTTATAAGAAGACAAATCACGAAGAACACAAAGTAGGCACTAAGAAATACAAAAAAACTCAAAATTCTTTGTGCCCTTTGTGTAACACTTTGTGCGCTCTGTGGTTAAAAAAGCGGGTTCTAAAAAACTTCCTCAATCAGTTTCTTTGCATTCAAAGTATTATCAAAATTCTCAATTAAACTTTTTCTTTCATGACACAATTCATCCGTAAAATCCTTATGCATAGATTCATTAATTGACTGAATAAAGTTTTCTGCCGAATCGGCAAGCCTTAAAGTTTTATTTTCTTTTATCCCCGTTCCAGAAATCATGTGGGTGTTGCAAATCACAAAACGTCCTTTAAACAACACATTTAATAATTTTAATTTCAATCCTGTTGGTTGCGCGGTATACAACACATGAATTTGTGAATTACGCAACAACTGTGTCATTTCTTCTTCATTAGGACTCACTCTTAATTTTATATTTGAATGCTCTTTTACCAATTGAATCAAGAATTCAGGCGGATTTAAACCAGCAATGACAACGGGAAAATTTATTTTTGAAAAGACATGTTTAATCAACCATACCGCTGCCTCATAATTTTCTGAAACACTTAAATTTCCATGAAAAAGAATATAATCTCCCTTTCCCGGTTTAATAGTTAAACTTGAATTTGGATGAAAACTTGCCAAATAAACAGACTTTACAGCTGGATATTTTTTATGGAAATAAGTAGTATCTTTTTGATTCACAGCAAGAATTAAATCTGCATATGCTACAATGCTTTCAAAACGCTTTAGTTTCCATGCTTCAATTCTAAGGTAGATTCTTTTCGCGAAACGTTTTTCAGTTTTTGAGAGCTCATTGTAATAATCGTGTTCAATATTACTGTGACGGTAAATCTTCTTTCGATTTTTAAAGCGTTCATCATTTAATAAATAACAGGTATGCAATACTTCAAAAAGAATTGGAAAATCATTACAGAGTAAATTTTTTTCTAGTTCTGCAGATTGCCTTGATTTTACTGTGTATGGAAGTAAAGACAAATTATTCAGCACTCCGGTTTTTCGTTCGTAATAGTAAACCTTTTCACATAAGTCCTCTAATTCCTTTGACGGATTTCGCCCATAAGTAAAACAATGAAGATGAATTTTAACACCAGCCTTTTTTAACCAATAAAGTTTGTAAAACACATCAATAACACCGCCATAATTAGCGGGAAAGGGGACATCGAAAGAAACAATATTTAAAGAATTACTCAATCATTCAAAGATGCCAATTTTATTCGAAATAAAAACTATTCGAAATAATTCCTGCTTTAAAATTATGTTTTGGACTTCCGTCTGCATGATATATATAGATCTGCGAACGTTGAGAGTAATCCAAAGCATCGGAAACATAAATACTGTAGTCGTTTGGATTTACGCCAAGTCCGTAAAAGTTTTTTGTTCCGCTCGCTATAAAATGACTAGCGGGCAAACTCATTTCCTTAACAGACATTCTATAAACGGATTTATTTAAAAAATACAAAGTGTCTTTCTTTGCGTTCAAACACAAATTAAAAGGCGAATCTGTTAATTCAAAATTTACAAAGAAGTCCACTTTATTTGTTGCCGGATTGATTTTCGATAATCTTCCGGAAGAAATGCCATAATTTCCTGAAGCAAGCACCCACACCTGATCATTTGCATCTAACGCCACACTTGATGCACCAGCTCCGACAAACACACTATCTTCAATTTTATCACTTAAAACATTCACAACATATACATGGTCACGGTCTGTATTCGTTATATAGGCTTTGTTGTATAATAGTGTCATCTTTTCTGTTTTTCCCGAACAAGGTATACTTCCCGTTATTGCATTTGTATTTAGATTAATGATACTAATAGAGTTTGCATACAAATCGCTCACGTATGCTTTTTGATTGGTAATCGGCAAAATATAACGCGGTGAGTTGAGCCCTGTGATTTCAGTTTTTTTCTTGAATTCCTTATCACATACAATAATCTTTTTGGAATTATTTACAACGATGTAATAACTGCCATTAAAATAATTCAGGCTTTGTGCAATGTTGCCAAGCTGTGATTGATTCTGTGTTTCATAAAAATTCTCAACTACTTCATTGCTCCCACTATCGTACAATGAAATGCTGCCGTTTCCGTTCTGAAAAGGTCCTTCGTTTACAATGTATACTTTTTTAGAATTTGTTAACTGAACAGGCGGTTGGACAAGAGTTTCCGGTTTGTCTTTTACGCATGACGCTAAAAACAAAACTAAAACGAGAATAAAAAAATTATTTTTCATGGTGTTATCTATTAAAAGTAGAGTTAGAATATCCCTCTAACTCCTTTCTTTATTCATTTAGTTTTTAATTATTTTTTTAACGGTTGAATTAGTCTCAGAACGCATTTGGAGTAAATAAATTCCCGACTGTAAATCGTTAAGGTTTATTTGTGAACTTGTATTCTGCATTGTTTCATCATGAACAATTTTACCAGCCATGTCTTTAATAGTAATTCGTGCTAACGGCGACTGTCCTTGAACTGTTATCATAGAATTAAAAGGATTTGGATACACTTGCAAACCGTTATCAGATGAACCTTCTGTTAAACCCGTAACAATCGAAGAAGAAGTGGAAAAATTATCTAAACAGAAATAAGTTGGATTATTGATTCCGTAAATGCCAATATCTGATGAGTATAGCTTAAAGGATACACTATCCACATTCCCTAGGGTACTGCAATCAACCCAGGTCCAAGCATTCACAATGTAATCTTGCGAGTTATTTGAGAATCGATAATCCGCTAAATAAAACTCAACCGTGTCCGTTTTTTTTGTTCCATTTTTATAAGCGTAAACTGTGAGCTTAAACCAATCCGGATAATTTCCAGGCTGCAATCCTGAATGCGTGTGAAGCGTGTCACCAAAGGCCCTGGCAGGACCTCCACCATTCAACATTGTTTTATAACCATACGTTGAATTAGTAACAAAAAACCCAAGCACAGATTTTTCTGAAGCTGACAGTTTTACCCGCATTTGTCCTCCAAAATATCCTTGTGATGCCGTTACATACTTATTTGAATTATTATAACCTTTTCCGGTTATAGCGCCGTACAAATTATTGTAGGTTCCGTCAGTGATGTTGTTCTTATTCGTGTAAGCAAATCCTGCGTCCCAAAGATTATAGGTAGTATCCCAAGCATAACGAAATGTTGCGTTCGTTACTACCCATGAATCTCCGTTGTGATTTTCATAAAAAGTATCTGTACCTAAAGTTAAATTTTCGAAATCAGCTACAGTTTGTGCGTTGAATCCGACACCCGTTAAAGCAAGTGAAATGATTGTAATCGTTTTTTTCATGTTTTAATTATTAGTTATTTTATTTTTCTGTTTTACTTTAATACTGATACCTAATTCGTAACTGCGCAATGGCATTGGTCTCCCTGCAAGAACAGTATAATCTGAATTAAAAAGATTGTTGCAGGCAGCAAACACCGTTAAATCGACTTCTTTTAACATAAGTTTATTCGTTAATCGTAAGGAAGAAGTATGATAAGGGTTTAACCAATTTAAATTATCGCTTGTTGTAAAACGATAGCCTGCATATTGATGATAAAAAATTAAATCCGTTCCTGCATAACCCAATGCTATATTTCCATTTACGGTATAACGTGGTGTATAAATAAGTTGCTTATTTACCGTATTATCATTTTGTTGAGAATTTGATTCAACGGTAGATAATACGTAAGCTGTAATAACACCTGTTCCCATCCGAAATTTATTTTTGCGATAGTTAAACTTCCAACTTGTTTCCGTTCCCCTACTCCAAACTTTTTGAATATTTAAAGGCGATGGATTTCCACCTGCTCCCGGAACCCAAAGTATCCAGTTATCAATTTTTCGGTTATACGCTGATCCCGAAACAAAAAAAGTAAACTGCTTAATTTGTTTTGTGTAATTTATTTCTCCTTCATAGGTATAGCCTTCTTCAGGCTTAAGATTTGGATTCCCTCCGGGCAGCCAGTATAATTCATTCAATGTTGGCTGTCTGTATACTTTTGCAGTATTTATTTTTGCAGTAATGTGTTTTGTAAGTTTATATTCCAACGAAACGTTCCCAGTAAATGGCAACGTGCCAGCACTAAAGTACTCGACTCGCGCTGACACGTAACTTATTAACCGATCCTTAAAAAACATAAATTTGTTGCCAATTAATAGTGAGGCTCTACTTAGTGTTTTAGCGGCGCTATAATTTTCTGTATTTGCTGAACTAGAAAGAATATTTATGGCAACATTTAAATGATAGTTCTTATGAGCCATGAAATAGTTTTCATTTTCGAACATCGTTGTCTTAACCGAACTTTTTGAAAACAAATTGATAAGACTGTCAGTGTAATTAATATTATCTACAAAGTACCCGGCTCTTAGCAAGGACTTAAATTTTGTTACCATATAGCTCCAGCTAGCCGTTATGCGAATTCCGTTGTCCCGTTGATAAGTCTTACTACTTATATTATTGGGGTAATTTGGTAGATGCCTTTGATTATCGGAGAGCCATGCGTTGACAGAAATAATTTGTTTAGAGTTGATAAGAAATTTAAATTCCTGCATCAGTCCTTTAAAATTAAACTCAGAATTCCTTAAATGTTTAATTTGATTTTCTTTGTCAAGAGTATCTTTGTAATTAAAATTATTTTGAGATCTATTCAGGTAAACTTTTGTGGAAGAAGCAAAACTACGTTTACTCAATAAAACACTCGCGGAACTATTCAGTGTTCCAAAACTAGCAACACCAACGTTTATAGCGCATGATAATCCCTGATTAAACCGTAAAGCATTATTTAAATGTATACTCCCTCCCATAGCGCCGCTTCCCCAAAGAGAGGATGAACCGCCATACTCAACTCCTATAGATTCAAAAAGAATAGAAGGCATTAAAGACAAATCTGATTGGCCAAGCATAGCATTCTGCAAATTAAATCCATTCCATAAAACGGCAGTCTGAGAAGCGTTACCTCCCCTCAGTGCAGTGGTTGCAATGGAACCAGGTCCATAATTTTTAATAAAAATAGAAGAATTGTAATTCAGTATATCTGCAACGGAACTGTATTTAAATTGTTCTTTTACGACTGTATCTGTTTTCTCTAGCTTTTTCCCAATTTGTGACAAGTCAATTTTTTTTGCGCTTATTTCCACATCATTCAAAGAAATCGTGTCTTGGGCATAACAAATACTGCTCGTTATAAAACAACAAAACAGTATAGGTTTAACCAAATAGGTTAATACACAAGCAAAGCGCTTATCTAAATTTAAAATCAATTTATTGAATTAATTTTTACACGTCTTAAACCCCACATCCCGAAGGTTTTTTAACATTGTGTAGCAGGCAGGTCTTCTGACTTATCCTTGACTTAAACGCCTTCCCGTATTATAACAGTGGCAATCGATTGTTTAAGTCCCGATAGTTATCGGTATTAAAAGGACTCACAGCAGCGGGCACTATTAGCGAATTTCACGCTATTCCCTATTATTCTTTTTTTCAGCCCACAGTTTTATATAACCGAAAGGATTAAAAAAGAACCTGATACATTACAAATATAAAAAATACTGTTCATTTGAAAGAATTTATTTTTCTTTGCACCAAATCGTTATGGATAATCCTCAGAAAATAGAATTGATTAATTACCTAAGCTCGTTTATTTCCGAAAAAAGAAAAATTAGGTTTGATGAAGTTATTGCCATGCGAACACAACATCTGCGTGTTGTGCTCGAAAACGTATATCAAGGACATAATGCCAGTGCTGTGCTCCGAAGTTGTGAGAGTTTCGGAATTCAACATGTACATTTTATCGAAAACAGAAATCAGTTAAAAATAAGCGACGATGTGGCTATGGGTAGTAGCAATTGGTTGAACATACACCGCCACAACAAGTCAGATAATAACACGGTAGAAGCAATCAAACATTTAAAAAGTTTAGGTTATCGTATAGTAGCTACAAGTCCTCATAAAAATGATTGTACGATTGATAAACTTCCGGTAGATAAAAAACTAGCCCTTGTTTTTGGCACAGAAATAGATGGCATTTCGCAAGACGTTTTTGAGCACGCTGACGAATTTGTAAAAATTCCAATGTATGGTTTTACCGAAAGTTTTAATGTAAGTGTTTGTGCTGCTCTTTGTATGTACGAACTTACAACGCGAATAAGAAAAGAGGTTCCCAGTTATCTTTTAAGTGAACAAGAAAAATTAGATGTTTATTTTGATTGGTTAAAAAACAGTGTTGAAAAAAGTGAAGCGCTTATAGAAAACTACCTCAATCCAAAATAAAAAGATCAGAAGCAATACCATCGGCTTGCAGTTTTGCGCTTTTAGTAAGTGTAAAAACTTTATTCTTTTCTATCAGAAAATTTTTCTTAACAAGGATTCCATTTTTAAAGTGCTTTGCGATAACTTCTCCAAATTGCGCTTTGATTTCGTTTAAATCACATCCCCAAATGGTTCTCAAACGTGTTAGTACATATTCGTTATAACGATTATTGACCGAAAGCTCTTCTTTTTCAAAAAACGATTGATCAGTATCCAAAGATTTAATATAACTCGAATTATTACTCACATTCCATTGCCTTGAATTACCGTTAAAAGAATGCGCTGAAGGGCCTATTCCCAAATACGCCTGTTGCAACCAATAATTGCTATTGTGCTTGGCGAAAAAATTAGGCTTCCCAAAATTAGAGATCTCATAATGCACAAAACCCGCATCCTCAAAAGCATCAGCCATCATAATAAATTGTTTACTACTAAGATCGTCACTTACTGGTGGTTCTATCCCTTTATTAAAATTTACTCCTAAAGCAGTTTTATTTTCAATAGTAAGATTGTAAGAAGAAATGTGCTGAGTTTCCAAGGACATCGCAGTTGTCAGTGTTTTTTCCCAGGTCTTTAATGATTGAAATTTACTACCATAAATTAGATCAATAGTGAGATTATTAAATCCTGCATCTTGTGCAAGTTTCACCGAAGCTAAAGATTCAGTAGCAGTGTGCGCCCTGTTCATCCATTTTAACTCTTCGTCATCAAAACTTTGTAAACCTATACTGAGTCGATTGAACCCAAGTTGAAACCAATCTCTTAAGGATTTTGTGGTGATATCATCTGGATTAACTTCTAAGGTAATTTCAATATTCTTTCCAAAGGTAAAATGAGATTTCAATGTTTCTAAAACAGTCCTTAACTCCTCATGCGAAAGCAAACTAGGCGTTCCCCCACCAAAATAGATACTATCCAAGTTTTTGTTGCTTAAATAATCACTTCTTAAATTAATCTCCTTATTTAAAGCTTTAACCAGGTTCTCTTTTGAAGATAAATTGGTGCTAAAAAAAAAGTCGCAGTAACTGCATGCTTTTTTACAAAAAGGTATATGAATATAAACGCCAGACACGCATTAAAAATACAGAGAATTAAAGGATTGAAGGGAAAGATTCCCTTTATTTACCTTAAATCAATGAATTTCGCTGTAGCACTTAAAAAAACGAATAAAAACTACATTTTTTTGAAACTATTTAAAAATTATCATTATTTTAGCAGCCGACTAAACTTTATTTAAAGTATGAAAAACATTACCAAGCTTACTTTAGCAGCTGTAGCTGTTTTAACTTTCTGTGTATCAGGATTTTCGCAAAAAGCCTTAGTAAAAGCCGATGAGGCTTTTGACGCTAGGCAGTACTATTTGGCAGCTCAACTATACAAAAACGCATATAGTTCTGTAGATAAAGCTAAGAAAGGGCTAGTACTATATAGATCTGGACTTTGCAGCCAACGTATCAATGATTACAGAGCCGCAGAGGCCTATTACAATAAGTCGATTGCTGCTGGTTTCGATGATCCAAATGTTTATTTTCAACTTGCTCAGATTCTCAAAAATCTTCAAAAATATCCTGAGGCTATAGTGGAGTTCAAAAACTACAAATCTAAGGGCGGTGATTCTAAAAAAGCCGATCTTGGCGTAAAATCATGTGAATTAGCGCAGCAGTGGATGGATAATCCAATGCGCTACAAAACAGAAAATATTTCTTTGGTGAACTCTAAAAATAGAGATTACGCACCTTGTTTTAGCGATAAAAAATACAAAACCATCGTTATTTCTTCTAACAGAGAAGGGGCTTTGGGAAGTCAGGATGCAAACACTGGTTATCCAAAAGGAGATCTTTGGGAATCAAAATTAGATAAAAACGGAAAATGGTCAACACCAGTTTTATTACCTCCTTCAGTTTCAACCGACGTGAATGAAGGTAGAGCTTGGGTGAGCAAAAAAGGTGATATGATTTTCTTTACACGTTGTCCTGAAGAAAAGGGCATGGAGAACCAATGTGGTTTATTTATGGCTAAAAAACAAGGTAGTACATGGGGTGTTCCTGAACGCTTACCTTTTAGTAATGATACAATTACTTTTGCGCATCCAACTTTATCAGCAGATAACAAAACGCTTTATTTTACTTCCAACCTAAAAGGTGGTTACGGTAAACTTGATATTTGGAGTTGCACATATGATCCAAGAAGTAACTCTTGGGGACAACCTAAAAACGCTGGTCCAACTGTAAATACAGAAGGTATGGAAGTTTATCCTGCGCTTACTGATGATGGAAAAAAATTATATTTCTCTTCAGATTTCCACCCAGGTTTAGGTGGTTTAGATATTTTCCTTGCAGAAATTGGTCCTGATGGAAAAACTAGTAAACCAGTAGAAAACCTAAAATACCCAATTAACTCTTCTTATGATGATTTTGGAATCGTATTTGAAGGTAGAAAAAACAGAGGTTATTTCACTAGTAATCGTGAAGGCGGAAAAGGTGATGATGATATCTGGAGTTTCAGCTTACCACCATTAGTTTTTAATGCAAAAGGTAATGTATTCAGTGAAGGAGATCCTAACACAGGAAAAGGTAAGGCAGAAACTGTTGAAGCTGTTAAGGTAAAAATGGTTGGAAGCGATGGTTCTATTACTGAGGCCATGACAGGAAAAGACGGTGCTTATGCATTCAAATTAAAAGAAAGAACAACTTATAGTGTTTCCACTGAAACAAGTAAATCGTCTAAATCACCTTCTTATTCGAAAGATGGTTATTTATCAAGTAAGGATTTACGTGTTTTCACTACAGTTGGTTTAGATCAGTCTCAGGACTTTTCTGCTGATTTTGCTGTAAAACCAATCGTTCCTAATCCTCGCATGCCAGAAGTACGTTACGAACTTGGTGATTACAAATTACTTGCTGACTCGAAGGACTCTTTAAATTATTTATTTGATCTAATGACTGATAATCCTTCCACAGTTGTTGAGTTAAACTCACACACCGATACACGTGGTAGCGCCGTTAGTAACATGACACTTTCTGCTGCTCGTGCTCAATCATGTGTTGATTTTCTGGTAAAGGAAAAAGGAATTAACCCTAAGCGTTTAATTGCTAAAGGTTATGGTTTAACACAGCCAATTATTGCTGATGCAGTTATTGCTAAAGAGCCTTCTAAAGAAGGAAAAGAGGCTTTACATGCTAAGAACAGAAGAACATCATTTAAAATTCTAAGTTTCGATTTTGTTGATCCTAACGCTTCAAAGAATCCTGTTAAGCCAAAGAAAGCAACAGATGATGAGGATGAGGATGAAGAATAGTATTCATAATATTTGATAACAAAAGGCTACAGAATCTGTAGCCTTTTTTATTTTAGTAGAACTAGCTTTGTCTTCTATTCTGGTTATTGGAAAGATTGAAAAGTTAAACCAAATTTAATCCGTAAAACAAAAGCAATTTAGTCATTGGAAAACTTTGTAGTATATAAATCAAGCGCGGGGAGCGGTAAAACTTTTACGCTCGTCAAAGAATACTTACGATTGGCTTTATGTGAGGAAAAAAAACTAAGCTACAATTACAAACGCATTCTCGCCGTCACTTTTACTAATAAAGCTGCCAGTGAAATGAAAAGCAGAGTGATAGAAGCTTTGAATCAAATCTCTTATAATCAAAGCCTACCCTTTATTGGGCAATTACTGTCTGATGAACTTCAATTATCGGCTGAAGAATTAAAAAAACGTTCCAACTATGTATTAAATCACATCTTGCATCACTATTCTGATTTTTCTATCGGAACCATTGATAGCTTCACCCACAAAATCGTTAAAACTTTTGCGCATGACCTCAAACTCCCAGTGAATTTCACTATTGAAATGGATACACAAGGTTTTTATGAAAAGGTAATCGCTTCTCTATTTAATAAAATAGGCGAAGATGAATACGTAAGCAAACTCCTTAAAGATTATGCCCTTAATAAAGCTGAGGACAATGCTGCCTGGGATCCAGAAACTCAAATACAAGAATTCGCAAAACTCTTACAAAAAGAAAATTCAGGTGAATACATCGAAAAGCTAAAACAATTTTCTTCAGATGAATTGGAAGCATTTCGTAAACAATTTCTGGACTTTACGAAACATTATAAAACAACTCTAAAAACGGAAGCAAAAAAAGCATTAGAACTTATTCGAAAAAACAAATTGAATGATTCGGATTTTTACCACAAAGCAGCGGGTCCACAAAGTTTCTTCAAAAAATGTATAGATAACTCTGTTAATTTAGAAAGCACCATAAAAGGCCGCATTATTGATGCTGTCACAAATAATAAATGGTCTAACACGGATGGATCAAATAAATCTATTCTTGACAGTATTACAAACGAATTAAACACACTTGCTAAAAGTCTTCTCAATTTTATTAGTGAAAACTATACATATTTTTCTTTATGCGAATTATTAAGCAAGCAAATGTACCCACTCATGCTGCTCAAAAAAATTGAAGAAATAAGTCTTGAACAAAAACAAGAAGAACGTTTGGTATTTATAAGTGAATTCAACCACAAAATATTTGAGATTATAAATAATGAACCTACTCCTTTTATTTATGAGCGGTTAGGAGAACGTTACCAGCATTATCTATTAGATGAGTTTCAAGATACCAGTAGTTTGCAATGGCATAATATTTTACCATTACTTGATAATTCACTTTCTAATGGTTGGTTCAATTTAATTGTTGGCGATGGAAAACAGAGCATTTACCGATGGAGAAACGCTAACGTAAAACAATTTGCATCTCTGCCAGATGTTGAAAACAAAGACAATAACTATAACATTGATGAACGTGCTCAGGCCTTAGAAAGAAATTATTCAGGTAAAGTATTGAACACAAACTTTAGGAGTTTAAAAACCATTGTAGAATTTAATAATGCTTTTTTTGAGTCTTTAAGCAATAAACTTCTTTCAGAAGAATCTCAAACTATTTATAAAGATCAATTACAACTTATAAAAAATCCCGGTGAAGGTTATATCAGTATTCATTATGGCAAGACTGAACGTGAACAATTGGATAGTTTTAATTGTGAAACGATAAAAGAACAAATTTTAAAAGCAGTGAGGGACGGTTTTGCTTATAAAGACATTTGTATACTTGCCCGCAAAAATTATCATGGCAATAATATTGCTAATTATTTAGTGGAACAAAAAATCCCGGTTGTGTCATCTGATTCACTTTTACTCAAAAACAATTTGGAGATAAACACAATTGTGAGCTACTTAAATTATTTAGTAAACCGCCAAGATGCCATTAGTGGTGCTGCTGTGCTGAACTACTTGTTTCAAATTGAGAAGATTAATGCCGCCGATTATCATACATATCTCACTGAACTTTCAAAAAACAATTCGCTTTTTTCCATTTTCAAAAAAGTAGGTATTCAACTCAGTGAAGGCGATTTGAGTTTAAATAACTTGTTCGATAATTGCATTGAAATAATTCGCGCTCTTGATCTTACAAAAAAGGGCTACCATTACGTTCGGTTTTTCCTCGATGAAGTAAATGAGTTTCTTGTGCAAAAGAATTCTAACATATCTTCGTTTTTCGATTGGTGGAAAAGCCTTAGCAATAGAGCTTCCATGATTATACCCGAGAATACAGATGCAGTTAGGATAATGACCATTCATGCCAGCAAAGGACTCGAATTCCCCGTTGTAATTATTCCTTATTGTAATTGGCAAATCTACAAGGCTAACGATAGTTGGGTAAACGTAAAAAATGATCAGATAGAACTACCGGTTGGTGTGATTAATCTCTCTAAAAAAGTTAGTGATTCAGGTTTTGAACTTGAATTTGAAACCGAAAAACAAGAACAACTGCTTGATAATCTTAATCTCTTATATGTTGCATTTACAAGGGCGATAGAACGACTTCATATTATTGCCACTTCAAGCATCACAAACAAACATGAATCCGTTAGTGATTGGCTATATGCTTTTGTAGGTTCTCAAAACGATGATACAAGCGAAAATATTTATGAGTTAGGTACAACTCTTACTAAACAATCTAAACACTCAACATCTAGTCTAACACAGTTTGCTCTTGAGCCTTTAAATTTTAATACAAACAAAAATACCATTCAAATAAAAGCCTCCTACCTCAACAATAATGAGCATAACGAAGAAGCAAAACAACAAGGACTTCTAATTCACTGGTTATTATCAAAAATAAGAACAAGTGACGATCAAACTGGCGCCTTACAATCAGCCTTATTGGAAGGAATAGTAAGCAAAGAAGAAATCCCTGACCTAAATAAAAAATTAAAAGATGTTCTTCAGCACCCTGAATTATCAACATATTTCGCACCAAATATCAGTTGCAAATTGGAGGCAGAACTTGTTACTCAAACTGGAGACTTATTGCGTCCCGATAGAATTGTATTTAATGAAAACGAAACAATTCTCATAGATTATAAAACAGGGAAAGAAAATAACAAAACATATTTCAAACAGCTTTACAAATACGAAGCGGCACTTATGACAATGGGTTACACAAATATTAAAAAACTACTTGTTTATGTTGATGAAGTAAAAGTTGTTGAAGTAAATTAATTTCACAATAAATAAAAACAAAATGTTCTCTAAATCTATTTTATTTCTTGCTCTCCTACCTTTATTCACGCAAGCACAACTGACTGCTTTTGAAGAAGAATGGAAAAACGATAAAGATTTAAAAAACGCTTCCGTTGGTTATTGTGTGATGAACGCTGCAAGTTCAGAAGTCCTTGCAGAATATAATTCTCGACAACTTTTAGTTCCAGCGAGTACCTTAAAAATTGTAACTACTTCTGCCGCGTTAAGTTTATTAGGAGCCAATTACAAATACGAAACACGTATTTATTATAACGGAGAATACAACAAAACAAGCGGTGTGCTAAATGGAGATCTTATCATTCTAGGAAGTGGAGACCCAACCCTTCAATCAGATAATTTTTCAAAGGACAATACTTCAGTTACTGATTCTTGGGCGAAAATTTTAAAAGAGAAAGGACTCAAAGAAATTAAGGGAAACATTATTGGTGATGCATCTTACTTTGAACGAAAGATACCGTCTAACTGGATTTGGGAAGATATCAGCAACTATTATGGAGCCGTGCCTTGCGGACTTTCCTATCATGATAACAAATTTAAAGTCCGCTACACAACAAAAGAAAATGGTAGTTCAGCCAAAATTGTAGATTATTCACCCGCTTATTTAAGCAATAGTATAACACTTGTTTCAGATGTTACTTCTCAAGGCACACAAGATGAAGCCTATGCGTACGGCGATCCATTTTCATTTACAAAAGAAATTCACGGCACACTTCCACCCAACAAAACCAATTATGAAATAGAAGTTGTTCTGCCCGATCCAGCCTTACTTTGTGCGGAGAATCTTTATACTTCACTTCAAAAAATTGGCATAAAATGTAAGACCAAGTCTACACATTCAAATTACAAAAAAACGGAGCAAAATTTGGGTGATTTAATTTACACACACTTCTCTCCTACCCTTGAAAAAATAATTTACTTCACAAACATTAAAAGTAATAACCATTACTGCGAATCACTTATACTCACGCTTGGAAAGGGTAACGCAAAAACTGGACTAAAAACTGTTCAAGAATATTGGGTTAGTCGTGGACTAAATTCAAGCGAAGTATTTATGGATGATGCAAGTGGCCTTGCCAGAATTAATGCTATTAGTCCACATTATCAGGCAAGTCTGTTAAGTAAAGTATCTAAAGACAATGTGAATTATAAATTGTTTAGCAACTCCTTACCAATTGCAGGCAAACAAGGAAGCATGAGTAATCTTGGAAAAGGAAAATTTATTGAAAACAACATGCATGCAAAAACAGGATACATCACACGTGCGCGCGCTTACTGTGGTTATGTAAAAACTAAATCTGGAAAGGAACTCAGCTTTTCACTCATATTTAATAATTATAACTGCTCAGTTATTGAAGCAAAGTTAAAAATGGAGAAATTTTTAGTGGCATTGGGGGACTTGTGAAATTTGATTGTTGAATTATTTTTACCTTTACAAAAACTAAATCAGTGAATTATCTAATAAAAAAAGCTACGCTTGTTAATGAAGGAGAAATTGGAATTTATGATGTTCTGATTGAACGGGAATTTATTTCGCGTATTGAGAGAGAAATAGACAACACCGGAAACTACAAAGAAATAAATGCCGAAGGCTTACTATTATTACCAGGTGCTATTGACGATCAAGTGCATTTTCGTGAACCTGGTTTAACGCACAAAGGTGAGATTTACACAGAGGCTAAGGCTGCTGTTGCAGGAGGCGTTACCACCTATATGGAAATGCCGAACACCGTTCCACAAGCAACTACTGTTACTGAATTAGAGAAAAAATATACCCGTGCTTCACAATGTTCCTTAGCGAATTACTCTTTCTTTATGGGTGGAACCAATCATAATTTGGAAGAGGCTCTTAAAGTGGATTATTCAAAAGTATGTGGTTTAAAAATCTTTATGGGTTCTTCCACCGGCGATATGCTTGTTGATCATCAGCCTGTATTAGAAGGTTTCTTTTCAAAAATAAAAGCGCTTATTGCTACGCACTGTGAATTTGACCCGATGATTAAAGAAAATCAGGCTCGCATTGTTGCAGAATATGGTGAAGATATTCCTGCCTATTTTCATCCCGTTATTCGCAATGCAGATGCCTGTTACAAGTCTTCTTCCATGGCGGTAGAACTTGCTAAAAAACACAACACACGTTTACATGTGTTACATATTTCTACAGCAAAAGAATTAAGTCTCTTTTCAAATAAAATTCCTTTAAAAGAAAAACGTATAACTGCCGAAGCGTGTATTCATCACTTATGGTTTTGCGACGACGATTACGAGAAAAAAGGGAATTACATTAAGTGGAATCCTTCGGTTAAATCGGCTTACGATCGCGATAAAATTTTTGAAGCAGTTTTAAATGATACTATTGATGTCATTGCTACAGATCACGCACCTCACACAATTGAAGAAAAAGAACAATCATACTTAAAAGCACCAAGTGGGGGTCCTTTAGTGCAGCACAGTATTTTAGCCATGTTAGATTTTTATCACGCCAAAAAAATAAGTCTTGAAAAAATCGTTCAAAAAATGAGTCATAATGTTGCTGAGCTTTTTAGAATAGAAAAACGCGGTTATATTCGTGAAGGTTATTTTGCTGATTTAGTTTTAGTAAATCTGAACAAACCAACAACCGTTACAAAAGAAAGTCTACTTTATAAATGTGGTTGGAGTCCATTCGAAGGGCATACTTTCAAAAGCAGTATTTCAAAGACTTTTGTGAGTGGACATTTAGTTTACGATGAAGGAAAGTTTGATGAATCTAAATTCGGTAAGCGTTTGAGTTTTAAATTAGATGTTTAGTTCTTTTAACCACAGAGTTAAATGAGTAATGCACAGAGTTACAGAGAGTTTTTGATTTCTCAGATCTACGCGGCTACTGCTCTGTATTATTCGGTGGTTCCTGTACTATAAACACAAAGTGCATTAAATAGACACAAAAAACGCAAAGAAATGTTTTTCCTTAGTGCTTCTTAGTGTTCTAAGTGCCTTAGTGGTTTTATTTTAACCACTAAGAGCTTTATCTCCAAAAAACTTCTACAAATCATTGTTTCTGCGCCACATCAATAAAAAAATCTCATTTTTACAGCTTTTCAACTGTTTTAGTGTGGCTTTTTGACTCCCGAATCCCTACAAAACCGTATATTTACAGGCTAATTTAGCTCTTATTACGGCTTAGATTACAACTATGAATAAAACGCTTAAAAAGCCTTCAAAACTATTATTAAAGACACTTCTTGTTTTTTTGATTCTTGTTGTTGCCTTAGCAATTTATTTCATTGCCGCCATTTATCAACCAACCCCAGAAATTGCCAATAGAGAAATTGAAATGCAGGAAGTCACTACTATTTCAGTAGATTTCAGAAAACTTGGTAAGAATTGGTTACGAAAAAGTGAGTCTGGTCTATGGGAAATGTACATAGAAGGAGATGGTTTCGAGCGCGGGGTTGTAAATGGAAAACTCACGAAGGAACTTGCCGAATTTCAAGAGACCGTTTTTATCAATCAACTTAAAGAACTTGTACCATCAGATAGTTACCTCAACTTCTTAAAATATTTTGTGGCATACTTTAATCGCAACATGGCAAAACATATTTCAGAAGAATATCTTAATGAAATATACGGAGTATCATTAAGCGCTTCTGATAAATTCGATAAACTCGCTCCAAAATATTACCGCATTTTAAACTACCACAGTGCGCACGATGTTGGGCATGCCTTACAAGATAAAAATATGGCTGTAGGTTGTACGTCTTTTGGCGTTTGGAAAAGTAGGACAGAAGATGGCAAATTACTATTGGGAAGAAATTTTGATTTTTTCGCCGGAGATGATTTTGCGAAAAATAAAATCGTGTGTTTTACAAAACCTACAACCGGTTATAAGTTTATGTATGTTACCTGGGCTGGTTTTACGGGAGTAGTTTCAGGCATGAATGATCAAGGACTCACGGTTACTATCAATGCTTCTAAGTCAGACATTCCCAAAAGTGCTGCGACGCCTATTTCATTATTAGCAAAAGAAATTTTACAGTACGCGAAAAATATAGACGAAGCTTATTCAATTGCACAAAAACAACAAACATTCGTTTCTGAATCTATCATGATTGGGTCAGCTCTTGACAAAAGCACTGCCATAATCGAAAAAACACCGACTAAAATTAATTTATATTCCGAAGAGGGCGAACAACTCATTTGCTCTAATCACTACAGAAGCAAAGCCTTTGAAAGTAATTTTATAAATAACAAAAACATTGTTGAAAGTTCATCGCTATACAGAAAATTCAGGATGGAACAATTGCTTTCGCGCACTGAAAAATTTAATCCAAAAGATGTTGCCAAAGTACTGCGAAATCAAAATGGGTTAAATGACCGTAAAATTGGGCTGACTAACGAAAAAGGAATTAATCAATTGATTGCCCATCATTCCATTATTTTTAAACCGGAAGAAAGGCTTGTTTGGGTTTCAGCATCACCTTTTCAATTAGGGAAATATGTTTGTTACGACTTAAACAAATTCTTTGAAGAAGCTCCAAAAATGGTTGAATCCAAGGAACTACAAGACATTTCAAGAACTATTTCAGCAGACTCTTTCCTGTATTCAAAAGGGTATAAAGACTTTTTATTATTCAAACAAATCAAACACTACATACAGTATTGCACCAAAAGTCCGTACGATCTAAAAATAAATGAAATTCATTTAAAAGCATTTGCCAATTCCAATCCTAACAGCTATTTTACCTACTGGATTTTGGGTGATTATTATGCTAAAATAAAAGATAACGAAAACGCTATTCTTTATTATTCGGAAGCACTTAAAAAAGAAGTCGCAACAGAAAAAGAAGCTTACAGTATTAAAGAACGTTTATTGTTATTGCAAAAAAAAGGAAATTAATGGTCGGCATCGAACATAGCGCCCTGAAGAAACAGATTTTGTATTTGGCAAATCATTCTCCATTTTATAAACGGATGTTTGAGAAGAATGCCATTTCTACAGATAGCATACAAAGTATTGAAGACCTTCAGAAAATACCTTTTACAGAAAAAGAAGATCTACAAAATTTTACAAGTGATTTTATTTGTGTACCTAAAAGTAAACTGATAGATTTTGTAACCACCTCTGGAACAACAGGAAAACCAGTCACTCTAGCCCTAACAGATTCAGATTTAGAAAGGCTTGCATTAAACGAGTACAACTCATTTAAAACTGCCGGTGTAAAAGAAGAGGACATTATTCAGTTGATGACAACCATAGACAGAAGATTTATGGCAGGCCTTGCTTACTTTTTAGGCGCACGAAAATTAGGAGCTGGCATTATTCGTGTTGGAAATGGGCTTCCGGAACTTCAGTGGGATACAATTAAAGAGATTAAACCAACTGTAATTATTTGCGTTCCGTCTTTTATTTTAAAATTGATTGAATTTGCTGAAGAGAATAATATTGACTTCAAAAAATCATCAATTAAAAAAGCTATTTGTATTGGAGAAAGTATTCGTAATGCGGATTTTTCTTTAAACACACTTGGAGAAAAGATTACTCAAAAATGGAATATACAATTACATTCCACTTATGCATCGAGTGAAATGGCAACAGCGTTTACAGAATGTGAAATGTTTCAAGGCGGCCATTTACAATCTGAATTAATAATTCCAGAAATAGTAGATGATAATGGCTTTCCAGCTAAAGAAGGAGAAGCGGGAGAACTAGTAATTACAACTCTTGGTGTAGAAGGAATGCCTCTTTTACGTTTTAAAACAGGTGACATTTGTATCGCCTATTCAGAACCTTGCGGCTGTGGACTTGAAAGCCTTCGCTTAAGTCCAGTGCTTGGTCGAAAAAAACAAATGATAAAATACAAAGGCACCAGTTTATACCCGAATACTATTTATAGTATTTTGGATGAAAATGAACTGGTGAAAAATTATCAGGTTGAAGTAACAAACAATTCATCAGGAACCGATGAAATAAAAATTTATATTGGGATAAATACGGACGAAATGCCGTTGAAAACAAAACTAATGGATACCTTTAGAGCGAAACTAAGGGTAGTTCCTGAACTAGTATTTTTATCTCCAGAAAAAGTAACCGACCTATTGCTGCCCGATAGCAGCAGAAAACCGCTTAAATTTATAGATAGAAGAAAGTAAAATATGATGACTGATAACAACCTACCAAAAAGTAAAGAAGAAGAAGAAGAAAATTTTGATGATATCCGTGCTTTTTACGATCATGAAGTGCAGGATGTAACAAAAAAGATTATTCAGGATCCCGTTTTTATGACCTTGATTAATTATCTGTGGAAAGACATGACTTTTGCAGAAGTAGAAACTAAAGCTGATAAAGTTCATGGCAACGTTGATTTTCAATTAGAGTTTATGCATGGAGCCATTAGGCGTGTCATTGAAATGAGCGCTTCTGGTCTTACAAGCAGTGGCTTTGAAAAACTTGACCCTAAAAAATCGTATCTTTTTGTTGGTAATCATCGCGATATACTTCTCGACGCTGCAATACTTCAAGTTTTATTAGTTGAACATAATTTACCAACCTCTGAAATTACTTTTGGTAGTAATTTAAAAGAAAAAGGTTTCGTAACCGATTTTGGAAAATTAAACCGAATGTTCACCATTCAAAGAGAAGGTACAAGCAAAGAGCTTTACGAAATATCAAAAAGATTATCAGCCTACATTCGTCATACCATTACCAATAAAAATGTATCGGTTTGGATTGCCCAACGAAATGGAAGGACAAAAGACGGATGTGATTTCACTCAGAGTGGTCTTTTAAAAATGCTTAACATAAGTGGTAAAAAAACCTTTTCTGAAAATTTTGCTCAGTTAAACATTGTACCAATAACTATTTCATACGAATACGAACCTTGCGACAGCTTAAAACTTCAAGAACTCTATTTATCAACTTTACACACCAAATACACTAAAGCACAAGGTGAGGACTTGAATAGTATTGTTACCGGTATTAAACAGTTTAAAGGGAAAATACATATGAGTGCGGGCAACCCGATTGAGGAAAAAGAATATCAGTTCATTGACAAAATTACAAACGAAAATGACAAAGTAAAGGCACTCACATCAATGATTGACAAACGTATTCACCACGATTACAAATTATATCCATCTAATCATATTGCCTGCGATATTCTTAATGACAGTGATTTATTTGAATCTTTTTATAGTCCCGAAGAAAAAAACAACTTTATTAAATACATGGAAGAAAAAATAAATGCGATTGAGGGAGAAAATGAGGTTTTACGCTCCATTTTCCTAAAAATGTATGCCCAACCAACAATGAACAAAATTCATCCTACTGAAACTAACTAAAATACAAGCAGTTAAAAACTATAATTATATGGGTTTTGCATAAAATATTTTTAATATTTATTGATTGTGTTTTCTGATCTTAGAATCTTGTGTATATTTATCAAAAATTTAATTCAAAAACCTAAAATTTCATACTATGAAAAACTTAAAATTAATTCTTTTAACATTTGTGTTAATCTTTTCTATTTCAGATAGCAAGGCGCAATATGGTTACGGATCTGGGTTTGCAGGACCAAGAACAATGATTACTCTTAGCAGTGGCGATATTGCCTCTCTCAAAGGTTTGACGAATATTAATATTGTTTATGACTACTCCAAAATGGGCGTTGGTGCTTTTAAGGATGAAGTTGATTACCTAAAGAAAAAAGAAGATGATATGAAAAAAGACCCAGCTAAATTTGAAAAATTTAAGAAAAGCTGGTTTGACTCACGTAAAGGCCGCTATGAGCCGAAATTCGAAACCATGTTTAACAAAACTATAGCAAAATTAGGAATGGTAGGAAAAAACGATGGAACGGATGCGGCAGTAACACTAAAAGTAGCAACAGTATTCACAGAACCTGGTTATAATATCGGTATTTCAAAAGTTCCAGCATTTGTTGATATGGAGTGTACGTTTATGGATAAGGATGGAAAAGAACTTGTTCGTTATTTTATTAAAAATTCAATAGGCGCTTCAGCTATGGGAATGGATTTTGATGCTGGATCAAGAATTTCAGAAAGTTATGCTAAAGCTTCAAAAATGTTAGCTAAGGATGTTATGAAACGTATGAAGAAAGTAAAATAATCAAATACAATACAAAATTGAGCCGGAAGTTACTTCCGGCTTTTTTTATACGCATACCATCCTAAACAGCTTCACGAAAAACTTTAATCAGACAGCTTTTTATAAAACTTATTTAGCTTTTTAGCCTCTTGCTCAATATTCAAATACTTCAAGCCCTTGCTAGGAATTAATCTAAGGCTTTGAGTGCCCTGAATACTGTAACGTTTTTTTAACGGCAACGATATTTTATATTCACCAACAATTGCCTTTTTATCGTTTTGAATACTTAGTTTGTAAAAATAAACATGTTCAATGTCTCTCTTTTTAAAAAACGAATAAAGTTCCGGGCAAACTTCAAGCCAATCTATTTTTGTTTCTTTCAAACCCACCTGAGGTCTTAGGTTTAGAAAATAATTGGCGTTTTCAATAAGAATAGAAACCATATGCTGCTCGTCGCAATCAAGCTCATTCACTAAAACAATTGGATTATTTATTTTTTTTCTGAATTTTTCAACTAGTGCATTATTCAGTCTTTTTACCGTTTCCAAATCAAAATCATCTGGAAGACTGAAAAGATCCTCAATACTTGGTGGTATAATTACAATAAGCTCGTTTTTATTACGCGAAAGTGTTCCTTTTTCCTTTAAATAATCATTTGTTTGAAAAAGTGTATTTGTTTTAACGTACTCTTCCACATCTTCAAAGTTGGCAGTTGATCCAAAATAATTTATATGTTTCGCTGGTTGGTTTTCAGTTTTCTTTGCTATTTCCTTAAAATATAAATAAGCGTCCATATTTGTTGTAAATTCAACAACCGTAGTATCTACAAGTTCCCTAGCTTTTATTTTTTCAAAATCTTCTTTCCAAATATTCACAAAACCCTTATTTAGATGATTTAGAATCGAAGGATTTTTTTCATTTAAAAAAGCATAATTTTCACTATTCCTTATAGAAGGTGTTTGGTACCAGGACAAAATAAAGGATCGATCGTTAACACCATTTTCCTTTCCAAAGAAAATATAACGTCGTAAGGCTTCTATCAAAACCGCTAAATTATTTTCATCCTCAGGGTACAATAAATATTTAGTGAAGCATAAAAGAATGATCTTCTCTAAATTATTTTCCACCATGCCAATATTTACAGTCTCTTCAAAACATATTTGTTTTAGTTGGGAAAACTTTAAAGAATCGACCTGGAAATTTTTTCTCATTCCGTTGAGTGAATCAAACCTAAAGCTTCTAAAGGTATTTAATCGCGAACCTGGATCAGGATGACTAACATAATTTCCCGAAATTTTTCCGCACTGTATTTCTTTACGAATTTCGTCTCTTTTGAAAGATTTAAGTACGTTGCAAGCTTGGTCAAAATTGTATCGAGATTCGTTCAATAACTTAAAAGAGTATTGATCCGCCATTGTTTCTTGGCCTCTTGAAAACCAATAATAATTACTAGAATTATTATAGAGAGCTACCGCATAGGTAATTGACGCAAAGAGTGGTCCGGGATTCGGCACCATTCCACTAATACCGGGTAGCATCATAAACGATGGCTTATCAGGATATTTTATCTCCAATATTCGTCCATAGTTTTTAATAACATCATCGTTAACATAATGCGCAATTTCGTGTCCTAATATTAGGGCTAGTTCAGCCTCAGTCTCAATTTCGGCTATTAGGCCAACATTAATTAATAAATAACCCGATTGATCGACAGATGCATCAAATTCATCACTTCTTTGAAAAAATATTTTGATATTATTTGAAACTGCAGTGTCTTTAACAATGGTTTCCATAACTTTTCTAATATAGACTTCATAACCATTAAATGATGGGTAAATTTTCCCACCAGTAAAGTCCTCGTAAAGCATTAACGCACCCTGTAGTGCGAATTTTTTATACTGTGCACCAATGAAAAGATTATCCCTATACTTTTGAGCACCGTAATTATAAGCATAGTTATAATGATCTAAACTTTCACTCTTATTAGCTTGCTTCCAATTATAGTGATACCATTCGTTTTGAGTGAAACATATACTTGGCAGAAGGGCCAATAAAATTACTCTTGCAAAAGTCATTTTTTATTTTTTTATTGTGTGCGTTTTAAAATCATAACCCAAAAGATTGACCAAAATGAAAATTCAATCCATCAAATTATTTATATTTATTTTTTTCGTGTGTGCTGCTTATACGTGTTTGGGTCAAACAAAAAACAAGTCTAGGTATTACAATGATACAACTTTTGAATTTAATGGTTACACCATTGGTTTAAAAAACACTTACAATCGAAAGAAATTATTCCTAAGAACAACCCTTGAAATTAATAACCCAAGTAAAAATTTTGTATTAATTAACCCGAAAGATATATTCTTGTCAGCATCAAGCTTAACTCAGAAACCTTCGTTATATAGAAAAACTATAGTAGTGCCCCCTGGCCACTCTTTAAAATTTCCAGTCAAGTTTCCCGATGTTAGCTCTGAGGATTCACTGATTAATTTTTCCTTTTCTAAAATAACCATTTCTAAAGACGTTATTACTGCGGTTGGTTCAGGTAGTTTGGCTATAAAAAACAGAAAACAATACAAGGATGGAAATGTAAAAGTTGAAATTATAGATGTGAAAGAATATCAAGGTGACGTATTAATACGGGTAAAAATTTCGTACAAAGGAAACGGCTTTTTAGCAGTAAATTATAATAATATTGCTGCAAAAAACGAAAAGGCAGACACCTGTTATAATCTTAAAAAGCCTGTTGGAAAGGCTCACATTAATCCTAAAACAAATATAGAGTCAGTTAATCTTGTGTTCCCAAGAAGGTGTTTGAATATAAATGCAAGAAAAACCATGTTTTTTAAAAATGTTTTCACAGAGTTGTCGATAGAAGATTTGTCTGGATTTGAAACAAGTTTAAGGATTATTGATGATAAGGATATTCCTTTGCAAAAGGAAAAAGACGATATTGAAACGATGGATTAATCCGTCTCCTTAAAATCGATATGACGTCCTATAGTTCCCATAAAACGTTTCCATTTACTTTGTCGTTGTGTTATTGAAATAAAATTTTCAATTTTTAGTGGCGCATAATTTACAACAGGCGTGTCGTGAGGCAAACCCCTTAACGTATCAAAAATTGCCGGTAAAAATTTCACTTGTTTTTTTGTTTTCCGTTTGGCAAAACGATACAACATTTTAGATTGAAAAGGATCACTGCAAACTGCAACCGATTTAAAACCCTTTTTTTGTGCTAACTTATAACCATACCAAACATTCTCGGTGCTATGCTCTGCCCGTTCTTCTGTAAAAATATTTTCGCGTGGAACTCCCATTGCAATAAGATATTCCTTCATTATTTCCGCTTCTATGTAAGGTGAATAAACAGCACCACCACTTGTGATTATGTTTTTTGCAATGCCTCTGTCGTACAAGTGTTTTGCCCAAATTACGCGCATTTGCATAACCCTATCCCAAGTTGGTTCATAAAATGGGATTCCAGGTACTATGATAACATCGTAGACTTTATTTGCTTTTAATGCGCGTTTAGTCATTCTGGAAGCCGAAGGTTTGAATAACATACAAGAACCAAGAAAAATAGATAGTATTAAAATAGAGCTAGATAAAAAGAAACGGTTCATAATTGGTTTGTCGTCCGTGACTTAATGGTGTACTTTACGATGACGAATCATTTTAGCAAGCGAGGCAATTGCTTTATCATGTTTTTTCACGAAAGGATTTTCGAGATCCCATACATAACCTGCCAAAACCGAACAAATTTGCTTTTTTATTTCCGGGTCAGGATTCTCAGAAAAGAAAATATCGTAAAGATCGCCTGAATACCAAGCCGCAACATAAGAACGAAATGTATTAATGCCTTGCATCATGTGATCTGTATATTGTTTTGGCCAATTTACTTCTTTGCCATTTAAGGTATCACAAACCAATTTACCCGCCTTATTACCAGACTCCATTGCAAACGTAACACCAGAAGAAAAAATAGGGTCTAAAAACTCTGTTGCGTTTCCACACAAAACAAAACCGTCTCCATACAATTGTTTGGTTGATATGGCATAACCTTCAATACTCTTTGGCTGAAACATCATTTCAGCATCACTAAAACGTTCTTTTGTTATAGGATCTTTGGCAATAATACTGCGCATACGTTCAACAGGATCTTCTGATATTCCAGTATAAAACTCAGGATCTGCCACAAAACCTACCGAAGTAATTCCATTAGAAAAAGGTATAATCCAGATCCAGGTGCGAGGCTGATGAACAACAACGGTTATACGGTTTCCATCTGTACCTTCGGGACGTTTTAGATCTTTAAAATGTGTAAAATGCGTTTTGCGAGGCTCAAAGTTCGAAGGCTTGTCGAGATTAAACATGCGCGGAATAACCCTTCCGTACCCACTTGCATCAACAATAAACCGTGCTTCAATTTGTTTTTCTTTTCCTGTTTTATCCGTTACTGTTGTTAAAGAGTTGGTGCCACTAAATTCAATGTTTTTCACTGCCGTTTCGTGTTCTACATCAACTCCCATAGACGCAAGTGTTTTTGAAAGTATTTGATCAAATTCGGCTCGCGGTACTTGCCACGTCCAGTTCCAACCTTTGCTAAACTGATCTGAAAAGTTAAAATCACAAACTTCATTTCCGCGCACAAACTTTGCACCGTTTTTTCGTTGAAAGCCTGCACTTTTTATAGCGTCCATAAATCCTGCCTCTTCCAGATGATCCATCACACGCGGCAACAAACTCTCGCCAATAACAAAGCGTGGAAACTTTTCTTTTTCCACCACTTTTACATTAAATCCTTGCTTATTAATTATAGAACCTGCTATGCAACCAGCAGGGCCGGCTCCAATAACCAACACGTCTACTTTTTCTTTTTGCATTATTTTATTTTTTTACACTTTAATAAAGAATGACTCACTCCAATATTATCAACCTGTTCAACAACTTCAAGACCCGATTGTTTAACTAATTTAAGAAATACTTTGCTATCATACATTTGACTATTACCATTTGCCATTGCTGTAAAGTACAATGAGGTCATTTGTAAACAAAAAGCCGAAGCTCCAAAACGTTGTTTGTCCCAAAATGTCTCTAGAATGTAGATGTAGCCATTTTCATCGATTGCGTTTGCACATCTTTTAAGAATCGAAATTATTTCTTCATCCGAAAAACAGTCTAAAAACTGACTCATCCAAACACCATCAAAACCTTTTGGAAAAACAGTTTTTTCGTCTAAAATATTTGCCTCGTAAAAGCCAATGCGATCCGACAATCCTTTACTTTCAATGTTCTTTCTGGCCATATTTGTTTGACCCGGCAGATCCATTATTGTCATATGAACATCCTTGCAATAATTAGCACAGGCAATAGACCATTTTCCCGTGTTGCCGCCAATATCCAATATTTTTTTTGGTTTTTGATCGAGTACGTGACTCAAAACTTCATCAAATGCATTGTCAGAATAATAATGATCAAAGTCAAACCAACTCTTTTTTGCTGGTTCTGGAAAAGTGGATAAGCCCTCGTAAATTGTCCCCCACTTACCAAAAACTTTGAGTCCTTCTGGCTTAGATTGTTCAAGGCTTTTATCAAGATCCCACATACCTTGATAACAAACATCATTTGTAAAATCAAGGTTTACGCGCGTTAATTCGTCGTTTAATATAAAGTATCCAGTCTTAGTTAAGAAATATTTTTCGTCCTGAATGTAAACCAATCCTATACCTAGTCCGGCTTCTAAAAGAACCCTAACATTATACAATGGCAGATTAACTTCCTTAACCAATTCTTCAATTGTAATTCCTGTTCTTCTTGATTTTTCAACATGTTTTAAAATGCCATTGTTCCTCAAAATTCTACTCGCTTGAAAGACCATTGGAGCAAAGGCAATCCATTGCGCATACTCCTTAGCCTCTAATGCATTTCGCGTATCTGTTGTAAAAAAATCCATTATTATTTTAATTGTGATAAAGGCTTAAATATAACATAAAGAAACAAAACGGGGACTATATAAAACGCTTGTTTGTTTACGATTGCATCTGTTAATTTAAACCCAGAAGCGTTAAAAGTTTTTGTATATTCGCATTCTTATTTTTTAACCTAAATCACGTATGATAAACCTTGGCAGCGGTAAATTAACTTTTGATGAATGTTATGATGTTCTTATTCATAACAAAAACATTGAGTTGAATGACAGTGCCATGTCGCATGTTTATCAAAGTTACTTTTTTTTAAAAGAATTTATTAAAGATAAGCTCATTTATGGCGTTAATACAGGTTTTGGGCCGATGGCGCAATATAAAATTAGTGATAACGATCAGGTACAACTTCAATATAATTTAATACGTAGTCACTGTTCGGGAAGTGGAAACCCCATTGAACCCATTAATGTAAAAGCCCTAATGCTAGCGCGCCTAAGTACGCTTATGCGTGGTTATTCTGGCATACATCCTGACGCTGTTATTTTATTAAAAGAACTTATAAACCGCAATATTTGTCCGGTGATATACGAACACGGCGGACTAGGTGCAAGTGGCGATCTCGTGCAGTTAGCGCATTTAGCCCTAACTCTGATTGGTGAAGGGGAAGTTCATTATCAGGGAGAAATTACCGATACTGCCCAAGTATTTAAAAAAGAAGGCTTGACTCCCCTGCAAGTTCATATTCGTGAAGGACTAGCTCTAATGAATGGTACATCCGCCATGTGTGGTATTGGACTAATAAATCTTATCCATGCAAAAAATCTCGTAAAGCATTCTATAGCGGCAACAAGTATGATTGTAGAAATGGTGCAGTCTTATGATGATCATTTTTCGAATGAATTAAATTCTGTAAAATACCATGCCGGACAAAACATCATTGCAAAAGAGATGCAAGCGTTTTTAAAAGACAGCAAACTGGTAAAAAAACGCGAAAAACATTTATACCATCAGCCAATCAAAGAAAATATTCTGAAAGATAAAGTTCAGGAATATTATTCAATTCGTTGTGTGCCACAAATTTTAGGTCCCGTGCATGATACCATTGCTTATGCTGAAGAAGTTATTATTAATGAAATAAATTCGGTAAACGATAATCCAATTATTGACTACGAAAATAAAAATGTATTTCATGGTGGAAATTTTCATGGGGATTACGCCTCTCTTGAAATGGATAAGCTTAAAACCGTAATCACCAAACTCTCCATGTTATGTGAACGTCAGCTTAATTTTTTATTAAACGATAAGCTTAATGGAATTTTACCGCCATTTATTAATCTAGGAACGATTGGTTTAAATCTTGGAATTCAAGGGGTGCAATTTACAGCAACTTCTACAACGGCAGAAAATCAAACACTGAGTTTTCCAATGTACGTGCATAGTATTCCAAGTAACAACGACAATCAAGATATCGTAAGCATGGGTGCAAATTCAGCTCTGATTGCGCAAAAGGTAATAAACAATACGTATGAAGTCATTGCAATTGAGTTTCTTGCTTTAATACAAGCCTTAGATTATCTCAATTTTGAGCCAAAAATTTCACAAAAAGCCCGCAATTATTACAAAGATCTCAGGGGCTTGGTGCCTGTATTTAAAGAAGATAGCACTAAATATCAGGATCAGCGCAAAATTGTAAACTATTTAAAAAGTAAAATATAAGTTTTAAAAAATAATATTTTGTTAAATTTGTATTAACATAGCACTCAGCACGTATGACAAAATTCGCTTTAGTTACAGGAGGTTCAAGGGGTATAGGAAGGGCTGTTTGCGTTACCTTGGCCGAAATGGGCTATAATGTTCTTATAAATTATCAATCAAACGAAGCAGAAGCCAATAAAACCCTTGCACTTGTAAAAGAAAAAGGCGTTAGTGGCGAGATTATGAAATTTGACGTGTCTAAATTGGAGGAAGTTACCGCCGTTTTAGATACTTGGATACAAGCAAATAAGGATAATCAAATTGAAGTGCTTGTTAACAATGCCGGGATTCGTAAAGACAATCTTATGATGTGGATGAGCGATACTGAGTGGCATTCTGTTATGGATATTGCAGTAGACGGCTTTTTTTATGTGACGCGTTTGGTTATTAAAAACATGCTTGTAAAAAAATACGGGCGTGTTATAAACATTGTGTCGCTTTCTGGGTTAAAAGGTTTACCGGGACAAACAAATTATTCAGCTTCAAAAGCAGCCGTTATTGGTGCAACCAAGGCTTTATCGCAAGAGGTAGGTCGCAGGGGAATTACGGTAAATGCTGTTGCTCCTGGTTTTATTAAAACTGAAATGACACAGGACTTGAATGAAAAAGATTTTAAATCATTAATACCGATGAATCGTTTCGGAGAAGTGCAAGAAGTGGCAGATGTTGTTGGTTGGTTAGCTTCTAGCAAATCTACTTACGTTACTGGCCAGGTAATTTCGGTGAACGGAGGCTTGTATTCATAGGAGAATAAAAATGAGAAGAGTAGTAATAACAGGATTGGGTATTTGGTCATGCTTAGGCGACAACCTCGAAGAAGTGAAAAAGTCTTTGTTTGAGGGAAAGTCTGGTATTGTGTACGATGCCGAAAGAGAACAGTGGGGTTATCGCTCTTGTCTTACCGGTAAAGTATCGACACCACAACTAAAAGGAGTTTTAGACAGACGTGCCCGTGTGCAGCTTTCTCAAGAAGCGGAATACGCTTATCTTTCTACATTAGAAGCATTGAAAAATGCTAAAATGGATCAAGAATGGATTGATAAAAACGAAGTAGGTATTTTATTTGGCAACGATAGCTCAGCAAAAGCGGTTATGGAAGCCATTGACATTGTACGTGCTAAAAAAGATACTACTCTTATTGGATCGGGTTCTATATTTCAGTCAATGAACTGCACAGTCACTATGAACCTTTCAACCATTTTTAAATTAAAAGGCATCAATTTCACAGTGAGCGCTGCTTGTGCAAGCGGATCGCATTCAATTGGAATGGCTTACTTAATGATAAAATGGGGTATGCAAAACCATATCATTTGCGGTGGCGCTCAGGAAGTAAATCCTTTTGCATTTGGAAGTTTTGATGGCCTCAGTGCTTTTTCGATTCGCACAAATGAACCTACCAAAGCTTCTCGTCCTTTCGACCGAGATCGTGACGGTCTTGTGCCTAGTGGAGGATCTGCTACCGTTATTTTAGAAGACTATGAGTCAGCTGTTAAACGCGGGGCTCCTATTTTAGCGGAAGTAATCGGGTATGGTTTTTCATCAAATGGCGAACATATTTCAAATTCAAGTGTTGATGGTCAGGTGCGTTCCTTACAAATGGCTCTTAAGGATGCCAATATTTCGGAATCTGAGATCGACTACATAAACGCTCATGCTACTTCAACCCCTGGTGGAGATTTTGCGGAAGCAATTGCAATTGATCAGGTATTTGGAGCCAGTAAACCACTTGTAAGTTCAACAAAATCAATGACGGGCCACGAATGCTGGATGGCCGGAGCAAGCGAGATCGTTTACTCCATGTTAATGATGCAAAACGATTTTGTGGCTCCAAATATTAACTTCGAAAATCCGGATGAAGCCTCAGCAAAACTCAACATTGCAAGTAAAACTGTTGATAAAAAAATAAATACTTTCCTTAGTAATTCTTTTGGATTTGGCGGAACAAACTCAACTTTGGTAATTAAAAAAATATAAGCGCTTAAACAATATCACACACAAATGACAAAAGACCTAATCATATCAAAAGTAAACGAATTTTTAGTAGATGAATTCGAGGTAGAAAGCAGTAAGATTGTGCCTGAGGCTAATATGCGTGAAACACTTGATCTGGATAGCCTTGATTACGTTGACCTTGTGGTAGTAATTGAAAGTAATTTTGGATTTAAAGTGGTGGGTGAAGACTTTATCAACATTCATTCTTTTCAAGATTTTTACGACTACTGCCACCAAAAAGTTAGTCAAAAAGACGCTGCTTAAAATTAAAAATGTCTAACAAGAGCAAGTGGGAAGGGAAAACCAGAGGCGGGCTAAGTGGGCATAAAATTTTTGTATTTATTCTCAATACATTCGGGCTACACATTGCATATTTTTTCTTGCGATTTGTAGCTTTTTATTTTTTTTTATTTAGTAAATCCACTAAAACCTCACTAAACTATTTTAGGAAAATTCACGGCTACAAAGGTTTAAAGGCCTACGGAGCCACTTATCAAAATTATTTTTTATTCGGCCAGATTTTATTGGATAAAGTGGCTCTTCTTTCAGGCGTAAAAACCAACTTCACAATAAATCACGATGGTCACAATGAAAACCTCGCTAATCTCAAAAGCTCCGGCAAAGGCAGTATTTTGCTTAGCGCCCACATTGGTAATTGGGAAATTGCCGGTCAAATGCTTGATTCGCTGAACACCAAATTTAATGTCCTCATGTACGACAATGAGGTAGAGAAAATGAAGGAATACATGAGTCGTGTGATGGGTAAAAAAAGTTTTAATGTGATTGCAATACGTGATGGTGATATGGGGCACTTGGTAGAATTACACAAAGCATTCGCTAACAATGAGCTTGTGGTGATGCACGGTGATCGATACCTGCCAGGAACTGCTACCATTGAAAAAAACTTTATGGGTAAACTCGCAAAATTTCCCGCAGGACCTTTTGTAATGGCCGCTAAATTCGGTGTTCCAATCACCTTAGTTTTCGCAGTAAAAGAAACAAAAAATCACTACCATTTTTTTGCCCGCAAACCCATTGAAGTCAAAAGAGCACGCACTAAAGAAGATACCGACTTAGTTGTAAAAAATAGTTCTGATCAATATGTCCGCGAACTGGAATTCATGCTAAAAAAGTATCCAACTCAATGGTTTAACTTTTATGATTTTTGGAAATAGATTTTATATAATCGGTATCACACTCTTTACCAAGTTTTAACCAGGTTCTATTTCTCTTTCTTGTTTAAAAATTCAATTTTCCTTACCTTTATCCACCCTATAAATGCCTGTTAAATATATATTTCTCTTAGTTTTATCGAGCTGGCTTAGCTTTTTTTCCGCTCAAGCTGCAATCAACAGATCTTCATTCTATTCTGCCATGATGCATGAAAATTTAGATGTTATCGATCACGAACTAGATAAATTAAACAAAAATAGCATTGGCGAAGCGTTTAAAGGTGCTTTGATGATGAAAAAATCAGGTTTAGTCAAGCCAGCAAAAGACAAATTGAGTTTTTTTAAAGAAGGGCGAAAAAATCTCGAATCTGCTCTAAAAAAAGATACAAGTAATGTAGAATATCACTTTCTAAGGCTCATTATTCAAGAAAACACTCCCAAAATTGTTAATTACAATAGTGAAATTAAACGTGATGCTTCGTATCTTCGCGAAAACTATAAAAACCAGACAATTGAATTACAAAAGGTTATTTTCAGTTACAGCAAAAAATCTAAAACATTAAAACCGGAAGATTTTAAAAACGAATTGCATGAGTAAAAAAATACTAGTTCTTTACTATACCCAATCTGGTCAACTAGCTGATATTTTAAACAGTTTTGTTAGTCCTTTAGTTAAGGCTGGGCATAGCATTGAAACCCTTGAAATTCATCCACAAATTGAGTACCCGTTTCCTTGGACAAGCAAACAATTTTTTTCTGTGATGCCAGATTGTGTTTTAGGCGCGCCAACTGAACTTAAGCCGTTTCAATTAAAAGAAACTAAATACGACCTTATTGTGTTGGGCTACCAAGCATGGTTTCTTTCACCAAGTATCCCAATTAATTCTGCTTTAAATGACTCTAAAATACGGGCGGTTTTAAACGACACTCCCGTTATTACAGTAACTGGCGCTAGAAACATGTGGATTAGTGCACTTGAAAGGGTTAAGCAAGTTCTTAAAGAAACCAATGCAAAACATGTAGGTAATATTGCTCTAGTAGATAAACACCATAACTTGATAAGTGTGATTACCATTTTATACTGGATGTTTACAGCAAAAAGAGACAAGTTCTTGGGCCTGTTTCCTAAACCTGGAGTTTCTGACGCAGATATAGAACATACAAGGGTGTTTGGAGCTCTCGTAGATAAACACCTCTCACAAAATGATTGGAATGGCTTACAAGATGAACTATTTGTACAGAAATCTGTTGTGGTGAATTATAATCTCATGTACACCGAATCAAAAGCAACACGCCTTTTTGGCATATGGGCAAATTTTATTGTAAAAAGGAAAAATAGAGGTCCTTGGCTTGTTGTATTCAAGTATTATCTTATTATTGCACTGTTTATTGCAGCCCCAATTATCCTCACAATAAACACGATATTTTTTAAACCATTTTTAAGAACAAAAACTAAAAAACAATTAGCATATTACGCAGGAATAAATTAATCTATGTCTTTTAAACCAGTTTATATTACCAATACTTCCTCGTTTTTTCCAAACGATCCTATTTCGAATGATGAGATGGAGGAATACTTAGGTTACCTTAACAACACCCCCTCTCGATCAAAAGGAATTGTATTACGTAACAACGGAATTAAACGTCGTTTCTACGCCCTTACAAAAGGAGGAAAAATTACGCATACCAACGCACAAATGACTGCGCTTGCCGTTAGAGCTCTCTTCAAAAATCCTGAGGGCTTAAAATCATTTCAACTTTTAAGTTGTGGTACTTCTTCTCCCGATCAACTAATGCCTTCGCACGCCGCCATGGTGCACGGTTGGCTACCTGAAACAAATTCCATTGAAGTGGTTTCTTCAGCAGGTGTTTGCTGCGCTGGAATGCATGCATTAAAATATGCTTACATGTCGGTTAAGACTGGAGAATCTGAAACTGCAGTAGCAGCAGGCTCTGATAGAATTTCTGCTTCCATCGTTTCTAATAATTTTGAAGATGAAATTCAAAAATTAAAAGAACTTTCTGATGATCCTTATATTGGTTTCGAAAAAGAATTTTTACGCTGGATGCTCTCTGACGGTGCATCTGCTTTTTTACTCACAGACAAACCAAATGAAACAGGCATTAGTTTAAAAATTGAATGGATAGAAGGTTTTTCATATGCCAACGAATTGCAAGCATGTATGTATATGGGCGCAGACAAAAACGAAGATGGCACCATTACAAGTTATTTAGATTATACGCCACAAGAAATGGTAAACAAATCCATTTTCACCATTAAGCAAGATGTAAAATTATTAAGTAAAAACATTGTCACATTAGGTGGCGTAGGCCTTAAAAAGGTTTTAGCAAAACACAAATTCGATTCAAACGACATCAATTATTTTTTACCGCATTTATCGAGCGAGTTTTTTAAAGATAAAGTTTACAACCAACTGATAGAAAACGGCACACCAATTCCTTACGAAAAGTGGTTTATTAATTTACCAACCGTAGGTAATGTTGGTGCGGCCTCAGCTTATTTAATGGTAGACGAATTATTTAAAAGTGGTAAATTAAAAAAAGGAGAAAAAATTTTATTACTTGTTCCCGAGAGCGGAAGATTTTCTTACATGTACACTTTGTTTACCGTTTGTTAGAATTGAATAATGAAAAAAGAAGATATTCCACAAGATAAAAGTGCACTCGACAAATTCACCAAAGAATTGTGTTATGCTGTGGATAGTTCTGGCAACTATGTTACTGGCCTCAGCAGAGGTTGGGATGTAAAAGCAACAGCCCTTGATTTAACCTGGCAGGATATTGACAAACGAATAGCAGAAGTAAAACAAAAAGTACTGAACAAAGAAGCTAGTCCCCTACTCTTTTTCTTGGAACTGCGTTTAATGGATTTAACCATACTTGCAGCTTACTCAGGTTTTTGGCAATGGCAAATAAAAAGACACATGAAACCAGAAGTCTTCGAAAAATTATCAAAAAGAAAATTAGAAAAATACGCCAAAGCATTTAATGTTAGTGTTGAGCAATTAAAAACAATGAACGTAAATGCAGAATGAATTTAAACACCTTCAAGCAGCGCACTGCGAAAACGGAGTAACTACCAACCTGCTTAAAAACATTGGCGTTACCATTACTGAACCGCTAGCGTTTGGGATTGGCTCTGGACTATTTTACATCTACATTCCTTTTTTAAAAATAAATAATGGTCCCGCAATTGCTTTTAGAACCATGCCAGGAAATATTTTTAAACGTACTTGCAAAAGTTTAGGAATACCGGTAGTTCGGAAAAAATTCAGCTCCGAAAAAGACGCAGAAAAATTTTTAATGGAATGCGTTGCCGCTAAGCAGCCGGTAGGTTGCCAGGTAGGTGTTTATTATCTGACTTACTTTCCAAAAGAATACCGTTTTCATTTTAACGCACATAATTTAATTGTGTACGGAAAAGAAGGCGATAATTTTTTAATCAGTGATCCGGTAATGGAGGATGTTACCACGCTTAGCAGTTTTGAATTAGAACGCGTGCGTTTTGCGAAAGGACCATTTGCTCCTAAAGGACAATTGTATTATCCAAAAGAACACACACAAGTAACAGAAGAACAATTAAAAAAAGCCATTGTAAAAGGAATTAAACTCAACGTGCGCGATATGCTTCATATACCAGGAAACATTGCAGGCGTAAAAGGAATTCGTTATACCGCTAACAAAATTAAAAAGTGGCGCGACACACTCGGTCTTGAAAAAGCGGGTTTATACCTTGCGCAATTGGTGCGTATGCAAGAAGAAATTGGAACCGGCGGCGGCGGCTTTAGATATATTTACGGCGCTTTTTTACAACAGGCACAAGCCTATCATCCGAACGCTCCTTTAATGGATCTTTCTAAAAAATTTACACAATCAGGAGATCTTTGGCGCAGTGCTGCCGTGCAAGCTTCCGGAATTTATAAAGGGAGAATTACTGCACAACAAGATTTTAATGTGATGGCGGATTATTTATTCGAAATTGCAGAATTAGAAAAACAAGCTTTTACATCGCTTTCAAAAATAAAATGGTAAATGAACATTCAGGCTGTAGACATACAAGAACTGGATTTTACTTACACAAATCCTTACCACAAATGTTTTAGTGGACTTAACTTACAAATAAATAAAGGCGATCGCTTTGGTTTGTTTGGCCCTAATGGCGCGGGAAAAACAACGCTCATGAGTTGTATGACGGGGCTTCTTTCTTTCAATAGCGGATCAATTCACCTTTTAGGAATAGACTTAAAAAAAAACCCGAAAGAAGTTAAAAAACTGATTGGTTTTGTCCCACAAGACCTTGCCTTCTATCAAGAATTAAGTCCGAAAGAAAACTTCGAATACTTTGGAGCACTTTCAGGAATGGATAAACAGAGCATTAAAACCAGATCCCTTGAGTTGCTTGATATTCTCGGCTTAACAGAAATGAAAGATAAAGCTGTTCACACGTTTTCAGGAGGCATGAAACGTAAAGTGAATCTTGCAATTGGCGTGATGCATAATCCTTCTTTATTGTTTTTAGATGAACCTACTGTGGGTGTGGATATTCAAACCCGTCACATTATTATTAATTTTTTGAAAGAATTAAATGCAGCCGGAACAACGCTTGTATACACCTCACACCAATTGAGCGAAGCGCAAGAACTTTGCACCAACATTGCATTGATCTATGAAGGAAAAATAATTGAGCACGATACACTTGAAAATTTATTTCAAAAACATAAAGAAAAAAGTCTGGAAGGTTTGTTTATAAAACTAACTGGGAAAAATTATCAGGAAGTGGATGTTTAAATTGTGGACAAGCATACAAAAAGACGTTCGTTTATTAACGCGCGACAAAGTAGGTTTACTACTCATGTTTGCCATGCCCATTGTACTGGCTATTTTAATCGCAGCCATTCAAAACAACACCTTTAAATTGGTTAACGACAATAAAGTTGGTTTGCTTATTTACAATAACGATACCAGCAAAATTTCCAATCAATTTGTCACAGCCATTAGAGAAGCTGGCATGTTTGAGGTTTCAGAGCTTAGTAAACAATCAAACGAAAAAGAACTTGCTTTAGAAATGGAAAAACAGGATGCACTTGTGAGCATTGTTATTCCTGAAAACTTTTCTTTTAAAGTAGAAAAAAAATCGAAAGTCCTCAGCGCCCTGGTTTTTAACGATCTTGGTTTAGGTACAGACACTTTAAATAAAAGCGCGGGTCCTGTTGATTCTGTCGCAATTTATTTTAATCCGGTGTTGCAAGAATCTTTCCGTCAATCGATTGGCGGAGCTGTTAGAGCTTCATTGCAATTAATAGAAAACAAACAATTGATAAAAAACTTGTATGCCCTCGTTGATGAAAACAAATTGCCATCAAAGTTGGAAGACGATATTCTTAAAAGTCAGATTCCCATCCAAGAACTAACTGCTGCGCGCAACGGTAGTAAAATTATTCCAAATGCGACGCAACATAATATTCCGGCATGGACTGTTTTTGCTATGTTTTTCATCGTTATTTCTTTAGGAAGTAATATCGTGAAAGAAAAACTTAACGGCAGTTTCGTGCGTTTAAAAACATTGCCGACAAATTATTTAATCTCACTTTTATCAAAACAAATCACCTACCTAAGTGTTACACTGTTGCAAGTGGCCGTTATTTTTACTTTAGGAATTTATTTATTCCCCGCGATGGGTTTACCGAAACTAAATTTACCATCCGATTTATTTGCGCTCTTCGTTGTTTCTTTTATTTGCGGTTGGTGTGCGGTGAGTTACGCTATTTGTATTGGTGTATTTGCAAACACGCAAGAACAAGCCAACGGTTTTGGCGCGGTGACTATTGTGATTCTTGCCGCCATTGGTGGGTTGCTGGTTCCTTCGTTTGCCATGCCAGATTCGTTTAGAATTCCGATGAAATTATCACCACTACACTGGTGTCTGGAGGCCTATTATGGATTATTTTTAGAAGACGGAAAATTAAAAGATATTCTAATGAATATTATACCTTTATTGGGAATTACATTTTTACTTCAGCTCATTTCGCTCTGGGGTTTAAAAAGAAAAAATTTGATTTAAATACATATGGAAACAACTGCCTTAAAAGAAGAAATAAAAACAAAGATGATTGAATTCTTAAATCTTTCACCAATGACACCGGCTGAGATTAAAGACGATGCGCCTTTGTTTGGCGAGGGATTAGGATTAGATTCGATCGATTCTCTTGAATTAATTGTGATGCTAAAAAGAGAATATGGAATCGATATTCAAGATCCAAAAGAAGGCCGTAAAATATTGGTGAACATAGACACCATGGCCGACTATATTCAAAAACATAGAACCGTTTGAGTTTAAATTAGTGAGCAGAATCTTCATTACAGGTATTGGCGTTATCAGTCCCATTGGAAACACGGTTTCTGAAAACCGTGCTGCTCTTATTGCTGGTAAATGTGGGATGACAAAGCTCGAAATGCTTACATCCAATTTCGCAGACAAAATGCCTTTTGGTGAAGTGAAAATTTCAACAGAAGATTTCAAAAAAAAACTAAACATTTCTGAACCAAGTGTTACACGCACAAGTTTATTAGCGCTTCATGCTTTGAAAGAAGCCTTGCACAATGCATCACTTTCGGAAAATGAAATCACATCTCAAGACACTGCTCTAATTGGCGCTAGCACAGTTGGCGGTATGTGTCTAACCGATGAAATGTATAAAGATGCGAATTTACAAACAGAAGGTTCGCCATATCTTTCTTCCTACGATTTTGCTTCGGTAATTTTATTTCTACAACAACATTATAAGGTAAACGGCATTGTAAATACCATTAACACTGCTTGTTCTTCTTCAGCCAACGCGATTATGTATGGCGCACGTCTTATGAAACAAGGTTTGGCAAAAAGAGCGATTGTTGGTGGTGTTGATAGTCTTTCTAAGTTTACCATCAACGGATTTAACTCTCTTGGAATTCTTTCAAACGAAATCTGTCAACCTTTTGATGAAAACCGCAAAGGACTGAATTTAGGTGAAGGTGCGGCTTTTCTTGTTTTAGAAAAAGAAGAAGATTGTGCCAGAAAAGAAATTTTCGCAGAGCTTAGTGGTTATTTTAATTCCAACGATGCCTTTCATCCGTCCTCTCTTTCAGACGAAGGAAACGGTCCGTATTTAGCCATGGAAGGCGCTTTGAAAAGTGCCAACTTAAAAGCTTCACAAATTGATTTTATAAATGCACACGGAACAGGCACAGGAAATAACGATGCAGTGGAAAGTCGAGCCATGCAAAGATTATTTTTAGATGGTGTGCCAGATTTTGCTTCTACCAAATCAAACATTGGTCATACGCTTGGAGCGGCTGGTGCTATTGAAGCGGTTTACAGTATTCTCAATTTAAAATATCAAGAGGTATATGCCGGTTTAAATTTTAAAACACCAATTCCTGAAACGGGACTTATTCCTGTATCAAGCTATTCAAAAAAAGAAATGAAACATGTACTTTCTAATTCTTTTGGTTTTGGTGGTAATTGTAGTTCCTTATTATTTTCAAAAGTGTAATGTTGTTTATTCATAAAATAGCGTGTATTTCTCCTCAACAAACTTTTTCGACTGTTGCGATTGATGCGTTAAACGAATCAGTAGAAAATAAATTAAAAGTCATTGAACCTTCCTATGAAGGAATTCCCAATAATATTTTAAGACGTATGGGCAAAGCGGTGAAAATGACAGTTGGCGCAGCGCTTCCACTTCTTGAAAATGCAAAGGCTTTAGATGGAATTATTATCGGAACTGCAAATGGCGGCATGGAAGATTGTATTAAATTCATGAATCAAATTATGGAGTATGATGAAGGCTTGCTCACACCCGGTAATTTTGTTCAAAGCACGCCGAATGGACTCGCTGCTCAAATTGGTTTATTGAAAAAAAACAATGGTTACAACATCACGCATGTGCATCGCGGACTTTCTTTTGAAAACGCTGTTATTGATGCAGCGATGATGCTAAACGATTTTCCTGAAAATAATTATTTGCTCGGTGCGGCGGATGAAATATCCAGTTATAATTACAATGTAGATTTTTTAGGAGGTTGGTACAAAAAAGAAACTGTTTCTAACAAGAATCTTTACACCCTTGATTCTCCCGCTAGTATAGCTGGTGAAGGCGCGGTAATGTGTATCGTCAATTCAAAAAAAGAAGGCGCACTTGGTCAACTTAAAGCTATTCACACCGTACATAGTGAAGATAAACAGTATGTAATGCAGGAATTAAAAGCATTTCTTGCGCAACATTTAAAAAATGAAAGTCCTGATATTTTAATTAGCGGTGAAAACGGTGACAATCGTTTTTTACCTTATTACGAAGCCGCAGAAAAACTAGTCGATAAAACAACAAACATTTTACGCTTTAAACACATGAGTGGTGAGTATCCAACGGCATCTTCGCATGCGCTTTGGCTTGCCTTGCACATTCTACAAACCGGCTCTTTTCCTAATCATTGTGTAAAACGAAAATCTGAAAATAGGTCGTTCGAAAATATTTTAATCTATAATAATTACAAAGGTGCGCAGCATAGTTTTATGTTGGTATCCAGGTAAGTTTCAACACAGAGGGACAGGAGTAAAGGAGGAACACAGAGTTTTTTATTCGGCTGCAATTCTTTATGCTCATCTCCCGCTAAGGTTTAACACAGAGGGAAAGAGTAAAGGAGGAACACATTGGGAATTACTTGAAGGTGTAACCTTAACACGTCACTGCGAGGAACGAAGCAGTCTCTGCCAAGTGCTACCTGGCAGAGATTCCTTCGGGTTTATTCTTAACACGCGTTTGCCTCGGAATGACGGTGCTACCTGAAAAACGTCACTGCGAGTAATGTGGGTGATTGCAGAGAAACCGAAGCAGTCTCTGCCAAGTGCTACAATGCACATGGACTTTGAGGAGTTGTAATACCACGCAGAGATTCCTTCGGGTTTATTCTTAACACGCGTTTGCCTCGGAATGACGGTGCTACCTGAAAAACGTCACTGCGAGTAATGTGGGTGATTGCAGAGAAACCGAAGCAGTCTCTGCCAAGTGCTACAATGCACATGGACTTTGAGGAGTTGTAATACCACGCAGAGATTCCTTCGGGTTTATTCTTAACACGCGTTTGCCTCGGAATGACGGTGCTTCTGTGAACCCGTCACTGCGAGTAAAACGGATGATTGCAATGAAACCGAAGCAGTCTCTGCAAAGTGTCACCTTACGCAAGGGCCTCGACGGGACTTTCGTAAACCTACCGCGCTGCCACAAACCGTTTACTTAGAACCCCTGCATTAACACTTTTAATCCTTAAAAAATAAACCCCATTCTCAAGCTCACTTGTTTTAAAAAGAAGTTTATTTTCGGTAAACGAAATCTCTTCTTCCCTGATCAACTGACCAAGGTTGTTATAAATAGAAATCACTTTTGAATCTTTTGTCAAATCGGCGTTTGAAATTTTAAGTTCTAAATAATCGTTTGCTGGATTTGGAAACACCATCAATTTATCATTTAACATCTCTAATCCGATAGCTATCGGATCAACATTTCCAACGGGGTTCATCGCAATTATTACCGTATCCCATTTTACGTGACCGCAAATATCTTGTCTTACAACATAAGTACAACTTGTTACAGGTTTTATCCAAAAACCTGCAATGGTATCAATGGCCGGTGTTGTGGGTGTAATAACTGTTGGTAATTGATACCACATACAAGCTTCATCAATCCCAACATCTGATTCCCGACCAAGGTAAACACTATCCCCCGGAATTACCGCCGCGTCATTACCAGCAAAGGCTGGTAGATCAATATCGATGCAACTTACATCGTCAATACAGTAATCTGTAAAAATTTGAGGCAACGTTGTTGAGTTCACAAAAACATTATGCGTGTTCGCATTGTTTCTAAAGTTTCCAATAATTATATATTTTTCATTACCAATTGCCGTATACAAACCTTGGAATAGCATCCAGTTTAAAGTATCTGAAAGAAACATGCTATCAGGACTTTGAATTTGCGGAGTTAAGTAGGTTATGGGAGTTGCACAATACTTAATTGTATCGTTCGTGGCATCCGAAAAATAAACTCCCATTCGATCTATTGAATAAGAAGATTTATTAGTTAAATTCAGGTACATCGTGAAGCAATAGGTTTTGCCTGCTGTCAAAACTTGCTTTAAATTATTTCTTGGATATCCGCGCACGTTTGACGCACATGAGGGGCAGTAAAATGTACTCGCCAAAAAATTATTTCCGTGTCTTGGCCATTGATAGGTCTGTGAACTGAGCGGCACAATAAAAGGGGGTAGATTTTTAGCAAACAACTTTCCGAAAAATTTTGTACCAGTTGTATCCATAGCATTCCAGAATTTCGGTATTGGTGGGCTTACGCCTTGAACAGCCTCTTAAAAGCCGCCATCCTTAACATAATTAGCAATCTGCGCCTTCACGTCAAAACTTATATTCAAAACAAAAAATAAAAACAAAAAGATTCTAAAGTACCTGTTTGAGTTAGATCTTAAAGTTTTTTGTTGAAAATAATTCATTTAGATTTTCTTTTTGGATAATCGGGTTAAAACAGTTTAAATTAAGCCTTATCTAAGATAAGATAAATGCTTTTAAAATGAAGCATTAAACAGCCGTTTTTTAAATTAATCGTATCTTCGTGGCTTATCTTTTTAGAAAATGGAAGCGCTTTTAGTCTCTAAAGAACACATTACAGAATACATCCCGCAAGGGCATCCGATGGTGATGATTGACACGCTTAATTATTGCGAGGGAACAACGACTAAAACAACATTTAAAGTTGATGAAGGGAATATTTTTGTAAAAAACGGCATTCTTCATGAACCCGGAATTATAGAAAACATTGCGCAAACAGCCGCTGTTAAAGCAGGTTACGAAGTAAAAAAACATGGTCTCGCACCTTTATTAGGATTTATTGGTGCTGTGAAAGATCTTAAAATTCATGCTTTACCAAAAGTAGGCGATGTACTGGAAACGACGGTTGTGATTAAAGCAGATGTAATGGGCGTAACATTAATTGAAGGAAGTTCCGTTTGTAATGGGACTATAATTGCAGACTGCGAAATGAAAATATTTATTCAAAAACCGAGTGAAACAAATGCCTAGATCTTTAACACAGAGTACACTTATACACATCCGTTTCAGCGAATGCGATCCCTTAAACATTGTCTGGCATGGCAATTATGTGAAATATTTTGAAGATGGACGTGAAGATTTTGGACGTGCAAACGATTTCTCTTACTTACAAATTTATACCGAAAACGGATTGTCTATTCCATTGGTACACCTTGAAATTGATTACAAACGTCCAGTTAGTTTTGGAGAAACAATACGTGTAGAAACCACACTGGTAGATGATCCTGCCGCTAAAATAGTTTTTGAATACAAGATTTTTAATAGTAAAGATGAGGTACTTTGCACCGGAAAAACCATTCAAGCTTTTGTTCACCTAGAGAGAAAAGAACTTCAAATTACCATGCCTGATTTTTTCGAAGCCTGGAAAAACAAGTATTTAAAATAAGTATGGGCGTTTTCTTCGGTGCACATAATATTATTAGTCCGCTTGGTTTTACCAGCAGTGAAAACTTTTCCGCTGTGTTGGAAGCTAAGGTGGGTCCGAAAAAACATAATTTTGAGTTTTCTGAAAAACCAATCTACTGCTCAAAAATAAACGTAGAAACGCTTAACGAAAAGTTTACTGCTCTTGGAAAACCCTCTGAATATACCTTTCTCGAAAAAATGTGTATTCTCTCAATACACGATGTTGTTACGCAATCAGGTATTGATTTAAACAATAAATCTAATCTCCTCATTCTATCAACCACCAAAGGCAATGTAGATATTTTGGAAAATAAATACCCGCATATTTCCCCTGAAAGAGCTTATTTATCAAACTTTGCAAATACGGTAGGTGATTACTTTAAATGCGTTAATGCGCCTTTAGTAGTTTCTAATGCCTGTATTTCTGGTCTGCTAGCTATTATTATTGCAAAACGTTTTATTGAAAATAAAAATTATAAAAACATCATTGTTTGTGGCGCAGATTTAGTTTCAGAATTTACCTTATCGGGATTTAAATCTTTTAATGCCATGAGTGATGAAGCTTGCAAACCTTTTGATAAAAATCGTACTGGTATCAATTTGGGAGAAGCAGCGGCAAGTATTTTACTAAGCGAAGACAAACTAAGCAACATCACTATTTTATCAGGAGCCAGTGCAAACGATGCGAATCATATTTCAGGACCTTCCAGAACAGGTGATGGACTTTTTCAGGCGGTTTCTCAAAGTATGGCGACAGCTGGAAATCCTTCTTTGGATTTTATTTCCGCACACGGCACTGCTACCGAATACAACGATGAAATGGAATCTGTTGCGTTTTCAAGAGCGGAATTAAATGGCATTCCCATAAATAGTTTAAAAGGTTATTACGGACACACGCTCGGAGCAGCTGGGGTTATAGAAAGTATTATCTCTATTCAATCACTTTCAGAAAACAAATTGATTAAATCGATGGGATTCGAAAATCAAGGAACTACTGCTGCTTTAAACATGATACAAAAAACAGAACATAAAGAACTAAGCGCTTGTTTAAAAACGGCTTCCGGCTTTGGAGGTTGCAACGCAGCGGCTATTTTTAAAAAAATATAAATTGGAAACGGTCATTACTTCATATTGTAGCATTAAAAACAATTCTGTTTCTGTAAACGGTAAAACGTTTTTTGAAGGTCAGAAAAGCAATGATCTAGCTGCCTTTATGAGCAGTTTATACAAACAGATTGAGTTAAATTATCCAAAGTTTTTTAAAATGGATAAACTCTGTAAGTTAGGGACGCTTGCTGCCGAACTCGTCATTCGTGATAAGCCAGACTTTAATGCATTTCCAAAAAACGAAATCGCCCTAGTTATTTCAAACAATGCTTCTAGTCTGGAAAGCGACCGAACGCATGCAAGTGCCATTGCTGACAAACAGAATTATTTTCCAAGTCCTTCCGTCTTTGTTTATACGCTTCCCAACATTGTTATCGGTGAAATCGCTATCAAACACAAAATAACTGGTGAAAATGCTTTTTTTGTTTCTGATAAATTTGATGCAGAATTAATGTATTCTTACTGCGATCTTCTGCTTAAAAACGCTAACGTGTCAACCGTTCTTGGTGGCTGGGTCAACGTTGATGAGCAAAGCGCGGAGGCTTTTGTATATTGCGTTAAAAACCTTAATTTTAAACAGGAAAACGAAGCTTTCCTTAAATTGCACAGTTCAGAAAACTTACAACACTTATTTAGTTTATAAAATGGAAATACAAGAAATAATTACAAAACTTAAATCTCAAATTGTTGAACAATTAAATTTAGAGGAAGTAAAACCTGAAGATATCGACGCTGAAGCTCCTCTATTTGGAACAGGTTTAGGTCTTGATTCTATCGATGCACTTGAGCTTATTGTACTTCTTGAAAAAAACTACAATGTAAAAATTGACGATCCTAAAGAATCTAAAGCAATTTTCGCTTCTGTAAAAACAATGGCAGAGTTTATTGCTGCTAATTCAAAATAAAATTAGATTTTATTTCATTTAATGTCAACCCGCGTTCATATAACAGGAATGGGAATTATCTCCGCTATTGGTAACAGCGTAGAAGATACTTTTTTGTCCTTATCAGAATGCAGAACGGGCATTGAAAAAATAAATCATTTAAAAACATCGCACAAAGATGAATTTGTGTGTGGCGAAGTAAAACTCAGCAACGAAGATTTGAATTCATTAGCTGGAACAAAAAATTACGATCGCACAACGGTCCTTGGATTGATTGCTGCAAAAGAAGCCCTCAACAAAGCTGGAATTTCAAGCATAAAAGAAGCACGCACCGGTTTTATTTCTTCCACTACGGTTGCAGGCATGTGTCATTCAGAATTGGTTTACAAAGATTTTTTTGATAAGAAAACGAATGAGAATTTTATTGATTCGCATTTTAGTGGTGTAAGCACCAATCGAATTGCGGCTGATCTTGGCATTGATGAATACGTCACAACCATAAGTACCGCTTGTTCTTCAGCAGCGAATGCCGTGATGCTTGGTGCACGCTTAATCAAAAATAATATTCTTGATCGTGTGATTGTTGGCGGAGTAGATGCACTTTCCAAATTTACTTTGAACGGGTTTAATACTTTAATGATTTTAGATACCGAATGGTGCAAACCTTTTGATGAAAACAGAAAAGGGCTTAACCTCGGTGAAGGCGCCGCTTATCTGGTTATAGAATCGGAAGAACAAGTTAAAAAATTTAATAAAAAAAGTTTAGCAATCGTGAGCGGTTACGGCAATGCCAATGACGCATTCCACCAAACAGCTTCTTCAGCAGAAGGTTTTGGCGCGACACTAGCCATGAAAAAAGCTTTGGACGTTGCACAAATTCCTGCTCAAAATATAGATTACATCAATGCACACGGTACCGGAACACCGAATAATGATTCTTCAGAAGGTATTGCCATGCAGACCATTTTTGAAAATAAGGTTCCAAAATTTAGTTCCACAAAAGCATACACAGGTCATACACTTGCTGCTGCAGCTGCTATTGAAGCCGTTATTTCAATTCTATCCATGCAGAATAATATGATTTTCCCTTGTCTGAATAGATCAGAACAAATGAAAGATTTGAGTATTAGCCCTGTAAATGCCCTTGAAAAAGATGTAACCCTAAACCATGTGATGTCTAACTCTTTTGGTTTCGGCGGCAATTGTTCCACTTTAATTTTCAGTAAAAATTAATATGGAAGCTTACATTAATTCCTTAGCCTGCATTTCTCCACACAATACCATTAGTGCAGATTTCTTTTTTGAGGAAACAAGTGAAACACCTACTTCTAATTTTTTAGCCATTGTACCGCCAGTTTACAAAGATTACATTCCAGTTAATACCATTCGCCGTACTTCACACATTTTAAAAATGGGTATCAGCGCCGGTTTAATGTGTTTGAGAAATAGTGGAAAAGAAGAAACCGACGCCATAATTGTGGGAACAGCAATGGGTTGTTACGAGGATACTGATAAATTTTTACGTTCGATTGATGATAATAACGAACGAATGCTTACCCCAACTTCTTTTATACAATCAACACACAATACTGTAGCTGGACAAATTGCATTGCTTGTAAAATGCCACGGTTATAATTTTACCTATGTTCATCAAAATTTATCCTTTGAGTATTCTTTGCTTGATGCGCTGCTTTTACTGAAAGAAGGTGAGGCACAAACCGTTTTAGTAGGTGGAGTTGACGAATTAAATCCTCCTCTCAAAGAATTATTTGAAAGAGCAGGACACATAAAAAAAGTGGAAGACCTCCAGGAAAAATTGTGGGAAAGCAAAACAAAAGGTTATGTAGCAGGCGAAGGTGCTTGTTTTTTTAATTTGAGTCTGACTAAACAAGAAAAAAGTATCGCGAAAATAAGTGGGGTAAAAACCATTCAAAAAATTTCAGATTCAGATCAGCTTAAAAACATTACAGAATCATTTTTAAAAGAACTCGGCCTTTCTATAAACGATATTAGTCTTGTATTAAGCGGCATAAATGGCAATGTGGAAACTGATAAACATTTAAAACAATTTTCTACTGAAATCAATTTACCACTTGCTTACTTTAAAAATTTGTGTGGAGAATATTTCACATGCAGTTCTTTTGCGCTTTGGTTTTCAGCAACTATTCTACAAAAACAAAAAGTTCCGACTTGCGCTCTTCCTTCAAAAAATTCTCCTGAAAACATAAAACATATTCTTATTGTAAACTACTTTGCAGATCAGCAGTATTCACTGATGTGTATTTCACAATGCTAAAACACCGCAACATAGTTATTCTCTTCATTTGTGGAATAATTACGCTTGTGTTTCTCAATAGAACTTACACCATTCATTGGAGTCTTTATTTGTTTTTATTCTTAGTTTTTTTAATTATAGAATTTTACGGAGCTTATTTTATTCATTCCAATTTTCATATAAAAGCTATTTGTAAAGTAAAAACAAAAGACAAAGTAGTAGCATTAAGTTTTGACGATGGTCCGGTACTGCAGACAGAAAAAGTTTTAAAAGTATTGGACGAGTTTAATGTAAAGGCAACTTTTTTTTGCATTGGAAATCGCATTAAAGGGAATGAAGAAATTCTTAAAAAAATAAGCGCTAAAGGTCATTTAATCGGTAATCACAGCTATTCACACGGTTATTTTATTGATTTAAAAAACACCACTTCCTTTGTGAATGAATTAGAACTTGCCAACAAAATTATTCACGAAACAATTGGTAAAACGCCAACTTTTTTTCGTCCACCCTACGGAGTTACCACTCCAGCTTTAGCGCGTGCTACAAAAAAATTAAATATGGATGTGATTGGTTGGAACATTCGTTCGCTTGATACAAGTATTAAAAATCCCCAAAAAGTGTTAGAGAGGATTAAAGAACGTCTGCAACCTGGATCAATAGTGCTTATGCACGACACCGTTATTGGCATAGAAATTGTGTTAAAAGAATTATTGACTTATCTGAAAGATCAAAATTATACCGTAATTGCATTAGATCAACTCCTTGAAAAAAAAGCTTATGTTTAAACGCTATCTGTTTTTTTTACTTATTATTTCCACGACAAGTCTTCTTTCTCAAGGCGCTTATAAGGCTATGAAAGACACTGTTGGTTTTAAGAGCAACGTGGATAAAATGTCGAAAGAAACGAACTCCATACAAAGCGATTTCACTCAGGTAAAAAACCTTTCAATTCTCTCGGAAAAAATAACCAGCAAAGGTGCTTTCTGGTTTATGAAACAAAATAATTTACGCTGGGAATACAGTGATCCTTATAAGTATGTGATCGTTATTAATAAAGATAAAATTTTGATTAAGGACGAAAGTAATAAGGTGAAAAAATACGACATGAACTCCAACAAAGTCTTTAAGGAAATAAATGACATTATGATTTCTTGCGTGAATGGCGATATTCTTAAATCCAATAAATTCAGCATTCATTATTTTGAAAATGATAAAGGATACAGATTAGAGTTGATTCCACTTATAAAATCAATGAAAGAAAGTCTGAAAAAGATAAACATGTATTTTGACAAAAACGTAACTTCGGTAATTAAATTGGAGATGTTTGAAAATGGTGATGATACCACTACCATTGATTTTACGAATAAAAAAATAAATGAAACGATTTCTTCAGATAAGTTTACTCTTAAATAGCCTGCTAGCCATTGCTCTCGTTTCCTGTTCTCCAGCCAGTGGTCATAAATTCATTCGAACTGAAGTTGTCACAACAAATGAGGTTCAGCCTATCATTGATCAAAATAATTCTTTGCTTTACAAAGCAAAAATAGATTTATTTAGAAATCATTTTAGCGGACTTATTGTACTTAAACAGATAGATTCAAGCACCTCTCATCTTACTTTTATTACTGAAATTGGTATGAAAATGTTTGATTATGAAATTCGTGATACTTCTTTTAATTTGGTTTATGTGTTTGAACCTCTTAATAAACCAAAGATCTTAAATCTATTGAAAAGCGATATGAAACTCATTTTGCTGCAACATTTGTTCAACAAACAAGCAGACCTTTTTGAAAAAAACGGAGAGAAAGTTTACAAAGTGAAAGATAATTTTCGCTACTATTATGTTTTAAATAAAGGTGCTAAAACGGTTAAAACAATTAAGAAAAAAAGCGCTTTGTGTACAAAAGTAAAAACATTTTATTTTTATAGCAATACTTTACAAGCAAACCAAATTGACCTGAAACACAAAGGTCTAATACGATTAAAAATAAAACTGAACAATATTAATAAGCAGTAATGAAAAATGAAAAACACACTTTTAGATAATTTTTACCAAGAGATTTCGACAAATTTTTCCGACGAAAATAAACTTGATTTTAAATGTCAGATTCATTTTAATGCAGAACATGAGATTTATAAGGGACATTTTCCTCAAATTCCAATTGTACCCGGAGTGTGTTTAACTCAGATTATTAAGGAAATTTTGATGGAAAAACTCCAAAAAGAGTTGATTTTAGTGAATGGAGACAACATTAAATTTTTAGCCATGATTAATCCAAAGGAAAATCCGGACATGGAGCTTAGTTTTACTGTAAAAATCAATGAAAACACCTTGGATGTCAGCGCAAATTACAGTCATGGCGGCACTACATACACCAAGTTTAAAGGCAAGTTTAGTGTCTTAGAATAAATGGCCTCCAAACCTTTTATTATCGGGCTTTTTTACTATTTTTACACTCCCGTTTTTAAAGGGTATATTAGCTATTATGGGCGAGGAAGTGAACAGACTAAATACACGTTTTATTGACTTAAAATGTTATGTCATTATCCCGACCTACAACAACGAAAAAACACTTGAAAAAGTAATTCAGGACACCCTTCTATATACAAATAGAATAATTGTAGTAAATGACGGCGCTACCGATAGCACAAATCAAATACTAGATTCATTTAAAAATTCCATTGTTCGCGTAAATCATCCCACAAATTTGGGTAAAGGCATGGCACTGCGTAATGGTTTTAAAAAAGCCCTTGAGCTTGAGTGTGATTACGCAATCACTATTGATAGCGACGGACAACATTTTCCGAGCGACCTTGAAAGTTTTTTAGATAAAATTGAAGAACAACCTGGATCGCTTATCATCGGCGCCAGGAACATGAATTCAGAAAATGTTCCCGGAGGCAGTAGCTTTGGAAATAAGTTTTCGAACTTTTGGTTTAGAGTAGAAACTGGTATTAAACTTCCCGATACACAATCCGGTTGCCGCATGTATCCCGTAAAAAAATTAGAAAAAATAAATTTCTTTTCTCCGCGCTTTGAATTTGAAATTGAAGTGATTGTAAAAGCTGCATGGCGTAGCATTCCGGTTATTTCTTTGCCAGTTAAAATATTTTATGCAAAAGGTAGTGAACGTGTATCACATTTTAGGCCAGCGAAAGATTTTACACGCATAAGTATTTTAAATACCTATTTTGTTATTCTGGCGTTCTGCTGGTACAAACCACTACGTTTGTTAAAGGGCCTACATCCTTCAAGCTTGAAGGCTTTTATAAAAAAACATTTTTTCGATAAAGACGAATCAATTATTAAAAAATCTTTATCCGTAAGCGTTGGTATTTTTTTTGGAATTGTTCCTATTTGGGGCTATCAATTGGTTTCTGCCATTGCGACTTCTTATTTATTAAGACTCAACAAAGCCATAGTTATTTTAACTGCAAATATTAGCATTCCCCCCTTATTACCTTTTATCCTTATTGCGAGTTTAAAAACAGGCGAACTAATCACCGGCAAAAAAAGTCATTTATCTCTTCACGACATTTCTCTGGAAACCATAAAATTAAATCTTTATACTTATCTTACAGGCGCCTGTGTTTTAGCAGTTCTTTTTTCAGTATTCATGGGCATTGTAACTTTTATTACCCTAAGTATCGTCAGAAGAAAGAGAAATTAATTTATGCTGGCATTGCGTTTATATACCTTTTTTCAACGCCATAAAACACTTTTGTTTGCATTGGTTGTAATTCTGCTGATTTTTTTCGGCTATTTCAGTACCAAACTTAAACGTGAAGAGGACATCACCAAATTCATTCCAAAAGATGGAAAAATTGACGAGATCAACTTTATTCTTCAAAATCTTAAAATCAAAGACAAACTTGTTATTAATCTGTTTAATGCGGACACAAGTGTAAATGATCCATCAGAAATGATGGCCTGCGCCGATAAACTTGCAGACACCCTTTTGAACACAAATAAAGACTTCATTAAAGAATTAAATTATAAAGTGTCCAATGAGTTGATGATGCAAACTTATGGCACTTTTTATGAAAATCTACCCATCTTTTTAGAGGAAAAAGATTATCAAAAAATTGAAGGCTTATTAATAAGAGACAGCGTTAATAGCACCTTAAAATCAGATTACAGAACGCTCCTCTCTCCTTCAGGAATGGTCCTTGGACGTTATCTTAAACGCGATCCTTTAAATTTAACGCCAATTGCCTTAAAGAAAATACAAAGCTTGCAGTTTGACGAGAACTTTGAAGTCAACGAAGGATACATTCAAACAAAGGACAAAAAAAATCTTTTGCTTTTTATTACACCTTCTGTTAATCCCAATGAATCTGACGCCAACAAAAAATTCATTGAGTCTCTTGATGGAACAATAAATAACCTTAGCAAACAATTTGACGGTAAAGTTACGATTGAGTATTACGGAGCAACTCCTGTAGCAGCTGGTAACGCAGCTCAAATACGCCACGACAGTATTTTCACCTCGCTCATCGCTTTGGCTGTTATCATGCTTATGCTCTTTCTCTTTTTTAGAAGGCTGCTTGTTATACTATACATTTTGTTGCCTGTAGCTTTTGGCGGACTATTCTCTTTAACACTTCTGTATTTTATTAAAGGTGAAATTTCAGCCATTGCTCTTGGAGCAGGCTCCATTGTGCTCGGTATCGCCATTAATTATTCTCTTCATTTTTTTACGCATTACAAACACGAGCGTTCGGTAAAAAAAGTAATTGAAGATCTCACCTTACCAATGCTTGTTGGTTGCGCGACTACTGTTGCTGCTTTCTTAAGTCTACAGTTTGCAAAGTCACAAGCCCTGCATGATTTTGGACTCTTTGCAGGATTTAGTTTGATTGGCGCCGTACTTTTCTCAATCATTGTTTTACCGCATCTACTTAAATCAAAAAAAGAAAGTCAAGAAGAAAATCACGATGCCAAGCCTTCCATTATTGATAAAGCTTTGTCTTACCCAATGGACAAAAATAAATCCATTGTAATTCTTGCTTTTCTGCTTACGCTTGTGTTCGCTTATACCGCCAGTTATGTTGAGTTTGAAAGTGACATGATGAAAATGAATTATCAGTCAGACAAACTGAATAAGGCACAAGAGAACATTGAACGCATTAACAAATATTCTTTAAAATCTGTTTACGTTATTTCGAAAGGAAAAAATTTAAACGAAGCTTTGAAAGCGAATGAAAGAGCTTCTGAAAAATTATCGCAATTAAAAAAAGATGGAAGCGTAGGAAAATATTCTTCAGTTAGCACTGTGCTAATTTCAGATTCCCTTCAAAAAATTCGTATTGATAGGTGGAATGATTTTTGGACCAAGGCAAGAAAAGATTCACTAAGAAATAATCTCATTCAATTTGGTTCTGGTTATAAATTTAAAGAAGATGCCTTTTCAGAGTTCTATAATCTGCTTAATAAAGATTTTAAAGTAATTCCTTTATCACACTTAGATAGTCTTAAAAAACTTGTTGCCAACGAATGGATAACTGAGAACAAAGATCTTACCACCATTGTAAATTTGGTTAAATCAGACCCAGAAACAAAACAAAAAGTTTATGATGCTTTTTCAGGTGTGAGTGATGTATTGGTCTTCGACAAACAATACATGACCAATCAGTTTGTGGAAATTATCAGTTCAGATTTTAATTTAATTCTGATGATAACCGCTTTCCTGGTTTTTGGATTCATGTTATTATCACATGGAAGAATTGAATTAGCAATCATTAATTTTATTCCAATGTTTGTTAGTTGGCTGTGGATTCTAGGAATAATGGGGATTCTAGGGCTAAAGTTTAACATCATTAATATCATCATCTCCACCTTTATTTTTGGTTTAGGCGACGATTATAGCATTTTTATAATGGATGGTCTAGGTCACGAGTATAAATACGGCCGAAAAAATTTAGCCTCGTATAAAACATCCATTTTTCTTTCTGCTCTTACTAACATTGTGGGGATTGGTGTATTGATTTTTGCTAAACACCCAGCTTTAAAATCCATCGCAGCCATTACCATTATTGGTATGTGCACGGTTTTATTTATTTCATTTATTATCCAACCACTCTTTTATAATTTCCTGATTCTAAATCGCAGAAAAAGAGGTTTATTGCCATATACACTTTTTAATTTGTTGATTACAGGTCTTGGCTTCTCAATATTTGTAGCGGGAAGTATTGTTACGCATTCCTTTGCTTTTTTATTGTTCCACATCATTCCGGCGCCACGAAAGAAAAAGAAACTCTTGTTTCATTACATCATCATGTACGTTTGCCGTATCATGGTTTACCTTGTTGCCAACGTTAAAAAAAACATCATCAATCCAGATAAAGAAAAATTCAAAAAACCATCCATTATAATCAGTAATCATCAATCGCACATCGATCTCGCGCTTATCCTTATGCTACATCCAAAAATTGTGGTATTCACCAACGATGCCGTTTGGAATAATCCTTTTTATGGTGTTATTGTAAGGATGGCAGACTTTTATCCAGCGTCACGTGGTTACGAAAATGCTTTAACTCAAATGAAAGAACTTACCAATGATGGATATTCTGTATTGATCTTCCCCGAAGGTACGCGTTCGCAGAGTGGTGAGATTTTGCGCTTTCATAAAGGAGCTTTTTATCTTGCCGAACAACTACAATTAGAAATCCTACCTCTGCTGTTGCACGGAGCTGGAGACTTAGTAACCAAAGGAGATTTTCATTTTAAAGAAGGTGAAGTAACACTGAAATATTTCCCTAGAATCTTGCCTAATGATACTGCGTTTGGATCAGCATATAAAGAGAAGTCTAAAAATGTTCGTGAGTACATGCGCAGTGAGTATGCTCAGCTACGTTTAGAAAAAGAAACCGTTAACTATTTCAGACCAAGATTAATAAAAAATTACATTTATAAAGGTCCTATTTTAGAATGGTATTGCCGTATTAAAACAAAACTGGAAGGTAATTATGAAAACTTCGAAAAGTACCTTCCTAAAAAAGGAAAGATTATTGACGTCGGTTGCGGTTATGGGTTTCTATCACTCATGCTTGGTTTTATGAGCAAGGATCGTGAAATACTTGGCTTAGATTACGACGATGAAAAAATAAACATCGCTTCAAACTGCGTTTCAAAAAATTCGAAAACCAATTTTATTCATGCCGACGTAACCCAATATGAGTTTGTCGAGGCTGATGCTTTTATCATAAATGACGTGCTTCATTATCTTGAGCCAGAACAACAGATTAATCTCATAAAAAGTTGTGTAAATAAATTAAACAAAAACGGGGTTATGATTGTTCGTGATGCAGATGCGGATAAAAAGAAACGACACATGGGCACTCGCTATACCGAATTTTTCTCTACTAATTCGGGCTTTAACAAAACGAAAGAAAGTGGTTTACATTTTACTTCAGCCGATTTAATTAAAAACACGCTTAATAGCTTTAACTTTATTGAATATAAACTTATAGATGATACAACACTAACTTCAAATGTTACGTTTGTAATTCATTACAAAAATTAATACAGAGTGGGACTAACGGATAGTAAATATGACATTGTAATTATTGGTAGCGGTTTAGGTGGGCTATGTTCTGCTTATACTCTATCTAAAGAGGGCTATAAAGTGTGCGTGTTGGAAAAAAACAGACAGCTTGGTGGAAGTCTACAAATTTTTTCAAGAGACAAAGTTATATTTGACACAGGCATTCATTACATTGGCGGTTTAAGCGAGGGGCAAAATTTAAACAGGTATTTTAAATACTTTGGTTTAATGGATAAACTCAAACTCAAACAAATGGACATGGATGGTTTTGATATTGTTACATTTCCGAATGATCCTATTGAATACAAACACGCTCAAGGATATGATAATTTTATAAGATCTTTGAGCGAACAGTTTCCTGGAGAAAAAGAGAACATAGAAAGCTATTGCAATAAAATGAGAGAGATTTGCAGCTTTTTTCCTTTATACAACTTAGAAGCAGGTTCCAAAGATTTGCTTGCAGCAAAGTTTCTTGAAATCGATACAAAGGTTTACATTGAATCAATTACGAATAATAAAAAGTTACAAAATGTTTTAGCAGGAACAAATCCACTTTATGCTGGAGAAGCCAATAAAACGCCTTTATACGTTCATGCCCTAGTCGTAAACACCTATATTGAAAGTGCTTGGAAATGCTTAGATGGCGGTGCTCAAATTGCAAAACATCTTTCTGACGCTATTAAAAAAATGGGCGGAGAAATTCACAATTACTGCGAAGCGGCAAAATTTAATTTTAGCGGAAGCGACATTAAAAACGTTGAATTAACTGATGGAAGAACCATTGGAGGTAAAACCTTTATTTCTAATTGTGATCTTTCAAAAACAATGGACATGATTGAACCAGGTCATATTCGTCAGGCATATAGGCACCGAATTCAAAGTATTCAAAACACAACCTCTTCCTTCATACTTTATATCGTTTTAAAAAAAGGAACTCTTCCGTACTTTAATCATAACAAATACCATTATGATATTGATGATGTTTGGGATGCAATAAACTACGACGAAGACACATGGCCAAAAGGCTACGCAATGTTCCCACAATACTCGTCTAAAAATCCCGGATACACCGATAGTTTGATTGTGATGGGATATATGAAATACAGTGAAATGGAAGCCTGGGCTGATGTAATAAATATTATTCCGAATAAAGTAAATTCGAGGGGAGAAAGTTACGAAGAGTTTAAAGAACGAAAATCCCAATTACTTTTTAAGACATTATTTGCTCACATGCCCCATCTAAAAGGCAATGTAGAGTCTTATTACTCTTCAACACCTTTAACTTACAGAGACTATATTGGAAGTCGCGATGGAACACTTTATGGTATTGCAAAAGATTTTAGAGATCCTTTAAAAACGTTTATATCTCCAAAAACAAAAGTTCCTAATCTTTTACTTACGGGGCAGAATCTTAACTTACATGGTGTTTTAGGTGTAACGGTAAGCTCGGTGGTGACCTGTTCTGAACTATTAGGACAAGAATACCTCATTAAAAAAATCGCTGAAGCCTCTTAATGCTAGATGAAAATATATTAGAACAAGTTATTGCAACAGCTAAAAAAGCAGGAGCGTTTATCAGGCGGGAACGTGAAAATTTTAATTATTCAAAAGTCGAAATTAAAGGTCTTAATGATCTTGTTAGTTACGTTGACAAAACCGCTGAGGAAATTATTGTAAAAGATCTTCAGTTAATTTACAAGGACGCCGGCTTTATTGTAGAAGAAAATACACTCAACGAAAAAAAAGAATTTAATTGGATAGTAGATCCTTTAGACGGGACAACAAATTTCATTCACGGTATTCCTTCTTATGCAGTGAGTATTGCACTTGAGCACAAGGGCGAAATTTTATTGGGAGTAGTTTATGAAGTGAGTCGCGACGAATGTTTTTCTGCTCAAAAAAATGGTGGTGCTTTTTTAAATGGTATAAAAATAAAGGTTTCTCAACGTTTAACACTTTCCGACAGCCTAATTGCAAGTGGCTTTCCAATTTACAATTTCGATAGGCTAGAAAATTATTTAAACGCTCTCAAATATTTTATTCGGCATACACACGGTGTAAGAAGAATTGGTGCAGCGGCTGTAGACCTTTGTTATTTGGCTTGCGGACGTGTAGACGCTTTTTTTGAATACAATTTAAAACCCTGGGATGTTGCAGCTGGCGCACTTATTGTTCAAGAAGCAGGTGGATCTGTCTGCGATTTCTCCGGCAAAGACAATTGGCTTTTTGGTAAAGAAATTTCGGCTACAAATAATTTATTGACCAAAGAATTCAATAAAGTAATTAAGAGATTCTTCTGATAATCCTTCCAATAAAACTTACTGTTTCATTTTTTTCAAGCGTTAATCAAACTTTCAGGTACTTGTTTTTACTTTTTATCTTATTTTGAATTCGAGGCAAGATCGCTTATATCAGTTACGTAAGCGTGCTTTGGTGTTTGTATTTTTACCGGACCTACCTTATACAATTCTTTCTTAATATATGAGGTATACACAGCATTATGCACAAAACAATCTTTTTCGTAGTCAAAATGTATTATGGTAACTGGAAAATCTAAAATATCTTGATTTAATTTTGCTGCAATTTTATCTTTTATTAGACTTGTTTCAAATTTAAATACGTGTACACCTTCAGGTCCTGTGAGCATTTCCGTATTAACTGATATTAACTTTGTTGCAAATCCGGTCTTTGAAACCCTAATAGAATAGAACATATTTTTATTTAATGCAAACTTAAATTTATCTTTGCCTTCCTTTAGCATGATTGATTCGAGAACTTCATTTGCAGATATTAATTCTATCATACACACTCCATCAGTACCCTCATATGCGTTCATAATTTTCCCTTCAATTAGTAAACAAGAAAGGGAATCGAATTTTAATTTATAACTATTTGTTTGTCCTTTTACATTAAACGTAAAAGCGAAAAATAAACTGATGATGATAATTGTGTTTTTCATGTTTCTTTAAATTTTGATAAACTCTTAGTTAGATTTTATCTGGTTAATACTATTAGTTACTAGTGTTAGAAGAATAATTGGATACAACATATATTCAAAACCACACTGAAAACAGCGATAGCAGTTTTAATTAAAAACAGGTCTCTTCTCGTTAATGTTTCAATTTGTTCTTCAGTTTCTAAGTTGGAGTTGATTGTTAGCGTTTTCATGTTACTTATTCTTAAGTTAATTATTCAAATTAAATTTATTTTAGTTTAGCTTCTATGAATTCCGCTTAATTAATACAATACTGAAAATAATAAGGTCTTTCAGCTAATGAGCTAGAAGCATTCTTTATGTAATCCTTAATTCTATACCCTTGTTTAAAAGGTATTATATCTACTATTTCATTTGAAACTCTATTAAAAGTCTCTTCTACAAAAAAGCCCTTATATAAATAAAGTCGGGTAGTTAAAACCTTTTCAGTATCAATATCCAATAAAATGGCTTCCTGCAAAAGTACAGTAACTTGTTGGGCAGTGTTTAGTCTTACAAAATCAACAATTGATTTTAAGTTTGGTTGTAGTATAGTTTCCATATCTGTTAGTTTTATTTGATGTAAAATTACGCCCATGAAGAAGCGTTTACAACTTGAAGACTTAAATGCTATTACAGATGTAAGATTTTTACGAAATTGGAAAAAGTAGATGCCTGCTCAAAATTGAGCGTATTGACCGTAAACACTACAATACAGAAGATAAATGCTTGAAATTAAAAAAGGGAAGATTATTTCTTTTGCAACACCATCATTGCCCATTCATTCTCTTGAAAGCTCTCAGAAAAATTAAATTCATTGGCTGAGGCAACAGAACTTAACTCCTCTACATCAGTTGTAAAAAAACCACTCAAAAAGAGAGTAGTACCGCTTGTCATTATTTTAGAATAAGAAGGAATTTGTTTCTTTAAAATATTTTTATTGATGTTGGCTAGAATTACATCAAACGGTTTTTCACCCTCCAACAAATCAACATCTCCCATCTTTAAAATAATGTCAGGATAACCATTTGATGCGCAATTCTCCTTCGAATTTTCGACACTCCATTCATCAATATCAATTCCTATTACCTCAACAGCACCAAGAATTTTTGCAAGAATGGCGAGTATGCCAGTTCCTGTACCCATGTCCAAAACGCGTTTGTTTTTAAAATCCGTTTCAAACATCTGTCTACACATTAAACGTGTTGTTTGATGATGGCCGGTACCAAAACTCATCTTTGGCATAATCACAATTTCGTGTTTTACTTCTGCATTTTTATTATGAAAGGGTGCACGAATACATAAAAGATTCCCCACAAAAACCGGTTCAAAATTATTCTCCCACTCTGCATTCCAATTAGTAGCGGCAATTTTTTCAATATTGAATTTGTAAGTAAAATCTTCAAACTGAAGTTCTGAAAAATCCACATTCATCGCTTCTTCTTCTTTAATGTAGGCTGTAAAACCAGTATCTGAATGATCAAAACTCTCAAACCCAAACTCCGATATCATAGCAATCAAAATATCTGAGCCAGGTTGTGGTGGATTTACGTTGAAATTATAGGCGAGATAACTCATTAAAACGAATTCATGATGATGCAAAAATCTTCTGCCTTTAAACTCGCACCCCCAATCAATCCACCATCCACATCTTCGCATGAAAACAGCTCTTTTGCATTTTGCGCATTACAACTTCCACCGTATAAAATTGAAATAGTCTGGGCAATTTCATTTGAAAATATTTCAGAAAGCGTTTTCCTTACAAACGCATGCATTTCTTGAGCCTGAGCAGGTGTGGCTGTTTCGCCAGTACCAATTGCCCATACAGGTTCATATGCTATTAGCAGTTCATTTGTTTTTTCTTTAGGGTAGTGTTTAAGAACCTCAACTAATTGTTGTTTGACTGTTTCAAAATGCAGATTGTTGTTCCGCTCATTTAAATGTTCACCAAAACAAAAAATAATTTTTAAATCACTTTTTAAAGCTTGATTAATTTTTTGAATTAATTGCTCGTTAGTTTCAGAAAAATACATCCGTCGCTCACTATGCCCTACCAAAACAAAACTTGCACCTGCCGACTCAATCATTTCAGCAGAAACTTCTCCTGTGTAAGCGCCTTTTTCATGCTCGCTGCAATTTTGCGCACCAACAAAAAAATCGGCCTCATCTTCTACAATAACACTTAGCATTTGAAGATAGGGTAACGGTGGAAAAATAATTTTTTGAATTCCAGCAACTCCTTCAGATTTTTCTTTTATGCTGGTAGCTAAATCAAAAGCCTCAACCCAGCTTAAATTCATTTTCCAGTTCCCTGCAACTATTTTTTTTCTTTTCATTTTTATTTTACTCTAACCCGTGGATCTAAGATTCCATAAATAATGTCCACAATAATATTTATAACTACAAAGATAGAAGCGAAAATTAAAGTAGCACCCATTACAACGGGTAAATCATTATTATTTAAGGCATCTACCACTTCGTTCCCAATTCCCTTCCAACTAAATATTTTTTCTACAAAAACCGCACCGGCCATTAAACCGGCGAACCATCCAGAAATAGCTGTAATTACCGGATTTAAAGCGTTTTTTAAAGCGTGTCTGAAAACAATTCTAGTAAAAGATAAACCCTTAGCTTTCGCAGTGCGAATATAATCTTGCGACAACACATCCAATAACGAACTTCTGGTTAACTGAATCACAATACTCAAAGGCCTAACTCCTAAAGTTAATGCGGGTAATATAAGATTCTTAAGCTTTAATTCGTATCCATTCCAAACATCCAAATCGTAGAGACTTCCAGAGGGATTTAAACCCGTGTAATCAGCTAAAACGTAACCAAATAGCCATGCCACTAATAAGCCCACAAGAAAAGAAGGGGCACTCATTCCAAATACTGTCGCAATAAAAAAGATAGACTTATCTAAAAGCGTATTTTTTTTTACCGCAGTTACAATTCCTAAAAGTATACCAATTACAGATGCAATAACTATAGCCGTAAACGCTAACACAGCGGTTTCTGGAAGGGTAGCTCGTATAATTGATGAAACGTCTCTTTTAGTGATGTAACTTTTTCTCAGGTAAGGATATTTCAATACAATTATATCGCTGTTACCTAATGCAATTAAAGGCATCCAGCTGTATTTATCAGGATTCAAATAGGATAAATCATCTTCATTTTTATAGTTATGCAAAGAAAGGGGTGAAAGATCATTTAAATAATTTAAATACTGCTGAAGCAGGGGTCTGTCTGTGCCCAAATCTTTATGAATTGCATCAATTGCATCTTTATTCGCTCTCTGACCAAGCATAACGGAAGCCGGATCACCAGGTAACACATTAAATAAAAAAAAGATCGTAGTAATAACGCCCAAAAGCACCACCAATCCGTATAAAATTTTTTTTAAAATAAATTTTCCCACCTTACAAGGCTCTAATATAATATTTTAAACGGATGCGTTTGAAGTGAAGAGTTTCTACTTTTTAAAAGTTGATTAACATACTGATTTTGGTCATGTTTTATTACCATTGATCATCAAATTTTATTATGTTCTAAAATATAATAATAACACTACTATATCCTGCGTTATATGATTATTTTTGTTGATTACTAAGTTAATTTGAGCACCTTAAAAACGATAATTTTCATTTTACTTCTCAATTTTGCGTCTAGTAAGTTGTATTCGCAAAAAATTGGCTTAGTATTAAGTGGAGGTGGCGCCAGCGGAATGTGTCACGTTGGTGTTTTAAAGGCTCTGGAAGAAAATAACATTCCTATTGATTATATCACAGGAACATCCATTGGGGGACTTATTGGCGCGTATTACGCCGTAGGTTATTCGCCCGCGGAAATTGAAACGATTGTTCTTTCTTCTTTTTTTGGAAGTATTCAAAAAGGTGACTTGCCAACGAAATACGAGTACATGATTAAAAAAAGAGAAGAATTTGCAAGCTGGGTTACCTTTAAATACGATTTCAGAAACAATTACATTAAAAATCTTCCAACAAATTTTATCAATTCAATGCCAATTGATTATTATTTGATGGAAACATTCACCGGTGTGGCTAACAAACTTGATAATAACTTCGATAGTCTTTTTGTACCGTTTCGCTGTGTAGCAGCAGATATTGAATTTAAAAAATCAGTCGTGTTTAAAAACGGTGACCTTCCCAGTGCTGTGAGAGCAAGTATGAGTTACCCGTTTTATCTTCGACCAATATCAATTGACGGAAAACTTTTATTTGACGGCGGACTATACAATAACTTTCCTTCAGACGTTATGTTGGATCATTTTAATCCCGACTATATTATTGGATCAAATGTTGCAGAAAAAAATGTTAAACCAAATGAAGATAACCTGTATTTACAATTACGGAGTTTATTGATGAGTCAAACAAATTTTAGTCCTGTTTGTGAAAATGGTGTTCTCATTGAACCCTGGAGTGATGTTAACGTTTTTAATTTCGATAACATTAAGCAATTAATAGACAGCGGCTATGCTGCAACATTGAGAAACATTCCTGAAATAAAAAAACAGATTTCGGTAAAAACAAATAATTCAGAACTCGCAAAAAAACGCGAACGCTTTAAAAATTATCAAAAACTCAATGAAATTACTTTTGCCGACGTTGAAATACTTGGCTTTAATAAAAAACAAACAGCTTTTATTAAGAAAAGTTTATTTTTTAAAAACAAACCTTTCACCTTACAGCAATTAAAGGGAAGGTATTTCAGATTAGCAGGTGAAGACAAAATAAAAAATTTATTTCCCATTACTCGTATTGATACTTCTTCAGGCAATTACAAACTTAAACTGCTCGGAAAAAAAGAAAAACCCTTTTACATTGAACCAGGAGCCATTATATCGAACAGACCTATCAGTGAGGCTTTTCTAGGACTACAATACAATCGTCTCGGACGAATTGGTTTCAGTATGTACGCAAACGGTTATTGGGGTAAATTAAATACGAGCACATTTTCTCGTTTAAGATTTGATTTTCCTGGACGTATTCCTATTTTCATACAACCGTCATTTACATATTCTCGCTGGGATTATTATAGTAGTAGTATCTTATTTTACAATTTTGAAAAGCCTGCCTATCTTATTCAGGAAGATAAGTTTGGTGAGTTAAAAGTTGGAGCACCGGTTGGAAATATTTCTCAATTTGACGTATCGGCAGGTATAACACAGTGGAAAAATAAATATTATCAAAACGACGTTTTTTCGAAAACAGACACGTCTGACGTGACTTATTTTGACTACTCGTACATCCAGGCTAATTATCAGATAAACACGCTTAATCGAAGGATGTATGCTACTGAAGGCACTTTATTAAACGCAAGAGCAAGATACCTTATTGGTGAAGAAAGCTTTAATCCTGGAAATACAAGTATAGATACAATGAGTTTTAAAAATAAAGCTCAGCCGGCCTGGTTACAACTAAAATTAACCTTCGACAGTTACATTAGAACATTTAAAAGATTTAAACTGGGAGTATTTCTTGAAGGTGTTTATTCAACGCAGGGTTTCTTTAGTAACTATCAATCCACCATTCTTTCGGCTCCTGTATTTAATCCAACTCCCGAAAGTCAGACTTTTTTTATTCAAGCTTATAGAGCACATAATTATTTTGCAGGTGGAATAAAAGCCATAACCAGTCCTGCAAAAAATCTTAATATCAGGTTAGAAGCTTATATTTTTCAGCCATATCAGTCTATTATTCAAAACGAGCAAGGAAAAGCAGAATATACATCAGCTTTCTTATACAGATATATATCGGGTACAGCGGCTCTTGTTTATAATAGTCCTATTGGCCCTATTAGCGTGGGATTAAATTATTACGACAAAAACCAATATTCATTCTCACCCTTCTTTCACATCGGTTACATTATTTATAATCATAAATCAATAGAATAAAAGAAAACGCCCCGATAGTTATCGAGGCGGCTAGTTTTCTAAAACTCATCTTCATTAAAAAAGAAATCATCTTTTGTTGGATAATCAGGCCAGATCTCCTCAATACTTTCATAACTTTCGCCTTCGTCTTCCATCTCTTGCAAGTTCTCTATCACTTCCATTGGAGCACCACTTCTCATTGCATAATCAATTAATTCATCTTTTGTTGCAGGCCAAGGGGCATCTTCTAACCAACTTGCTAATTCTAACGTCCAATACATATATTATCGTTTAATTTTAAGGCTTTTTTAATTCCTGCAAAAGAAAAAAAATTTTCGATAAGAAAAAAGAAATATCTATAAATATTCTCCTTTTTATCCAACATTATAAATTACTGAAAATCAAACAGATACTCGCAAAACAACTGATTTTCCCGAATCATTGCCGTAAATTTTAGACAAAAACTTTAAAAAGTCTGGGACTTTAGAGCCTAATTTAGAGAAAGTCGGAAAAAACTTCCCTGTTACAATAACTAAGTTATTTAAAGAAACCATTCAATAATTGTTTTGCCATAGCAAAAGGTTGTATTGTTTCTTTACTTTTTATGACTTCTATTTGTTCTTGAATAGATTGGTCTGAATAAAAACGATTTTTTAACTGCTCGTCGATTGTATTTAAGAACAGATGAAATTGCTGATCTTTTCTTTTCTTAGAAAAATAATTATTAGTCAATGTCAACTTACGGTATTCGTCAATCATTGAATAAACATCCACTATCCCTTCATTTTTTAATGCTGAACAAATTTGTGTTCGCGTAATCCAACCACTTTCATGCGCCTGGAATAAGTGCATAGCGTGTGCATATTCTGTTCGTGCCGCTTTGGCTTTATTAAGATTATCGCCATCCGCCTTTGTAATCACAAGCGCATCTGCCATTTCCATAATACCTCTCTTAATACCTTGTAATTCGTCGCCAGCACCCGCAAGCATTAATAAAAGAAAAAAGTCTGTTATCTTACTAACTGCCACTTCACTCTGACCAACTCCAACTGTTTCTACAATAATAAAATCATAACCAGCTGCCTCACATAACAAAATAGTCTCGTAGGTTGATTTAGTAACGCCACCCAAATCGCCACTACTAGGCGAGGGGCGTATATATACATTTTCTTTGGTAGATAATTCCTCCATTCTGGTTTTATCACCCAGTATACTTCCACCACTTTTTGTACTTGATGGATCAATAGCTAGCACGGCCAATTTGTGGTTTCGGGAAACGACTTCCTTTCCAAAACTTTCTATAAATGAACTTTTGCCCACACCCGGTACACCGGTAACTCCAAGCCGGAAAGAATTTCCAGTCTTGTGTATGACTCCTTCAATTATTTGCTGTGCCAATAATTGGTGTGTTGAATTTGTGGACTCAACAAGCGTTATAGCCCGGCTCAAAATAGCAACATCCCTATTTAAAATACCTTTTATAAAAAAGTCTGGTTCATTATGATTAGATATTTTTTTCACCTTCCTAAAACCTTAAATGCTTAACAGAAACTCCTTTATTTTTCAGCTCTTTCAAAGCCTCGATTCCTATTTGCAAATGTCTTTCGACATAATTTTCACTTACTTTTTTATCGCTTTGTTCCGTTTTAACACCATCTGCTATCATCGGCTGATCTGTAACGAGTAAAAGCGCTCCTGTAGGAATCCCATTACTAAAACCAACTGTAAAAATTGTTGCGGTCTCCATATCAATGGCCATAGTACGCAAGCTTCTTAAATAACTTTTAAATTTATCATCATGCTCCCAAACACGTCTATTTGTTGTATACACAGTACCTGTCCAGTAATCTAATGACATAAGTCGGATGCGGTAGGAAATCGCTTTTTGCAAATTAAATGATGGTAATGCCGGAACCTCTGGTGGTAAATAATCATTACTTGTTCCATCCCCACGAATAGCTGCTATTGGAAGTATTAAATCTCCAATTTTATTTTTTCGTTTTAACCCACCGCATTTGCCAAGAAACAAAACGGCTTTAGGCGCTATAGCTGACAGTAAATCCATAACGGTTGCAGCACTGGCGCTTCCCATGCCGAAATTTATAATTGTAATATCGTCAGCAGTAGCACTACACATAGGTCTATCCAAACCTGAAACTTTAATGCCATGTTGTTTTGCAAAGAGATGAACATAGGTAGAAAAATTCACAAGAATAATGTATTCCCCGAATTTTTCAATTGGAACGCCAGTATAGCGGGGCAACCAATTATTTACAATTTCTGCTTTCGTCTTCATATCCGCCCTTATTATTTAGTGATAAAAAAATACCTTTGAATCAATTAATGTAAATATATTTAAAATAAATTTCTTTAAACTGAACTTCCGCTTAAAATATCCACCTTTTTCTGTGCGTTTAAAAAAACGTGGTGAGCAAACTCTAATTTTTGATTTCATCCGTAAAAAGTGGCTTGTTTTAAGTCCTGAAGAATGGGTGCGACAACATGTACTCAATTACCTCGTTACCGAAAAAAATTACACAGCATCTAATATTTCAATTGAAAAGGAACTTGTGTTGAATGGTGTTAAAAAAAGATACGACGTTGTTGTTTATTCCCGCGATTTAAAACCTTATCTCATTATCGAATGCAAGGCTCCTTATATAGAATTAGATCAACTCGTAATAGAACAAGCACAGCGTTATAATCTCATTGTAAAGGCGCAATTATTAATGATTACGAACGGCGTGAGTGACTTGGTGTTTAATATAAGCAATCAAGTTGTTGATTTGCCTAACCAAGTTTTTATTTAGTCCACTTTTTTCAATGCTTAAATGTAGAATTACCAGAAACAAAAAAAACCTATATTTCTACAGGTTTCATTTTTTATTTTAGAGTTTCTAATTATTTAGCATAACCGGCATAACGAGCATTAACACATCTTCGCCAGGATTAGATTTATTGTTCGGCAAAATAATGCCTGCACGGTTTGGTGCGCTCATTTCTAATATTATTTCATCGCAATCTAAATTGCTTACCATTTCAACCAGAAAACGTGAGTTAAATCCAATCTCCATGTCTTCTCCAACATAGGTACAGGTTAATAGTTCATGCCCTTCATTAGCAAAATCGAGATCTTCGGCACTCACGCGTAATTGACTTCCAGTAACTTTCACGCGAATTTGATGCGTAGCTTTATTAGAAAAAACACTTACACGCTTAAGAGCTCCTAAAAATGCAGCTCTGTCTACAGTCAGTTTATTTGGGTTTTGTTTTGGAATTACAGCTTCATAGTTTGGGTATTTTCCATCAATTAATCTGCAAATTAAATTTACATTTCCAAAACTAAACAAAGCATTCGTTTTATTAAACTCCACCTTAACGGCATCATCAACACCTGTCAATAATGTTTTTAAAACGTTTAAAGGTTTTTTTGGCATAATGAATGAAGCCGCAGCACCCGCCTTTGCGTCGTTACGCGTGTAACGCACAAGCTTGTGAGCATCAGTTGCCACAAAAATAGAATTTACTTCACTAAACTGGCAAAAAACGCCACTCATTACCGGCCTAAGATCATCATTTCCCGTTGCGAAAATAGTTTTATTGATTGCACTTGCAAGAACATCACTTTTAATGACGATAGATGTCTGAGATTCTAACTTAGGCATCTTTGGGTACTCCATGCCGTTTTGACCAGAAATATTATAATCACCGGTTTCGGTTTTAAGTTTTATAGAGTGTTTAGATTTATCAACAATAAATGAAATAGGTTGCTCCGGCAAGTTAGCCAAAGAATCTAAAAGCGTTTTAGCTGGAACTGCGATACTACCGCTGTCATTAGAGTCAACCTTTAATGTAGTGGTGATAGTTGTTTCCATGTCACTTGCTGAAAGTGTGAGCTCATTTTTATTTATTTCAAACAAAAAACAATCTAAAATTGGAATTGTGTTATTTGTATTAAGAACTCCTCCAATGGATTTTAAATGTTTTAATAAGATTGACGCAGAAACAACAAAATTCATATAGTTAATTTTAAAAGCGAAATTACAGTAACATAGGGATATTAGCCAGAAACGCGGCTTTAGTTTTAAACTACTTTTTAACAGGATCGGCTGCCGTAAAATAATTTGAATTCACTAATAGTTTACCGAAAACAAAATACTGCACAAGCGCCCATTCTTTATCGTCAGAGAAGCTAAGATACATACGGTCCGGATCATAATCATACGTTACACCATGTTCAGGATTTATGTCTCCCAAAAATTGTTTTCTGTAAAAATTAAACGTTTCGGTTTTATTGTTTTTAGTGGTAACAAAAATCGACACAAATGGTCTTACTCTGATAAGTGAATCCTGTAGTTTTTTATTTTTTCCAGTAAGCAATACCTCATAAGAAACATTCTGCAGGTAAACTAAATACTGGCGCATTGCCGCGTCATTAAAACTAATTTCTTTACCCACATTATCTTTTAATTTAAAAGAATTTGCATTTATAAGCTCAATCGTAAAAGACGAATCTGGAGCATTCAAATTTTTAAAAGTTATTTGTTTAAGTTCGGGAGGTGTAAAATTCATTACAATTCTATCTCGCCACTCATTCTCATTAGTAATAAACCTTGGTAGAAGGTAGCCGTTGAAGCCAGGTATAAAACAAGCATAAGGGTCTTTAAAGTTCTTTCCAGTTGCAACGTCTGTCAAAAGCATATAACTCCCTCCAGAATCCTCTGTTTCATGCCCTACATAAAACTGCTTAACTAATTCATCTCCTTTATAAATCTCTACTTTTAAAGCTTGTGTAGACATATACTTTAAGATACTTTTTCGCAGGTTTTTTGGTGCAGGCATTTTTACTTCAACCTGTTTAATTAGCTCTAAAAGGTTTAAAATAGCATCGTTTCGGCAATCGTATTTATCATTTACAACCCAAGCCTTGTTAGTTCTCTTAAGGTCAACTTTATGACCATCCTTATCTGCAATAAATATTCTGGTAATACTTGCTGTATCCTTATAACTAAAGTTTCGTTCGTCACCATCCACAGTACTTAAAACCGATTTTGACCTAAAAATATAAATAGAGATCCCTACAAGAATAACTAATACTGTAATGACAACAAAAGAAGAAGATTTTTTCATAGTACGAGTGGAAAGCCTGTATTAAGGTAAATCTCAAAATTATTATTTGTATTCTTTTCGCGACTCAAATAGAGAACTTGCAAGAATATTATAACGTAAAGAAACCTCAAAACCACCGTAACCTTTGGTAGCTGTACGATAAGAAGAAACATTCGCGTCGTATGCCATGCCAATAGAAACGTCGCCTAGGTCAAATATTAACTTGGCAACAATCGCATCTCTTACCCGATAAAATAATCCAAATCCAATAGCATTCTGTGTTTTTTCACCCGTAACTTTAGTACCCGTGCTCATGCGGTATTTTACATAACTTCCTAAAAAGAGCTCTTCATATTTTCCTTCCAACTGATAAACTAATGTAGGTGACAGTGTAAACTTAGTGTCTTCCATATCCAATACCGATGTTAGAGCTGCGGTCCATCTTATTGGCATTTTATACGCAGAGCCTGGTCCGAATTCCTGATTAGGTCTATTGAGATGAAATGCCCCTAATGCTATCCTAAACGAAGTCACATCATCATGATCTTGATCTCGTTTATATCTCGCAAAATCATATGCAACACCCGCACCCAAATCCACTGTTGTGTAGGATCTGTAAATTGCCTCACGCGAATCTACACCAGGATCTATATAATTTCCATTGTACTGTGATGCATACGTTAAATCCGAAAAGTTACCATCAGTGCCAGTCGTGCCTAAAGCTAAACCAACACTCAAAGCACTTTGTTTTCCTATTTTGACTAAGCCGCTCAAATTTAATAATGCTGTGTTTTTTCGCAATTTAGCTGCGCCTGCTTGATCTCTGAAAAAAGTAAATCCAATGCCCATAAAGGCTGGTCGCTTCTTAGATTTAAACAAACCTCCGTCTACCGAAATACCTGCCGTACTAAACGCATTATTCATGGCTGCCCATTGGTTGCGGTAGTTTACAATTGCCCTAAAATATCCATTAAAAAAGCCTGTGTTTGCAGGGCTTAACAGCAGTGGTGTTTCGCAAACCTGCGAGAATCGAATATCTTGTGCCTGCACAAAAATACTTGATAAAGTAAAAACTAAAAGGGCTGTAGAGTATTTTATTTTCTTCATATACTGCAATTTTCTTCTAAGCCAAAACAACTAACAAAATTGTCCTGTCCTATTATTCGTGATGTTTTTATTAAAGTGATTAAAAGATTTCATGAATTTTTATAAGCCTCTATATTAACGCGTCAAAGTAACATTTCCTTTTAATAGTTTCTCTTCATTATAAATATTCTTATAAGTGATAAAGTACGCATAAACTCCTGTTTGCGCCTGATCTCCTCTAAATCTACCATCCCAACCTACAAATGGATCTACACTACGGAATACTTCCTGTCCCCAACGATTAAATATGAGCATTTGGTACTCAGTGGCAAATTCAGCACTGCCTAAAGGACGGAAGTTATCATTAAGTCCATCGTCATTCGGCGTAAATCCTGTTGGAACATTAGCCTTATCGCCACTATTAAGAATATCATTTCGTTTATCAGTAAACACCGCGACTATATTTGAATTGTTTTGAAAGTTTGTAATTACAGAATCCATACTTAAAGCAAAACCAGTTTTTAAAGCTGAACCATCAATCTCCCAGTGGTGAAAAATATACTCCGAACTGGCTGGTGTAGCTTTCAAATTCATATTTCCACCATAATATTTACCATTCCAAATGTAGTTTTGAAGTGTTGTGGTATTCAACTTTACCTTACCAGATTCGGACGGTCTAACATCAACACTAATATTGTATGGTCCCGTTAACCCGTAACAATCTTTTTGCCCAAAACCAGCTCCGTCAGTATTAAGAAAATAAAAACAACGTAACTCGATCACTTCTCGCAAATCTACCGCAATTGAATCCCAAGGATAAATTGTACTAGCTGTAGTAAATTTTCCAGGTTTAGGTGTTGATGCAGGGTCCTCATGATACTTCATTTCCTTCGAATAAAGCTTACTAACATAATCGAAGTGCTTCAAAATATTGTCGCACTTTAAAGGTCCATTCAGTAAGTCCTGATAGCGTGCAATGTATTCTTCTTTAAATCCCGGATTTGACATTAATCTTGTTAAAACATTTCCGTGTGCATTAAATGCATTTAAGGTTGGGGTATAACGTAATAAGCTCGAATTATTTGCATTATATAAATAACATGGCGATTGGCCTGCATTAGGAAATGAATTCCCAGTGGGAGCTATCACTGTGTAATTAAAAATTGAAGGCATGTTCCATAAATAGAAATGCCATTTGCCTCCTGGTTTGGTAAGCTGACCACCTTTTGCCAACGAAACATTATTGCAAAATAAGTCGCTATTCATGCCATAGCTATTTAGAATCATGTAGTCAATAAAACTGGCTTTATCCAATTTATTCATAACTCTGTTATAGTCTGTAACATTGTTCATTGGTCGCGTTAGAATGATATTATAAACATCTGAATTAAAGTTTGCACCAAACTTTGACTTGCCGCCATCCCAATACGTTACTGATCCTTCCTGACAGTTGTGAACAAAATTAAGATCTACAGAATCGGGTGACTGTTTGTTATAATATTGCTCGTAATATTTATCGTATACTTCTCTTAAATCATAAACACCCCAGTAACTACCATTTACAAAGGCTACAACGGGTTTAATATGCAAAGGACTAACATGTAAATCGTATTTCGCAGCAAGAGATTGCATAACTACATCTCTAATACCTGTTCCGAAGGATACACCAACGTTAGTTCCTCCACCTGCAGCTTCCGGTGAATGACTTTCATAATCACCAGCTTTGAGATGAAGCGTTGGAAACACAGTTCTTGAGCTGGTACCTAATCCTTCTACATTAAAAATTTGTCCCTCAAAATTGCAACCAGATCCTAAGCGATCATCCTTGGTGATGTAGAAGCCTTTCTGCGTTGTTCTCCATTCTTCTTGAGGCGGACGATTAATTATTGCATAACCTTCGCTCATCTGTTTTTTCTCGTCATAATATTCAACATGTATAGAGGCTGAATATGCTCCCTGTGATGCAAACCAAGCCGTATCTGCCTTATCTAGCGCTATAGATATAACGCCAAACTCTTTACTGAAATCACTGTATTCCTGATCAATAAAATAAGTATTGGATTCGCAAAAACTAGGTAAAGTGTTTATCGGGCACGAAGGTTTGTTTGGCTTCGGAACCGCAATAGCTCTGATAATCATTGTTGCGTCTACAACAATTCCGTTATTAGGGCCTATATACAAATGATAATCGGTTGCTGAGTCAAGAGAATTCGTATAAAAAGGCAAAGGGTAGCTTCCGTTCTTCGTATAAAACACATCATAACATGAAAATGTAGAATCATAAGGCATTCCGTCCAGTAAAATATAAGCAATCTGAGTGCCATCCGTAAGAAAAGAACCCGTATTAGCAGAACTCGAATTAGTCGGAGCTGTGTCTGTAAAGCTGGCCAGGCCGGATAAAACAATTTCTGGCGTTGGCGCATAACCTAATGCCGTTGGAGTACCATTTGCAAATTTAGGTGATTTGGTTTTAAATAATCTCCATGCGCCAACGCCAATATTGTCATAATCTACGCGTCCTCTCACATGCCCTGGCTTTGTAGGTTGAATGGTTATCTCATCGTAAATGGTTCCTGATCCATTGGAAAGAAAAAGTTTTTGATTTTTACATTGTTCAATACTAAAATTCGCATGAAAATTAACTCCATCGTTCGTATTCTTTCCGGATAGCCAAACTAAATAATAATTAGCGGGCTGCAGCGCAGGAAAGTTATTCGGGAACTTCCATTTTTTTAAGTTATTGGGATCGTTACTTAAATAAAAATTCTGCAAACTGATAGAAGCAGTATGATTACAATAGATTTCGACATAATCATTTAATGCACCTTTTTCATCGGCATAACCGTTTGGAACGTTTGAAACGTTATATTCATTAAAAACAATCGGGTATGTTGGTGACTGCCCGAAAATAAAAGAGGTTCCACATAAAACAAAGAAATATACAAAAACCAGTAAAAGTTTTCTTGTCGTCATAATTAAAAATCGCGTTTTAGTTCAAAAATGTACTTTTCAAATATACACATTAGAACTATAAATCTCAAAAAATCATGTTTTATCCTTCTATAATTGTTAAATTTCTATTGTTAATTCCCAATTCAAAAGCCTACCTTTGTAGCCCGGTTATTTTATGAGCGATATAATTCATCACGAGTGCGGTGTAGCACTCATTAGGTTATTAAAACCTTTAGAATATTACAAAACCAAATACGGTTCTTCCCGATACGGAATTCATAAGCTTTATCAAATCATGGAAAAAATGATTAATCGTGGACAAGACGGGGCAGGCGTTGCCACAATTAAGTTAGATGTTCCTCCTGGCACTACGTATCTCGATCGAATGCGTTCCGTAAAACCTAAGGCTACGCAGGATATTTTCGGACACATCAATCGTTCATTTGCAGAAGCTCAAAAAAACCACCCTGATCTTTACAACAATCCAAACTGGCAAAAAGAAAATATACCCTTTCTTGGAGAATTACTGTTAGGACATTTACGTTACGGTACTTTCGGAAAAAACGGTGTTGCAAGCTGCCATCCTTTTAAACGTCAGAATAATTGGCAGAGCAGAAACCTTGTGGTTGCAGGGAATTTTAACCTAACAAATGTTGACGAGTTATTTACCCACCTCCTTGAACTCGGGCAACACCCCGTTCAAAAGGCCGATACTGTTACCGTAATGGAAAAAATTGGCCACTTCCTCGACAAAGAAAATGACAAACTTTTCAAAAAATTCAAAGAACAAAACGATAAAAACTACGAAATAAGTAAACTTATTCAAGCCAATATTGATGTTGCCTCGATATTAAGAGAAAGTAGCAAAAAATGGGACGGGGGCTACGTTATGTGTGGTATGATGGGTCATGGAGATGCTTTTGTTTTGCGCGACCCTAACGGTATTCGTCCTGCCTATTTTTATAAAGATGACGAAGTTATTGTTGTAGCAAGTGAAAGACCGGTTATTCAAACTGTGTTTAACGTGCCGTTTGAAACCGTAAATGAAGTTAAACCAGGCCATGCACTTATTATTAAGAAAGACGGCTCAGTAAGTGAAGAAGAAATTATTGAACCCGGAGAAAAATTATCTTGCTCTTTTGAACGCATTTATTTTAGTCGCGGCAATGATAAAGAGATTTATAAGGAACGGATTAACCTAGGTAAAAATCTTACCCAAAGTGTTCTAAAATCCGTTGATTACGATCTTGAAAATACTGTTTTTAGCTATATACCAAATACGGCTGAAATAGCTTTTGCGGGACTTGTAGAAGGATTAAACGATTATTCAAACACTTGGAAAGCTGAAGAAATTAATAAATTAAACAAGTCCTTTTCTGAAAAACAACTCAAAAAAATACTCGACAGTAAACCGCGTGTGGACAAGGTTGTTTTGAAAGAAGCGAAGCAACGCACATTTATTACCGACGATGAGAGTCGCGACAGTCTTGTTAACCTAATCTATGATGTAACTTACGGCACGGTAAAAAAAGGTGTTGATAATCTTGTTGTGCTAGATGATAGCATTGTAAGAGGAACTACCTTGAAACAAAGTATTTTAAAAATCTTAGACAGACTTGAACCGAAAAAAATAGTGGTTGTTAGTTCTGCACCACAAATTCGTTATCCTGATTGTTATGGGATTGATATGGCGGTTCTCAAAAAATTTGTAGCCTTTGAAGCAACTATTGCACTCTTAAAAGAAAATGGTAAAGAAAATTTCATCAGGGAAGTTTATGAAAGAACCTTGCTTGAACTTGAAAAACCAAAAGAAGAACAAGTGAATATGGTAAAAGAAATCTACAGTTCTTTTTCTGACGATGAAATTTCTAAAAAAATCGCTTCCTTGATTAAACCAAAAGATCTTAAAGCTGATTTTGAACTCATTTATCAAACCATTGAGGGTCTGCATACAGCCTGCCCTGATAATAGAGGAGATTGGTATTTCAGCGGTAACTTTCCAACTCCAGGAGGAAATAAAGTTAGCAATCAAGCATTTGTAAATTACATTGAAGGAAATAATACCAGAGCGTATTAGAACTGAGTGCTTTTAGGAACCTTATTTTTTTCCTAAGTTCTTCCTTTAGGTCAATCAAAAGTTACTCTTCAAAAATATTGATTTGCTTTATAGCATCTATTTGAATAGTTCGTTTGCCTGTTCCCTTAGATGAAATGAACATGGTGGTAGAAAATCTTTGATTTGATTTTGTAATAAGTACAATACTGTGTTGCCCTCTGGTTACGTGCTGAAAATCTGTTGTAGTTTCTGGCGGTACATCGTTAAAAACAATTTGGTGATCACCAATAATTACTGAATCCATTTCTTCTATGTAATAATTTGTAAAACGCACATCATATCCTTTATCACAAGAGATTAAAAATAAGATAGCGCAAACATTAACTAGATAAATAAATTTACTGGGTTTCATTATAACTAGAACTTTCTATTCATTTCGCGTTCAACATCTCTTTTCTTAATATCATCCCGCTTATCATACTCCTTTTTTCCTTTTGCAAGAGCAATATTTAACTTTGCAAAGCCTTTGTCGTTAATAAACAATTTTACAGGAACTATCGTTAAACCTTGATCCTTCACTTTTCTTAAAAGCTTATTCAGTTCTTGTTTGGTAAGTAAGAGTTTTCTTTCTCTTAAAGGCTCATGGTTATAGAAAGATGCGTCAGCATACTCCGTAATATGAAAATTTTTCACAAACAGTTCGTCATTTCTAAAATAACAATAACTATCAGATAAGCCCGCCTTACCTTCGCGAATCGATTTTATTTCAGTTCCCTTAAGAACAAGACCTGCTGTTAACACATCCAAAAACTGATAATCAAATTTCGCTCTTCGATTCTCTATATTAACGGTATTGCTTATCTTAGCCACAGACGCAAATTTAAGTTATTTAATGCAGGATATAAAATTAATACAAGCTTCCAGAAAAGATATTCCAAATATATCGGGTTTAGCAAAAATAATTTGGAATCAGCACTACCCTGCCATTATTAATCATGAACAAATCGCTTACATGCTTAATCTCATGTATAGTGAGATTAGTTTAAAAGAACAAATGGAAACGAAAGGACATTCTTTTTTTCTGATTCAACAAAAAACTGAAAATATTGGGTTTATCTCTGTTAACCTTGAAAGTAAAAACGATTGGTTTCTCAATAAGTTCTACATCAATCAAGAGCTTGCTACTAAGGGTATTGGGAGGGTCGCCTTCAGTGAACTCTTAAAAATTATTGCTCCAAAAAAAATAACTTTAACAGTAAACCGACAGAATTTTAAATCCGTAAATTTCTATTTTAAACTGGGTTTTAAAATTGAAAGGATTGCCGATTTCGATATTGGAAATGGATATGTGATGAATGATTTTGTAATGACATGGGAAGGTTCACCACTAATTTCACTAATTCACACGAATACCAATCTGTAGTTCTCCTCCTTCAAAACAAGCTTTATTCCTCCTTTGATTGAAGCATTTTCTCCAAGGCATACATTTCATCTCGTAATTTTGCTGCTTCCGAAAAATCCATGTCCTTAGCTGCTTTTATCATAGCAGATTTTATCTTACCGATTTGTTTTTTTAGCTCATCTGCATTCATATACTGAACAACTGGATCTGCGGCAAGACTAATTTCATCCGGCTCCGCATAAGCTTTAACCAATTTTCCATTTACGGTAACTTCAACACCACTAAACGAAGACTGTGCCATTTGTTTTCTTCCTGCTTGAACCGGGGTTATTTTATTTGTAAAATTATATTCGATTTGTTTTTTTCTTCTTCGTTGTGTCTCATCCAAAGTGCGCTGCATACTGTCTGTAATTTTATCTGCATACATAATCACGCGTCCATTTACATTTCTTGCGGCACGCCCTACGGTTTGCACCAAACTTCTTTCGTTTCTTAAAAAACCTTCTTTGTCCGCATCCAAAATCGCAACCAAAGAAACTTCTGGCAAATCCAATCCTTCTCTCAATAAATTAATTCCGATCAAAACATCAAACATTCCAATTCTTAATTGCCTTAGAATTTCTACACGATCTAAAGTGTCTACTTCACTGTGAATGTAACGGCAACGCACATTTAATTTAGTCAGGTATTTCGTCAATTCCTCTGCCATTCTTTTTGTGAGTGTGGTTACTAAAATTCTTTCGTCGTTTGCTGCAACCTTATGAATTTCATCCAGTAAATCATCTACTTGATTTGTACATGGTCGTATGTCAATTAAGGGATCAAGAATTCCAGTCGGACGAATTAATTGCTCCACAACTACACCTTCAGCTGCCTGTAATTCAAAGTCCGCTGGCGTGGCGCTCACATAAATGGTTTGATTTAGCAGGCTGTAAAACTCTTCAAATTTTAAAGGACGATTGTCTAATGCTGAAGGCAGTCTGAATCCATATTCCACCAAGTTTTGTTTCCGGCTCAAATCACCACCGTACATTGCGCGCACTTGAGGTAGGGTAACATGACTCTCATCGATGATCATCAAAAAATCACTTGGAAAATAATCCATCAAACAGAAAGGACGAGTACCCGGAAGCCTTCCATCCATATATCTAGAGTAATTTTCAATACCGCTGCAGTAACCAAGTTCCCGCATCATCTCTAAATCAAAATTCACGCGCTCCTCAATTCGTTTTGCTTCTAAAGCCTTGCCCTGCTCTAAGAAAAAGTCTCTTTGTTTTTTCATGTCTTCTTCAATACTTACCATGGCATTTTTAAGTGTATCGGGAGACGTCACGAATAAATTTGCAGGAAAAATAGTAAAGGTGTCATGTTTTTTTATGACGTAATTATTAGCGTTGTCGAAAGTTTCAACACTTTCAATCTCGTCGCCAAAAAAAACGATGCGTACACAATAATCTACATAGGGTAAATTAATGTCGACTGTATCGCCTTTTACACGAAAAGTTCCCCGATCAAAATCACCGGTAGTGCGCGAATACAAAGATCCAACAAATTGATACAGAAGTTTATTTCGCGAAATAACTTGTCCTTTTTCAACTACAATTATATTTTGTTTAAAATCAGTTGGGTTACCGATACCATAAATACAACTTACCGAACTAACAACAATCACATCCCTCCTACCCGATAATAAAGAAGAAGAAGCACTTAATCTGCATTTTTCAATTTCGTCATTAATAGCAAGATCTTTTTCTATATAAGTTCCTGTTGTTGGCAAATAAGCTTCGGGCTGGTAATAGTCGTAGTAACTTACAAAATACTCTACCGCATTGTCTGGAAAAAATTGCTTGAATTCTCCATACAATTGAGCAGCCAGTGTTTTGTTATGACACAAAATGAGTGTAGGTTTATCAACCTGAGCAATAACATTCGCAGCGGTGAATGTTTTTCCCGAACCTGTAACACCAAGCAGAACCTGGTGTTTAGAGTTAGAATTTATGCCGTCAACCAATTGTTTAATAGCAAGAGGTTGGTCGCCTGTCGGTTGAAATTCGGAGGTAAGTTGAAATGCCATAATGAATAGTTAAAGTTAGAATAGATGGGGCAGTATTCAAAATGCGACTTCAATTTAATTTGTTTCGCTTTTGTGGGAAATTTGTTACTTTATTAAAGCAAATCTAACAATAGCCTCATCTTTTTTGCAAATACTAAAATGCCACCACTCACTGGTAATAGGATTTAGCTTTGCTCTTTCCATCACACTGCGCAACAACAGCCTGTTTTTGTACGCTTGCAGGCTTAACTCACCTGTTTTTAAGAACTGTTTTTCATAAATTGGCTCTGATAGATTTCCGAAAAAATCAAAATCTGTACCCATTTCTAATAAAGAATCATTTACTGTATTAATAATTGTTACGTCTACGGCGCAACCATAATTATGTAGGGAGGTTTCTTCAGGATTAGATAGATAAAACATTTTTTTATCTGGGTGCATCTTTAAACTATCCCACATTATTTGCTGAATATGCCGTGGGCGTGAAGCATCCAAAATAAGTAGCCCTAGGTCGGGATTAATTTGTTTTAAATAATATTGCGCCGCGCACACTTTAATTGCCGTTTCACAATTAAAATAGGCATTGCGCAAACCATCGTAAAAATTATATTTAAGAAAATTATTCGTACTCGAATACCTTAGATTAACCTTTATTGAAGAATCCATAGATTTTATATTCACTAAATCATAGCTCTTAAAAATATATTCTATGTACGAAGTATCGGGATCAATTGGAGTGGCTGTTCCTTGCTTAACACCTATAGTGTCCTCAATTACATAAACAATGTGCTTTCTTAGTGTATGCAGATGATTGTGTTTATCGAAATCACAAGAATCCAGAACAAAAATTAAACCCAGTAGGTTAAGAAAATTAATTCGCAAAAAAATCACTTCATTTAGTAGTTTAAAATCAAATACCTATTTTTGAACTTTAAATTTAATAGTATGCCTTCATTTGACATAGCCAGTAAACTCGACGCGCAATTATTAGATAATGCCGTAAATGTAGCAAAAAAAGATATTTTAAACCGATGGGATTTTAGAGACAGTAAAAGTACCATCGAATTAAACAAAAAAGACCTGCTCATTAATGTTATAACCGAAAACGATATGCGTTTGGATGCTATTATGGATGCTATCCACTCACGCATGATTAAGCAGGGACTTGATCCACGCGGCTTAGATGAAAGTAAAGAACACTATGCCAGCGGGCCTATGATAAAAAAGGACATTACAGTAAGACAGGGCATTGAAAGAGAAGCTTCCAAAAAAATATTAAAAGATATTAAGGACAGTAAAATAAAAGTAACTGCGCAGATAATGGACGAGATTATCAGAGTAAGCAGTAAAAACATTAATGATCTTCAAGCGGTAATTGCCTTGTGCAGACAAGGAAATTATGAAATTCCACTTCAGTTTATAAATATGAAATAAGAAGAAAATACCTCTAATTCATAGACCAGAACTCAATCAAGAACATATCCAAGCACACCTGTTTTCGTAGTGTGACAAATTACAAAATCTTATTTTCCAACAACCTTTATTTTACATTAATAGAGGTTTTTTAATTACTTTTGGCGCATGATTATTAGAAGCAAAGCGCCTTTACGGATTGGCCTGGCTGGGGGTGGCACCGATGTGAGTCCCTACTCTGATTTATTTGGTGGCGCCATTCTCAATGCAACAATAGATTTGTACGCTTACGCTTCTTTAGAACCACTAAATAATGGCGAAATAGAATTCGTAATTGATGGTACAGCAAACGTTTTAAAAACAAAATCAGAAAAAGAATTAGCTATTGTAGAAGGCTTCGAATTATTTATTGGAGTGTATAACCGAATTATAAAACAATTTAAACTTGAACCACTTTCTTTTCGCTTAACATCATATATTGAGGCTCCACAGGGGTCAGGCCTTGGGACATCTTCCACACTTGTAGTTTCTTTATTAGGAGCTTTTGTAGAATGGTTAAAACTGCCATTAGGTAAATATGACATTGCTCATTTAGCTTATGAAATAGAGCGTGTTGATCTTAAAATGTCGGGTGGCAAACAAGATCAATATGCAGCTACATTTGGCGGCATTAACTATATTGAGTTTTTTGAAAAAGACAAAGTAATTGTTAATCCTTTGCAATTAAAACCAGAAATAATTTACGAATTAGAAAACAATCTCTTACTCTACTTTACAGCCACACAGCGCCTTTCAGCCAATATCATTAACGAGCAAGTAAAAAATGTGAACGAAAAAAACACCAAAAGTGTTGATGCGATGCATAATTTAAAACAACAAGCTCATCAAATGAAAGACGCTTTATTAAGAGGTGAATTAAATAAAATAGGAGAAATTTTGCAGTTTGGATGGAAAAATAAAAAAGACATGGCGAATAGTATTTCGAATTCTTTAATTGACTCTATTTATAAACTTGCATTAGAAAACGGAGCTACAGGTGGGAAAATATCCGGTGCCGGTGGCGGTGGCTTTATGTTTTTTTATTGTCCAGCTGTCACTAAAATTAAAGTAGCAAAAGCCATTGAAACTATTGGAGGAAATATCCAACCTTTTAAATTTACTCAGCAGGGATTGGTGACGTGGACGATTTAAACTATTGACCAGAGACTATAAACTTTTTGACTAAAAAATTAAACCATATAAGAAACATAAGGACATATAAGTTAGGAGTTGACAAGCCTGAGTAAACAGATACGACTATTGACTTTGGACTAATGACTATAAACTAAAGACTATTACCATATGACACTAGATAGAACAAATTACAACCTACCAGGGCAAACCGCATATTATAAAGGCAAAGTCCGCGACGTATACACGATTAACAAAGACATTCTAGTAATGATCGCCAGCGACCGCATAAGCGCGTTTGATGTCGTGTTACCCAAGGGTATTCCTTATAAAGGACAGGTTTTAAATCAAATTGCAGAACAATTTTTAAATGCAACCCGTGATGTTGTTCCAAATTGGTTAATCTCCACGCCGCATCCAAATGTTAGTATTGGCAAAATGTGTCAGCCTTTTAAAGTAGAAATGGTTGTGCGTGGATATTTAGCGGGTCATGCAGCCAGAACTTATAGCGAAGGAAAAAGAATTTTGTGTGGAGTTATTTTGCCTGAAGGATTAAAAGAAAATGATAAATTGCCACAACCTATTATTACTCCTACTACCAAGGCCTCTGAAGGGCACGATGAAGATATCAGCAAAGAAGAAATCATAAAACAAAACATTGTCAGTAAAGAATATTACGAGCAATTAGAAAAATACACTTTAGCCCTTTATAAACGCGGGCAAGAAATTGCAAATAAAATGGGGTTGATATTGGTTGACACCAAGTATGAGTTTGGCTTATTTAATAATGAAATTACTTTGATGGATGAAATTCACACTCCAGATTCTTCAAGATATTTTTATTTAGAAGGGTATGAAACACGTCAACAAAAAGGTGAAGAACAAAAACAACTCAGTAAAGAATTTGTTAGACGCTGGTTAATTGAGAATGGATTTCAAGGTAAAGAAGGGCAAGTTGTTCCCGAGATGGATGAAAAATGGATAAATGAAATTAGCGCTCGTTATATTGAGTTGTTCGAAAAAGTAACTGGAAGAACTTTTGTAAAGGCAAATGCAACAACTATTTTAAAAGATGTTGAAGAAGCTATACTAAAAGCGTTATAGTCATACATCTTTTTAAGTATAGCCCAATACGCCTATATTCAAAAAGCATTTTCTTTGCAAAACCACGTATACATAAAAGAATTTTTGGTCTAAGTATATTGGTGAATGAAAAGTTTAACTAGAAAAACATTATCTTCAAACTCCAGTATGAGTTTCAAAAAAGTCTTTTTTCTCTTCATATTTTTTCAATTTAGTCTAAGTTTATTTTCACAAATCAAACTTTGCTCCTGGAATCTTGAAAATTTCGGTAAATCAAAAAGTGACAGCGCGATTGATTTTATTGCAAATACCTTAAAACCGTTTGACGTAGTAGCTATTGTTGAAGTTGTTGCTGGGAATGGCGGTGCTCAGGCAGTCGCTCGTTTAGTTGATGTTTTAGATCAGAAAGGTTTTGATTGGGATTATTGTATTAGCGATCCTACAAGTGGATCAACAAATAGTTCTGAACGCTATGCCTTTCTGTGGAAAACGTCTCGCCTAAAAAAATTAGGTAGGGCTTGGTTGGACAGTTGCTATCAATCAGAAATTGAAAGAGAACCTTATTTTGCGGATTTTATTTTTGAAGGGAAAATTTTTACCGCCGGCGCTTTTCATGCAGTTCCAAAAAACAAACAACCAGAAACTGAGATTAAATATTTTAAATTTTTACCTGAAAAATACCCGACAAAAACCTTTATATTTTCCGGCGATTTTAATTGCCCCGAATCTCATACGGTTTTTAATCCTCTTAAAGGCCTTTTATACAAGCCCATTTTCACAAACCAAAAAACATCCTTAAAGCGAGAGTGCGTGTCGGATGAATGCTTAGCGTCTGAATACGATAATATTTTTTACAATTCCACAAAAATTAAGTTTTCAAAATCGGGAGTGATTCATTTTTATAAGAGTTTCACTAGTTTGCAATCTGCTCGTACTGTTTCAGACCACTTACCAGTTTATTTTGAGTTTTTCTTGAATTAAATGGCTTTTATCGAAAACCTAAATCCTATTCCATGCAAATTTTCAATTTGTATATCTTCTGCAAGTAGCTTGCGTAAGCGTGAAATAAAAACATCCAAACTTCGGCCTAAAAAATAATCATCATCGCCCCAAAGTTTTTTTAAAATTTCTTCACGCGTTAAAACTTTATCTTCATTCTCCAAAAACAATTTTAGGAGCTGAGATTCTCGCTGTGTAAGTTTTATCTTTTCATCTCCTTTATACAACAGATAATTGCTGGAATTGAATACATAAGGGCCAACAGAATACTCCAACCTCTCAGTGGAAATAGTTTTCTTTGAACGCGTGAGAAAAATTTCAATCTTTAATAATAATTCCTCAATGCTAAAAGGTTTAATGAGATAGTCATCAGCGCCGAGTTTTAAACCTTTTATTCTATCTTCTTTTAATACTTTTGATGATAGAAAGAAAATTGGAACATCTGGATTCAGCTTACGGATTTCTGTTGTCAATTCAAATCCATCCATTTTTGGAAGCATGATATCAAAAATGCAAATATCAAAAGAAGTACTTTTGAAATAATTTAGGCAACTAATCCCATCAGTACAGTGCGTTACTTCATACTTACTTTGTTCCAAATTATCCTTTGTGAGAAAAGCAAGGGTTTCATCATCTTCCGCGTATAAAATTTTAATAGCACTCATTGTTTTTGAGGAATTTGAAGGGATAAAGTAATACCGTTTACTTGATTATTGAAGGCTTTTATTATCCATCCGTGCAGCAAACACACTTTCTTAACATAATATAAACCGAGTCCAAAACCATTTACCTCATTACTTCGGGAGTTTGGAATTCTATAAAATTTATCAAAAATAAAGGGGATTTTTTTCTTAGAAACACCAATGCCGTTATCTTTAAATTCTAGCTTTAAACCATTTTTTTCTTTCGTCAAACAAATACTTAATTCAGGCGAATTCTCGCAATACTTAATAGCATTATCAATTACATTGTAAACCAAATTCGTGAAATGAAATTCGTCTGCATAAATTTTCGGTTCACTGATTGAACTTTCAATCATTACTTTTAAATTTTCATGTTTTAAGCGTATATTCTCGATTACATCATTTATAAGTGGTAAAATTTCTATTTCTTTTCTATCAAGCGTTAAAGGCGCACTATCAGATTTAGCGATGTTGAGTATTTTTTCAATGTGACTATTTAACTTATTGCTTTGACCAATAATAATACCGGTATATTTTGCCAGTTTCTCATCGTTTTTTATTTTTTCTTGTTTGTAAAGGTAATTAGAAGCGATGAGGATAGAAGATAAAGGTGTTTTAAACTCATGCGTCATATTATTAATAAAATCTCGCTGCAACTCTGAATATTTTTTTTGTTGCAAAATGGTGAAGATAGAATACACATATATCAGCATTACAAGGACAAGGATTCCTGAAAGCACTAACCAAAACTTTAATGAACCTATTAAGTAACCAGTTTCGTTTGGAAAGCGAATAGCGAAGTAATAAACCAAGTTTTTCTGTTTGGGGAAATGAAAGGAAGATTTCTTCTCTGATTTGTTATGAAAAGAAACATAGTTACCATAAACCATTTCATCACTTTCACATTTATAGATAGCATATTCAAAATCTAATAGAAGATTAGCTCGTTCGAACTCTGTTTTGAGGCAGTATTCCAAAATCTGTGCATCAAAGTCATTATTTACATTCACAATGTAATAATCATTTGCCACCTTGTTTATCGGGTTTTTTAGAGGAAATTCATTGTCACTTAATTTATAGAGCCTGTCCACTACTTGCAATAAAGTAATATGTACGGTTTGACTAAACTTTTTTCCTTCATTATTAAATGCCTGCTTTGTCCAGAAAAACTGGACAACCAAAATACCTGTAATAGCGACAAGACCGAGTGCGATAACACTATTTAATTTATTTAGTTTCAATTAAAGCGTTTCATTTTACAATCTAATATTACTCAAAATAAATTCTATTCCATCGCCATTAACATGTCATTAACAATTATTTGAACTCGCTTAACAGCCTTTGCGGAATTACCATACTATGTTTGTAATATAATTCTTGCAAGAAGAAATAAATTATTTACTAATCTTAAAAAAAACAATCATGAAAACTACACTTAAACTTTCGACTATCGTAATAGCTTCTGCGCTATTGTCCTTCAGCCCTAGCCTTGTTATCTCTCATTCACTGAATTCAGAAAAAATATTAGAAATTAAAAGAAACATCAAGTGGAAAAACACTGAAATCAATTTAGGAGATATCGTTCAGAATAAACCAGTAACACTTGAATTTGAATTTACAAATGTGGGTGATAATCCTGTTTTAATCACCAATGTTCAAGCGTCATGCGGGTGCACCTCAACTAACTACATTAAGACACCGATATTACCAGGAGAAAGCACGAAAATTTCAGCAGTTTTTAATGCTGCCGCTAAAGGTGTTTTCAAAAAACAGATAACGGTAATTACCAACGCAGAAGACGGTCCAAGGACACTTAGCTTTACTGGAACGGTTATGTAAATCGATACAAGGATGTCTGAAATAATTGTCTTCTCGACTACTCTCTGAATGACAATTATTTCAGATTGTCCATATTAATCTGCCTTAATAAACTTTACCGTCTCGCTTGATTTAGTATTAGAGAATCGAATAAAGTACACGCCTGTGGGAAGTTCATCTATTTTTATTTCATTCTCAGAATTTAAAAGGGGCATTTTTTTAACTAAACTACCAATAGAAGAATAAATTAAAGCGCCGGTATATTCCGAATTATTTTTGAAATAAAGTACATCCTTAGCAGGATTAGGAAATACTGAATTTATTTTTATTTTTTTTACCTCGTTTAAACCAGTTACTTGACCAATTGTTAATGTGAATTGCACAAAGTTACTATCTGTGTGGTGACAAATTTGTTGTCCGGAAGACATAAAGGTTTGATGGTTTATGGTGTAAGTTCCAGACTGTAATTGTCCAACAACAAAAGTGTCTATATGGGTTTGAGTTGCTGTGAGCATTCCATTCCAATAACATCCGTGTAATTTTATTTCTTTGGGATTATGTGTTACTGAATGATTTAAATCTACTACAATTCCTTGGTTTGGTGTTGTAACATGCGTAACAATTTTAACTATATCGTTTGTTGTAGGCGATGCCGGAATAATAGTTGGTGTACCAACGTATGGGAGACTTTGCGTTTGTGCATTACCATAATTAGCTAAAGCGATTATACATAGAAGGTAGGCAAGTTTTTTCATATCAAAAGTTTTTACGTCTAAAACAGAACAAGTTTTATGCCAGAACTTGTTAATTAAGCCTCGAATTCGCTTGAGACAAGTTAAAAAAAATCCCCATCTAAAAAGACGGGGATTTTGAATACAAATCTCGATAAACTTAAGCAGTAACTTCTACCTTTGGCGCCGCAGCAAGAATTTCTTCGTTTGCAGCAGAAGCGTATTGCTCGAAGTTCTTTACAAAAGAATTCGCCAAATTTTGCGCTACTTTATTAAATTCAACTTTATCTTTCCAAGCATTTTCTGGCTCTAGAATTTCTGAAGGAACTCCAAGACAAGTTGTAGGGAAATTTAATTTAAAATAAGGCGTCTCTTTAAACTCCACTTTATCCAACTCACCCGTTAAAGCAGCTGTAATTAAAGCACGTGTATAAGATAATTTAATACGACTACCTACACCGTAAGCACCGCCTACCCAGCCGGTATTTAATAACCAAACATTTACTTTATGTTTTTTTAATTTCTCACCAAGTAATTCTGCATATTTTGTAGGATGTAATGGCAAAAATGCTTTTCCAAAACAAGCAGAAAAAGTTGTTGTTGGTTCAGTAATTCCCATTTCGGTTCCTGCAACCTTAGCAGTATAACCAGAAATAAAATTATACATCGCTTGACCTGTAGTTAATTTGCTTATCGGAGGTAAAACACCAAATGCATCACATGTTAAAAAGAAAATATTTTTTGGAATATCTCCAACGGCAGGGGAAACTGCATTATGAATATAATCAGAAGGATAACTTACACGTGTGTTTTCAGTCCTACTGATATTCGCATAATCAACAGTTGTGGTTCCTTCTTGAAAACCAATATTTTCTAATAGAGAGCCAAATTTAATAGCGTTAAAAATCTGAGGTTCTTTTTCTGCGGTAAGGTCTACACATTTTGCATAGCAACCACCTTCAAAGTTAAACACGCCTTTGTCGCTCCAACCATGCTCGTCGTCACCAATTAATTTACGATTTGGATCTGCACTCAAGGTAGTTTTACCAGTTCCTGATAAACCAAAGAAAATAGCTGTGTCACCGTCCTTACCAATGTTAGCAGAACAATGCATACTTAATACTTTTTTCTCATGAGGTAGAATGTAATTCAAAACAGAGAAAATAGATTTTTTAATTTCGCCTGTATAACCAGTTCCGCCAATCAAAATTGTTTTTTTGGTGAAATTGATAATTGCAAAATTATGTTGACGCGTTCCATCTATTTTAGGATCAGCTTTAAAACCTGGTGCGTTAATAATTACCCAATCATGTTTAAAGGTTTTAATTTCTTCAGCAGTTGGCCGTAAAAATAAATTGTAAGAAAATAAATTACTCCAAGCGTGTTCATTAACAACGCGAATATTTAAACGAAAAGCTGGATCAGCACATACGTAAGCGTCACGAACAAAAATTTCTTTGTTACCTAAATACGCAAGCATTCTGTTATGAAGCGCATCGAATTTATCTGACTCAAAACGATTGTTTACATCACCCCACCATACACTATCTTTGGTGTTTTCATCATAAACAACAAATTTATCTTTAGGGGAACGTCCAGTAAATTCACCGGTATCAATGGCCAAAGCGCCAACATCTGTCAAAACTCCTTCACCCCTTACAATACACTCTTCAATTAGTTCACTTGGGTGAAGATTCCAGTACGCCATATCAACATTTGAAAGGCCAAGTTGTGCGACTGAAGCATTCTCTGCTTTTATTCCAATTTCGTTCATTCTTTAATATAAAGGTTAATAGAGCGCAAAATTACGAAAAAAAAAGCGTCTTTCGAGGCTGTTTTTCCACAATTATATTTTTTTTATCTTATTGATACTGAGACTAGTTGACCCTCTTTTACGATTTTTTTCAACTGGTCAATAAATTCAGTTTTTTCATTGCCTTTTATTTCAGTAAGTGGTAAACATATTCGTATTTCGCCCTCTCGGCCAATACTTTTTGATGTTGATTTTAACTTTAACTTTTCAATTTCAGCTTTAACTTTTTCATAAGTAGGGCCGTCAATGCCTGCACCATAACTTCCAAAAGCTACCTCAATAGCACAGGCATTATCCGTTACGCCGTCATATACAGTCGGTTCTTTTGTTACTTGAGGTACAGAGTTCGGTTTTTCTTGGTTTGCTTTTTCTTGAGATTTACAAGACACAATTAATAAACATAAAGCCCCAGTAATGAAAAATAAAATTCGTTGCATAATGATAGATTTTAAATTGAAAGTTAAGTATTAATAGTAAAAGTTTGGTCAATGTCTGTCAATAGTTATTCATAGCCTTCAATTGTTAGACCAAATAAATTGTTTTAACCTTTTTTAAAAGCTGAGAAGCTCAAACTCAACCATCCGGCAACAAACAAAAGACCTCCGATTGGAGTGATTGGACCGAGAAGCTTTAAACCATCCATTCCAATTAAGTTTCTAGTGCATAAAAAATATAACGATCCACTGAACAAAATAATTCCCCAGAAAAACAAATGGTACGCGGTGTTTAGAAACTTATTGGTATATGATTTTTTTAAGATTACAACAAGTAACATCGCTAGTGTATGATACATTTGATATTTAACAGCAGTGTCGAAACCATTTAATTGATCCACTGTAATTAAACCGCGTGGTAATTGATTCTTTAAAGCGTGTGCTCCAAGAGCTCCAAGGCCGACAGCTATTGCACCTAAAATTCCTATCGTAATAAGTTGTTTTGGGATAAGACTATTTTGTTCCATGTAAAAAAAATCAGAATGTTGATTCAATAAAACTACTTCTTTTGTTTCTTTTTTAATTCTCTTAAAATTTCTTCGTCAGACTTACCTATAAAACTAATGGCTCCTTTTGCACTTAAAGCCCAATCACTTTTTGGATATTCATTAATAATTTCTTCGTAAATTTTTCTTGCTTCGGCCTCATTGTTTAAGTAGGTATTTTCATCATACAATTGTGCTAATAAAAATAGTGCAGCGGGACGGTTTTTAAAATTTGGATACATGTTAATACATTGATCTAATGCCACTTTCGCTTGCGGAATATTATTAATCGCTCTTGCAACTTGTGCAGTTTTTATCAGATAAATAGGGCACATGGTATCACTCTGGCAATAAAATGCGAAATCCGTAAACGCTTTAATTGCCTTATTAGCTGACACTGTATTTACCTCCGTTTCGTTTAAAAGAATGCTGTCAGCTTTCCTAGCTGCATTCAGCATGTTTTTACAATCGGTTAGAAAATTTTTTGCAAGACGTTGATTGGAATCCGATTTAACTACTTTGTTTTGTTCTGATTCTTCCTTTTTTGTATTATCGGTACAAGAAACAAAAACCAGAAAAAAGGAAATTAAAATTATAGACGCAACTTGTATTCTCATATTATCTCTTTGGTTTGTATACTTTAGTTTTATAATCCGCTGAGATTTTTCCGTTGGCTATATCGTTTAATTTTCCTGAAATCATCTTTCTTTTAAAAGGACTTATTTTATCAGTAAATAATTTTCCATCAATGTGATCGTATTCATGCTGTATTACACGCGCAATAACACCATTGTGTTTTTCAACGTGTTTTACAAATTTCTCATCGTAATATTCTATTTCCACATCTGGCATCCGACTCACATCTTCCCTAATTTTTGGAATACTCAAACATCCTTCATTAAACTTCCATTCAACACCTTCTTCGTTTAGAATTCGCGCATTGATAAATACTTTTTTAAAGGCTTTTAGTTCTTTTCTTTGCGCCGGAGTAAACTCAGCATCTTCTTCATCATCTTCTTCATCCACCTCTGAAAAAGGCTCAGTGTCAACAATAAACAAGCGGATAGCTTTTCCTACCTGAGGTGCAGCTAACCCAACACCTTTAGCCTTGTACATGGTCTCGAACATGTCTTTTATTAACTGATCAAGTCCTTCATAATTTTTATCAATATCTACCCCTACCTTTCTAAGTACCGGGTCTCCATAAACAACTATTGGTAATACCATTCTTCTAAATTTTGAATGCTAAATTTTGAATGTTAAATGAATTCAAAATTTATAATTTATAATTCAACATTTCTTTTATCTACTATAGTTTGGGGCTTCGCGTGTTATCACCACATCATGCGGGTGACTTTCTTTAACACCCGCTGCCGTAATACGTATGAATTTAGCATTTTGTAAAGCCTTAATATCTTTGGCACCACAATATCCCATCCCTGCTTTAACACCACCAATCACCTGATATATAATTTCAGAGAGGCTTCCTTTATATGGCACTCTACCGCTAATACCTTCAGGGACTAATTTTTTGATATCGTCTTCTGCGTCTTGGAAATAACGGTCTTTACTACCTTTCTGCATAGCCTCTAGTGAACCCATACCACGGTAAGACTTAAATTTACGTCCTTCGAAAATAATTGTTTCACCAGGACTTTCTTCAGTACCTGCAAACATTCCGCCCATCATAACAGTTCCTGCCCCTGCGGCTAAAGCTTTCACAACATCACCTGTAAAACGTATTCCTCCGTCGGCTATTAGCGGAACCCCTGTTCCTTTTAAAGCGTGAGCCACATCAAGAATTGCAGACAACTGCGGAACGCCCACACCTGCTATAATACGTGTAGTACAAATAGAACCTGGACCAATTCCAACTTTTACAGCATCTGCACCAGCTTTCACAAGATCCAATGCTGCCTTTCCGGTTGCAATGTTTCCAACAATTACCTGAAGATTTTTATATTTTTTCTTGACTTCTTTTAATTTTTCAATAACACCCTTACTATGTCCATGAGCTGTATCAATAATTACAGCATCTACACCTGCATTAACTAAAGCGTCTACACGCTCCATGGTATCGGCTGTAACTCCAACCGCCGCTGCCACGCGCAAACGTCCCCTTTCATCTTTTGCTGCATTTGGACGTACTTTCATTTTAATCATGTCCTTGTAGGTAATCAAACCAATCAATTTATTGGCTTTATCTACAATAGGTAACTTTTCAATTTTGTGTTCTTGTAAAATTTCTTCTGCCTTCTTGAGCGTAATTCCAATAGGTCCAGTAATTAACTGTTGACTTGGAGTCATTACTTGAATAACAGGTTTCTTGAAATCCTTCTCAAACCTTAAATCACGGCTGGTAACAATGCCCAATAATTTATTTTGCTTATCTACAATAGGAATACCGCCAATTTTATTGTCAGTCATTAATTTTACAGCGTCACCAATACTCGCTTCACCATTAATAGTAACAGGATCGAGAATCATTCCACTCTCACTTCGTTTCACCTTACGCACTTGATCGGCTTGTTCGGCAATCGTCATGTTTTTATGTAGCACTCCTATTCCCCCTTCCTGAGCAATAGCGATAGCAAGACTATGCTCAGTAACAGTATCCATTGCGGCAGATACAATTGGTGTATTTAATTTTATTTTTTTTGTAAAGTATGAAGCAATTGTAACTTCTCTTGGAAGCACTTCCGAATAATCGGGTACTAATAATACATCGTCGTAAGTTAGCCCTTCAGGAACAAACTTGTTAGTTAAAAAATTGGAAGCCATTGAAAATGAATTTTAAGGTTTTAAAATTCGGGCAAATATACGATTTTATTCTTGAATTTATAAAAAGCGTTTGTTTTAAGGGCTTGAGAGCTGAATATTTAATATTTCTTTAACATAATTCCAGCGCATTCTAATGATTAGAGTCATGAAAAAAGCCATCCACGGAAAATCTCCATAATCCGGGATGGCTCTAATTTTTGTTATAACTAAACAAAACCCTATAAAGAACGTATAGTAAAATTAGGCGGTTTTAAAGCTGGATTTAGCTGATTTAAATAAGTGGTTTAGTTGAGTTTATAAGTGGGTGAGCACACAAGAATCAAGATGCGAGAGTCAAGATGTCTTGTTTCTTGTTTCTTGTTTCTTGTTTCTTGTTTTTAAGATTTATTCAATTTTTCCATAAAGGCTTCTTTTTTACGACGAGATATTTCAATTTTTGATCCATCACTCATAATAGCGTATCCTCCATCTTCTTTTAAAAATCGCACCACGTGATTCATATTGATTAAATGATGGTGATGCACGCGTATAAACTCTCCTTCTGGAAGCAATTCTTCATAATGTTTTAGTCCGGCGCTAATCATTAATTTTCGTTTATCACTTAAATAAAATGTGGTATAACTGCCATCCGCCTCGCAACGTACAATGTCTTTAATGTTTACTATTTCATATGCATTTCCTGTTGGAAGCGTTATTTTTTGGAAATTTTCATCAGCGCGTTTCAAATGCTGAATTAGAAACTGAAGATTTTCCATATTTGGAATAGCGCTCTTCTTTTTAACTACCTTATCTACCGCAATTTTTAATTCTTCAATATCAATTGGTTTTAAAAGATAATCGCAGGCGCTGTATTTAATAGCGCGAATGGCGTGTTGGTCGCTGGCAGTTGCAAAAATAAGTTCAAATTTATGACCCGCCACTTTTTCGAGCAAATCAAAGCCACTGCCATCGGGCATGCTAATATCCAGGAATACTAATTCAGGGTGAAGTGTTTCCACTAACTCTACCCCTTCTTTTACATTTCGGGCTAGACCTACGATGTTTAATTCGGGACAACTTTTTTGAATAATACCTGCAAGCATATCCAAACTTTTTTGCTCATCTTCAATTATCAATGTTTTGATCATATATTGTTTTTTTATCCTGTAAGAGGTACAAATAACTCAACTTTAGTTCCTAAAGATTGGTTATTTATGTTCTTTAAATCAGTTATGGTTACACTTAATTTTGAGTTATTAATTTCATTTAAAATTCTTAACCTGTCTTCAGTAATTTTCATACCTAAAGGTCGGTAACTTTTCACGGGCATGGTGCGTCTGATCTCTGATGCTTTTTCTCTACCAATCCCATTATCAACAATGGTACAAATTAAAAAATTATTTTCAGAACTCATACGAATAGTTAATTTTCCTTTGTAAGGTGCTGGATTTAAACCGTGTAGGATAGCATTTTCAACGTAAGGCTGCATAAGTAGAGGGGGCATAATGTCGTAATCAGTATCTACACTATCCTCTATTATTATTTCATATTCAAACTTGTCTTCGAACCGCATTTGTTCTAGCTCCAGATATAATTTAAGTGCTTCTATATCGTCGCTTACGGTTACCGTTGGACGTTCAGAATTGTTTAATATTATCCTTACTAAACGAGCAAACTTATTCAGGTATTTAATAGCCTCGTCGCTCTTTGTGTTAAATATATAATGTTGGATTGAATTTAAAGAGTTAAAAATAAAGTGCGGGTTCATTTGCGACCTTAGTGCCTTTAATTCAATTTTACTCATCTCTACTTTTCTTTCATAATTTAAACGTTGTTTCTTCTTTATGTTATAAACACGAACTGAAAATATTATATAAATAGTTGAGAATAAAACTATAAACGCTATAAGCAGAAACCACCATGTTAAATAGAATGGTGATTTTATACGAAAGCTAAATTTGGTTTCAGAAAGATCCCAAATACCTTCGTTGTTAGAAGATCTCACTTTGAATGTGTATTTGCCAGGAGCCAGATTCGCATACTTACTATAATCTTCGGTGCTTGGAATGCTCCATTCTTTATCTCCACTTAGACCTTCCAGTTTTTTCTGATACAAAACCTTATCTGGATTTGTAAGGCACACCCCACGATAATAAAATGAAATAGTATTGTAATCATGTGGTAGAACTAAACTGTCTTTTACTAAAGTATCTTCATTTAGTACACGAATATTCTGAATTAGCGTTTTATTTTTTACATCATTCTTTTTTATGCTATATGGCTCATGTTTTACCAAGCCGTTCACCGTTCCAAACCATAAAGTACCATCTTTATCTTCCCAAATACCATTAGAATTACATTCAACACCCATAAAACCTTGCAACTTTCCGTATGAAATAATATTCACTTTGTTTTTTTCAAGAAAGAGTTTTATGTCCAATTTATTAACACCCTGATTTGTGCCAATCCACATGGAGGCATTGTTTTCCGCGAACTCAATGGAGTAAACTAAACTAGAATTTAAACCATCCGTTTCGTTTATATATCGGTTTTCGAGAGTTTTAGTGTTAATTACTAAAACACCATTCAGCGATGCGCCAAATAGAAAACCTTTATAAAATCTTAAGGCAAAAAAATCTTCTTCTTTTAAATTGAAATCTTTATTTAAATTACTTACAACACCATCCTTTATTTTATACAAGCCAGCAGGGGAGGTTCCGACATAAATTTCACCATTTTGTCCTTCACACAATCCATACGTTTGATAGGAGCGTTTGTCATGCAAGTTGTAGTATTTACTTTCCCAACTAGTATTCTTCCAGATTAATGAAGCTACTCCATTACTTCCCGCAATCCATATAGTATTATCTCTGGCTTGAAAAATATTCTCAAATGGTCCGTTAAACTCTTTTGGCAATTGAATAGAATTAAACTGATCATTTTTAAATAACATGAGCTTAGTTCCAGAACTAAAAATAAGATGCCCAAGGTTATCTTCAAGTCCGGCTTTACAAACAACCGACTTCAATCCATCTTTAGGGCTATAACGTTTAAAATAACCCTGACTGTATTTATAAATGCCATTGTTTTGAGAACAGAGCCAAAGATTATTTTTTTTATCTCTAAATATTTGAAAAATAAATGCGTTACCAGGTCCATTTATTTTATCAAAAGTTGAAAACGAATTATCACGGTACCTGTAAAGTCCGCTTCGAGTGCCAAGCCATATGTTATCCTCACGATCATTTAAAATTGATTTAATATGATTGCCATTATTATCACTATCAACACTATAGTAATTAAAAACTTTTCCATCAAAACGCAGCAGTCCGCCCTGAGATCCAATCCATAAAAACCGATTATTTTGATTACAAACAGCGCTTATATTTTCATCAATTAAACCATTTTCGATAAAGTAATTTGTAAACTTTCTGGTACTGACATTATATAAACTCATGCCTTTTGATGATCCTATTACAAGATAATTTTTAAATTGTGTAATACAAGTTACCTTATTACCAGCTAAACCATTTGCGGCGTTTAAAACATTAAATGTATTATGACCGTATACTATTAATCCCTTGTCTGTTCCAATAAAAATGACAGTTGTATCAGGATTATATAAACAATTAATTTTATACCCAGCCAATTTTTTAACCTGTTTAATTTTTTCATCTTTAAACATATATAGGCCCTTATTAGTTCCTATGTATATTGAATGATGATAGCCTTTGCAAAGAGAGTTAACCTGAGAAACTACTACATTGTCAACTTTATTATAATTAAAAAACGTTCTTCCAATTAGAACACTAATTCCTTTATTTGTTCCAATAAATATTTTGCCCTTATCGTCTTCGCAAATTGCATTAACATTATGATCTATTAATCCACTTTTAAGATTGTAATTCAAAAAGAGTTTTCCGTCAAATCGACTCAAACCGCCAAATCCTCCACTCCACAGATACCCATTATTATCTTGATACATACAGGAAACCTGTACAAACGGAAGTCCGCTTTCAACACTGTAATTTTTAAAAAAGAATTGTTGCGATTCAACTTTAAAAAGGAGAATGGCTAACAGAAAGGTGAATATGTGGCAGGGTTTACTAATAATTGTTTTCACTAATTTAAACCAAAATTTAACCATTTAAAAAAAAAGAATAAATAAGTGGGCGACTTTTCAAATTAATTGGTTCACCAATGTTTCAATTGTAAGTAGCTTATAGTACTACAAACACTAATGCCAATTTGATTGAGTTTTAAGAAATAAAGTCCACATATAGGCATCAATCATTTTTTAGTGATATATTTAAAAAGTGAAAGAAGAAGTTATCTTAGTAGACCTGTACGACAATGCCATCGGCAAGATGGAGAAGTTAGAAGCACACAAACAAGGGGTATTGCATAGAGCGTTTTCTGTCTTTATCTTTAATTCCAAAAAAGAGTTGTTAATTCAACAAAGAGCATTAACAAAATACCACAGTGCTGCACTTTGGACGAACACCTGTTGTTCTCACCCAAGACCAGGGGAAAGCATTTATGATGCGGCTAAAAGAAGGTTAATGGAAGAAATGGGTATGGAAACTGAATTAGAATATAAAAGCCATTTTATATATAAAACTAAATTTAATAATGATTTAACAGAACATGAATTTGATCATGTGTTTGTTGGCGCATCTGATTTAAAGCCAGAGATAAATAAAGTGGAGGTTAATGCCTACAAGTACTTAAGTTTGGATGAAATTAAAAATGAAATTAAAAATAAACCTGAAGAATTTACCTCGTGGTTTAAAATAGCAATAGAAAAATTGTTCTAATTTTATTACCATTTTAAGGTAATACCGCCGTTTAAAAGCGATACTCCGTACCCTGCTTCACCAAACACAGCAATATTTTTTGTTAAATACCAGCGAGCGCCTGCAAACACAGAACCGGCTGGAAGCACTCCTGCATCGTTTCGTTTGTATATATTGATGTTAGGATCGTTACTATTACTTTTATAAGTGTAAGTTGTAATTCTAACACCAATTAATACACCTCCGTAAATATCCCCTTTTTTGAAATTCAAAACATCCCAATGATACACACCGCGAGCTGCAATCATCATATAATTCCATCTATGCTCATAATAATAAGTCGTGTTATTATAGTTGTCGTTACGCGAATACGAAGTTATAAATCCAACATAAGCACCAACACCGAGATAACCAGGTCCAAGTTTTTTAGGGTACGCTTGTTCGTAGGATACACTGAAGGCTGGCGAAGTGCTTGAAGAAAAACCAGTACCAATTCCTCTGTTATAAAAACTACCAAAACCAACTCCGAAGTTAAGTAAATGAGTATGTTCATCATAACAAACACCATCTTGCGCTCGAAGTGATTTCTTACTAAACAGAACCTTATCTGGCACGCCTGCATTGGTAATTGCCGAAAGCAAAATTAACGCTAAAACAAATAATACGGCCTTTTTCATATATTACATTTTAATTTAATTATTCTTTAATTTTTATCTGGTTTACTTAAACTATAAACAAAATTTTAAATGAAGAAAATAGTAATCGACTATTGATTTCTTCCAAATAAACGATCAAAGAAATTCTTAATTCTTGCACGCAAATTTTTCTTTTGCCACCATTTGTAATTTTTACGGATGTGCTTAGCTTTTACAATGTCGCTTTTTGCTTTATCGTAATATCCAGATTCTCCCGATGTAAGTGTGAGTTTTTTAAAATCCTTATAGCCAATGCCAGAAAACTCAACCATTCCACTTGCCACAATCACTTCAACCTCCTTATCAGAACTACTACTTTTTATATTAAACAAACTTCCTTTACCTCTTATGATTGTATTTTCACAGGCAACCACAAATTGTCCGGAATCCCTCTTAACATCAAAATAAGCTTCTCCATTCAATGAAACACGGCGATTTGTTTTATTGAAATTTTCAGGGTACTCTAGTGTACTGTTAGCGTTTAAATAAACAATGCTATTGTCAGGTAGTTGAAATATCTCCATAGAATCGCCAGCGGTTACAGTTATCATGGCCAGATCCTTGTTCACGGGAGCTTTCACTTTATTTCTCCGCTTAACTTTCGTTTTAACAGGAGCATCAACTTCAAAGGTATCTATATCAACAAAATCAGAATCCGATAATATATCTATTTCTGGCTCAGTTGAAACAGGTTCAACCATAACACTAACAACAGAAGGAGCTGGCTGTGTTGGTTCAGTAAAAAACAATTTAATAACCACACTTGTAACTATAAACAAAGCAGCCGCTGCGGCAACTTTAAGCCAAGTAAAATTAATTTTTCGCATTCTTATGTCCGATTGAACCTCGGTTAATGCTTTAAATTCATTCCACGCCCCTTCAACATCTGCGTCTTTATCCACTTTAAGATTTAGCGAAAGCTTCCACAATTTTTCAGATTGATTAAATTCGGTTTGATTAGCTGGATCTGTTTTTATCCAATCCATTAATTCTTTTTCTTCCTTGGCATTTGCATTACCAGAAAGATATTTTGAAATAAGTATTTTTTTATTTGTTAGCATGTGTCGTTCTCCTTAAAACCTTGGTTATGTACTTTGGTTTGAATCTATGACCCTAAAACAAGGACTCACCCCCAAAAAAAACCAAACTCCTTTGTTAATATACTGATAATGAAGCCTTAAAAATCACCCTTTATTTGTTGTTTTTATTTAAAATTTAGAAAAGCTCTAGAATAACCGAAAATCCAAACAAAAAAAAGACAAAAAAGGACTCTTTTGGTAGATAATATTTTAAATCCTCTTTCATTTTTTTTAATGCAATTCCCATCTGATTTTCCACTGTTTTAAGAGATAGACCCAATTGCTCTGCAATTTCTTTATTTTTTAATCCTTCAAATCTACTTAGCGCAAAAATGGCCTTACATTTTGGAGGAAGGTTATTGAGCGCTGTTTGAATTTTAACTTCAAGCTCCTTTGTCAAAAGTGGTGAATCTGTTGTTCCAGAGGATTCAATTTTTAGTTCACCAATTCGCGTTTTATTTTTATTATTTTCGAGGTAAGTTAACGAGGTGTTAATCACAGAACGAAATAGGTAAGCTTTTACATTAAGAATCGCTGACACCTCATCTCTCCTATTCCAAAGCTTTACGAAAACATCTTGCACTACATCGTGCGCTGAATCAGCATCGCCAATAATATTTTCTGCTGCATTACGAAGCATTTTGTAATGCCCCTTATACATGTCTTCAAAATTATCTGATAACTCAGCCATGAAGAGCAAAGATACACAAATGAACTAATAAATAAATTTTGAGAATTTATCGTTAAAAAGGTGGACAAGATAAAGGATAAAAGCGTTTTAGTCGAATTTTAGTTCGTTAAGTGACCATGCTTGTGGTTTTTCATTAAATAAAACTTTTGTTTCACCCCAAACACTTTCAAACAATTCGGAGTTGCGATAAGCGTTAAGATGATCTTCGCTTTTCCATAAACTAAAAGTAAAAAAAACGTTTGGCTTAAACTTATCTTGAAGGAGTTCTACATGCTCGCAACCTTCAAATCCTTTTATATATTTCCAATTAATTTTAAAAATATTTTTAAAGTCATTTACCTTTTCAGGCACAAAACTCATTTTTACAATACGTTTAATCATAAAATTCAATTATTAAATTAAAATCAAATGTAGTGCCAATATCTCTTGGGCAAAGCATATTGAAAGCACTTTTACCATTTGCTGCTACTTCCATATATCCGAAACTGTTAAACAACACAAGTGGATTACCGTATTTTACCTCATCGTATGTGGTGTTTATTTTTGTGATGCGTGCTCCGGGTAAAGTGATTGAAAAATCACGCTTTCCCACTACTTCTGAAAATTTTTCCTGCGTAATATTTGTAATAATATTTCCGAAATCATCAACATAAATTCCTTTACCTCGAAGAATATTTCCATTAACAAAACTTTCAAACTGAAAGGCTTTGTAATAATCGTCAATTAAAACAGCGATATCTAAAATGTCCTTTTTTTGTAACAGGTGAATGGCCGCGTCAACAAAAACATCTTTCAAAAAAAAATGGTGTTTGTTGGCGCCTTCATAATATAATTGGTAAACAGGTTCTTTAAAATTAGCGTCCAATAAAGTAAACAAGCCAGTATCGGGACAAATTATGAACTGATTATTGTAACGCGTTACAAGGTATCTCGAATTATCAGCGTTACTTGTTTTATTATTACTGCTGCGATCCATAATAAATTTCACCGCAACTAAATGAATACTATCATCCGGAAAATGTGGCAGTGAGTTTTTGATGATAAATGCGGCATCCGAAATATTATTTTCTTTTATATCGCAACTTAAATCAATAATATGATGAGTAAGATTAGATCCGATAATTTTAGCTTTAACAATAGCCAAATAGGGATCGCGATAGCCTAGATCTGTTGTTAAAGTAATAATGCTCATTTGTTCAAAAATAATTATTATTTATGCGCTTAATTTTTTAAACTTGATGAGAGATTAACAGGGTTATAAACAAATTACACCCCCTGAATGAAAGCTTCACTTATGAATGAAAAAATAATTACCCTTGATAGCCTTGAACCCGTTGAAATTTATGGTGTGAACGATGTAAAACTTAACGTCATTAAGAAACATTTTCCGAAACTTAAATTAGTTGCTCGCGGATATTCATTAAAGGTAATTGGTGACCAGAAAGAAATTACTCGTTTCGAAAAAAAACTTGAACTTCTTGTTGACCATTACCATAAAAGTGGCGTGCTTACCGATACAGTAATAGAACGCTTGCTAGGCCAAACAGGAGACAACATTGTTGAATTGAAAGATGAAGCCTTAAGTAATGATATTATTTTATTTGGTAATAGCGGACTTGTTATTAAGGCTAAAACAGAAAATCAACGCAAAATGGTTAGTGGCATCGTGAAAAACGATATGCTTTTTGCAGTTGGTCCTGCCGGCACTGGAAAAACATATACCGCTGTAGCGCTTGCTGTAAAGTCATTAAAGAACAAAGAGGTGAAACGAATTATTCTCACAAGACCTGCAGTTGAAGCGGGTGAAAATCTTGGTTTTTTGCCGGGCGACATGAAGGAAAAGCTTGATCCTTACATGCAACCACTTTATGATGCATTGAATGATATGATTCCTACAGAAAAACTTAATCAATATCTTGAGAGTCGCACAGTACAAATTGCACCCTTAGCCTTTATGAGAGGCCGTACTCTTGATAATGCCTTTGTTATCTTAGATGAAGCGCAAAACACTACTGAGAGTCAAATGAAAATGTTTTTAACACGGATGGGGGCGAATGCCAAATTTATTGTCACAGGCGATCCAACCCAAATCGATCTTCCAAGTAAGCAGTCGAGTGGTTTATTGCAAGCGCTTAGCTTATTAAAAAAAGTTGAGGGCATTAGCATTATAGAGTTAGACAACACTGATGTGATCAGGCATAGGCTTGTTAGAGCAATTATTGAAAAATACGAAACGAAATAACTAATTGAATTCATTTATATAGATTTAAAATCAAATGTCAAAATTAGTTTTCATAGCCCTTTTCTTTATTTTATTTTACCCAAGCTTTTATTCACAAAAAACAGAACAAGACTTGGTTACAAAAATTTGGTATTGTTCTTGTGATTTCAATTCTGATAATTTCTCCATCTCTGGAGATAATACAAATCAACCAGCCACAGAAATTAAATTTTCACCTTCAGGTAAAGTCATTCTCAAAAACTTAAAAAAAAGAAATGCAGACTCTAGTTTCACCTATTTTTTTAAAAAAAATTCACTTTCACTAAAGTCTGATCTCATAGATTCAGTAAAAACGCTCAATTACAACATAAAAAAACCAGCTGGTAAAAAAGCTTATGACTTTTCCTTGAAATATAGTTCGCGTTACGTTCGAAAAAAAGGTGATGACGCTATAATAATGGATAAGGTGGTTTTAAAAAACGGAAAAAAAAGAAAAGTAATTCGAGAGGGCGATGAAATAGCTGTATTTAGCCAATGTAAAGCTTTGCGCAACGATAGCATCAACAGAGCAGTTTGGGGAGTTTTTGTAGGTTATATTTCAGATACACTCATACTGGAATCAGATCAATATGTAGAGCATAATTTTTACAAAAAATATACCGACACCTTGCATTACATTGCCCCATTACTATTGGATACGAGTTTGAGAATCAAGATTCCAATAAAATACATAACAGGTATTTATAATCAACGAGAACCGCTTAGTTCAATTTCTAGTAACGCAACCTTGTTTGGAATGGCTGTTGGATTTGCAGGTATTTTAGCTTCGGTTTCAGCTGGAGAAGTAAGTTCAGCTGGCACCTTTGCGCAAATTGGTGTTTTTTCTTTTTTAACTATACCGATTTCTTTATCTGTAAATGTGATTTTCTCAAAACAAAAGTTTCAAATAAACTCAAAACAGAAGCCAAAAAAGAACTGGATTATCGAGAGACACATGCCTCATACAATGATAACTCAAAATAGTAAAAAACTAAAAAAAAAGAATAAAGGCTAATTAAACGTTCTGTGTTCAACTTTATTCAAATCATCTTTACTCAATGATTTAAAATAATCATACGTAATTTTCAATCCTTCCGCTCTACTCACTTTAGGTTCCCAACCCAAAATTTCTTTTGCTTTTGTAATATCCGGTCTTCGTTGCTTCGGATCATCCTTTGGAAGTGGTAATGAAATTAATTTTTGTTTAGCACCAGTTAATTTTAAAATCTCTTCGCCAAATTCTTTAATCGTAATTTCGCTTGGATTACCGATATTAACAGGCAAGTGATAATCACTCATTAACAATCTATAAATTCCTTCCACTAAATCGTCAACATAACAAAAACTTCGCGTTTGCGAACCATCACCAAACATGGTAAGATCTTCACCGCGTAAAGCTTGACCAATAAAAGCTGGTAAAACGCGACCATCGTTCAGTCGCATTCTTGGCCCATAGGTATTAAATATTCTAATAATACGTGTTTCTAATCCGTGATAATCATGATAGGCCATGGTAATAGCCTCCATAAAACGTTTAGCTTCATCGTAACAACCACGCGGTCCTACTGGATTTACATTGCCCCAATACTCTTCCGTTTGCGGATGTACGTGCGGATCGCCATACACTTCACTGGTCGAAGCTACCAGAACTCTTGCATTTTTTACACGTGCTAAACCAAGAACATTATGTGAACCAAGAGATGAAACTTTTAAGGTTTGAATCGGAATCTTTAAATAGTCGATAGGACTTGCCGGCGATGCAAAATGCAAAATGTAATCTAATTGACCCGGTACATGAATAAATTTTGAAACATCGTGGTGATAAAATTCAAATTGTTCAAGTTTAAACAAATGCTCAATGTTTTTAAGATCGCCTGTAATAAGGTTATCCATGGCTACAACGCTCATACCTTCTTTAATAAATCGGTCACATAAATGTGATCCTAAAAATCCTGCTGCCCCTGTTATCAATATTCTTTTTTGCATAGTTTAATTTTATATTTGATTTTCAAAGTGAAAATTCCAGTCATTACTTTTCTGGCAAATTATTTAGATCATTTTTATCTTTATCTCTTCCTGTGGCGCTTTTATTGAGTCTCAAATGAAATAGGCTAATAAAATTCACTGTCACGTTTTCAATTTCAATGTTTTTTTTTGCCAGAAAACAATCATCAAAATTTAAACTGGTAACTCCAGTAATAATATCTATTCTATTTGGAGGATAACCAAGTTGTACTACATTGTCTACCTCACAAAAATCATTTTCCGATATATCATATCCACCAAAACCAAAATCGTTGAGTGCCAAAATGATTTTTTTTGCATTTGAAGTACTTGGCTTAACCCAGAAGTCTATATCACCGGTATAACGAGGATAGCCATACATTGCCACAGCGTAACCGCCAACAACAAGGTATTCCACATTGTGTTTATTTAATAACTCTATAAACTCTTTGAAATCCTGGTCTATTCCCATCTAAAAAAAATTGAATATAATGCTCTTTAAGCTTTTCTAAAGCAGCTAAACGTTCGGTATAGCTTTTAGTTAGCCAAAAATTCAGATCACTTGGCTCTTCACTTAATTTAAATTTTTTAATGACTTTTTCCAAAATTAATTCGTCTTAATTCCAATACAATAATAACTATAACCTAAAGCTTTCATGTCGTTGGTGTCAAATATATTTCTTCCATCGAAAATAACTTTTGAGTTTAAGCGTTTTGTTACTTCTTCAAAGTCGGGAGATCTAAATTCTGGCCACTCAGTAACTATCAATAATGCATCCGCTCCATTTAAAGAATCATACATATCTGTTGAATAGGCTATTGTATCACCGATTATGCGTTGCGCTTCATGCATAGCCACAGGGTCATAGGCCACAACGTTTGCGCCAGCTTTTAACAATTTCTCAATAATTACTAAACTAGGCGCTTCACGCATATCATCTGTTTTTGGTTTAAATGATAAGCCCCATAATGCAAAAGTTTTACCTTTTAAATTATTATTGAAATGCGTTCTTACTTTATTGAACAATACTTCTTTTTGTGCTTCATTAACCTCTTCAACAGCGTTTAAAATACGCATGTTATAATTTTGTTCTTTAGCAGTTTTGATTAGCGCTTTTACATCTTTTGGAAAACAACTTCCCCCGTAACCAACTCCCGGATAAATAAACTTATGCCCTATTCTTCCGTCACTTCCAATTCCTTTACGCACCATGTTTACATCTGCACCCATTATCTCACACAAATTTGCAACATCATTCATAAAACTAATCTTTGTTGCAAGCATCGCATTTGCAGCATACTTAGTCATCTCGGCACTTGGAATATCCATAAAAATTATTGGATGGCCGTTTAATAAAAAAGGCTTATACAATTTTCTCATTATCTCTTCAGCTTCGGTACGATCAGTGCCAACAACAATTCTATCGGGTTTCATAAAATCTTCAATTGCTGCGCCTTCTTTTAAAAACTCCGGATTAGATGCTACATAAAAATCTATTTTCACTCCTCGTTTGTCCAATTCGGCCTGCAATGCTTTACGTACTTTTTCTGCCGTTGTAACCGGCACGGTAGACTTTGTAACAACAACTAGTGGTTTCTCTATGTGCTGTCCAATTCCAGCTGCAACAGCTAAAACATATTTTAAATCCGCAGAACCGTCTTCATCTGGAGGAGTTCCAACCGCAATAAAAGCAACCTCAGAATCTTTGATACTTTCAGGCAAAGCCGTTGAAAAATGCAAACGCTTTTTTAGCGCATTACGAGAAACCATTTCTTCTAAACCTGGCTCGTAAATAGGTAGAATTCCTTTATTGAGATTATCAATTTTTTTTTGATCAATGTCAACACAGGTAACATCCACGCCAACCTCAGCAAAACAAGTTCCTGTTACTAAACCCACATATCCCGTTCCCACAACTGTAATTTTCATATTTTTTAATATTGAGAATTTGTTAAATTAAAATTTGAAGATTCACGAATAAACTCATTACATCATGTAACAAGAGATTATCCTATTAATTCTAAAAAGGTTTTTGTTATATAATTCAAAGTGTCTTCATCTAACTCCGTATGCATTGGTAAAGATAAAACCTGTTCACATAATTTTTCGGTTACCGGAAAATCTCCTTGTTTATTTCTATCACTTGCAAAGGCTTTTTGAAAATGCAATGGGATAGGATAATATACCATTGACGAAATCCCTCGCTCGGCCAGTTGTTCACGTAATTTTGTTCTATCAATATTAGTTAGTTTCAATGTGTATTGATGAAAAACATGGTTAGAGTGCTTTGAGCGGGTTGGTGTTTTAAGTTTTGGGTGATTCGCAAAGGCATTGTCATAATGCTCTGCAACCTTATTACGCGATGCCGCATATTCATCTAGATGTTTTAATTTCACCTTTAGTATGGCGGCCTGAATTGTGTCTAAACGAGAATTCACACCTAACACATCATGTTTATATTGAACACTTTGTCCATGATGCGCTATCATTCTTAATTTTTTCGCAAGTTCATCATCGTTGGTAAACATGGCTCCCCCATCGCCGTAACATCCTAGATTTTTGCTTGGAAAAAAAGAAGTGCAACCAATTGTTCCAATAGTACCTGTTTTTGCTTTGTTTCCATCCTCAAAAAAATAGTCACCGCCAATTGCCTGAGCAACATCTTCAATTACAAATAAATTGTGCTTTTTTGCAATTAACATAATCTTCTCCATGTTCGCAGACTGACCAAATAAATGTACAGGCACGATGGCTTTTGTTTTTGGTGTAATGTTACGTTCAATTGCATCGAGATCAATATCAAACGTATCAGGATTAACATCTACTAACACTGGAACAAGTCCAAGAAGGCCGATCACTTCAGCAGTTGCAACATAAGTAAAACTAGCTGTAATTACTTCATCACCTGGCTTAAGTTCGAGAGCCATCATGGCTATTTGAAGCGCGTCCGTTCCGTTGGCGCATGGTATAACATGTTTAACCTTAAGGTAGTTTTCCAGATCAGTCTGGAATTCTTTAACAGCTGGCCCATTAATAAACGCAGTAGTATCAATTACCTGTTGAATACTGGCGTCTACTTCTTTTTTTATTTTTTGATATTGACCTTTAAGGTCAACCATTTGAATTTTTTTTGTTGAAATCATTTTTACCTTTTGGATCAGCGAAAATACTAATTTTTAGTCAGTATTAGGGAAAAAACGGGTCAAAAGCATCTAAAAACCAATCAGGGATTGGACAAAGTTTATTGGTAGATTTTTCCAGACAAACAAGGGTGACCTTACCGGTATTTAACAATTCACCTTTTGAATTATAACATTCGTAATCGAACGGAATTCTAATGCTCTGAGGTTTTTCTTTTAAGCGCGTCACCACGGTAATTTCATCATCGTAGTAGGCAGGTTTTTTATAATTAATAGTAAAGTCAATCACTGGCATTAAGATTCCACGCGCTTCAACTTCCTTATAGCTAAAACCCAGCACACGCATTGCTTCAACCCTTCCCACTTCATAATACTGTGCGTAAATTCCATAATAAGCATAGCCCATTTGATCGGTTTCGCCATATCGAACTCTTATTTTTGTTTCTGCTTTTATCATATGCATTAGTTTAAACAAATTTACCGAGATTGTCAAACCCATTTGATAAAATATTTTCTTAAAACGAATACCTCATTGTGGAAAGAAAATTTAATAGTGTTGGTGTAAAACAAGATCTGTTTATAATAAACCGATTTATTATAAGTTATAACATCAAAAAAACAATTAAAAACTTTCTTAATTGCATCAGGATAGTAAAATCAAAAAAAATATTTATGTTATTTTTTGAGTTCTTATTTTACAAGAATTGCGTTGCTCATCTTTTGTAAAGTACCTAAATTCTAACAATACAGACTGAAGCTGAAATTAAAATATTTTTTAACATAGTTGGAAATTCAGAAACAAAAAACTTCATTAATAAGGAATAATAATCAAATTTTAACGAGATTAATTTCTAAGGCCTATATAACGAAAAATCAATACAGAATACTATCATTCATAAAATATATGGGTCTAAATAAAAAAATATTGAAATTGCAAGCGGAAACAAAAATATTCGCAAACTTTTTTTTAAAATTTCCTATTGCAAAAACAAATAATCGCACTATATTTACAAACACTATACCGTTGATTACTTATAACAACAAAATATTTAAAACTTTTTTTTAAAATG